>DATLSI010000201.1:0-28107 GCA_035534255.1 Ktedonobacteraceae bacterium | reverse complement strand
TTCATCTGCGACACGCATATGCCATCGAAAGAGATTCCCGCGCTGATTACGGGCCTGCGCGGCATCATCTACACCGAAGTCGAGGTGCGCGGCGCGAAGAGCGATCTGCATTCCGGCTCGTATGGCGGCGTCGCGCCCAATCCCATTCACACGCTGGCGGTCATTATCACCGGACTGAAGGACGCGCAGGGACACATTCATATCCCCGGACTGTTTGACAACATTCGCCCGGCCTCGGAAGTGGAGAAAACCTTCTGGCGCGATGATCCCCTGCACATGAACGAAGCGCTGCTGGAAGAGATGGGCGTCAAGGAGTTCACCGGCGAGGCCGGGTATCCCCCCTTGGAGCGCATCTGGGGTCGCCCGACATTAGAGGTGCATGGTATCGTGGGCGGCTTCACGGGCGAGGGCGCAAAAACCGTCATTCCCGCCGTCGCGAAGGCCAAGATTAGCCTGCGCCTGCCCGCCGATCTCAAGTCGGACGAGGTATTCGCGCTTTTCGAGCGGCGCGTGCGCGAGCTGGCCCCGGCAGGTGTCGAGGTCATCGTACACGAGGTACATGGCGGTGAAGCGGTCATCGTGCCGGTCGATGCCGCGCCCATGCAGGCGGCGGCTAACGCGCTCAAGGAAGTCTACGGCAAGGAACCTATCTTCATTCGCGAAGGCGGCTCCATTCCCATAGCAGCCCTTTTCTACAACCTGCTGGGCGTGCCAGTGGTGATGATGGGTTTTGGCCTGCCGGACGATAACCTGCACGCGCCCAACGAAAAGTACTCGCTCTCGCAGTTCTTCAAGGGCATTCGCACCGTGGCGCGCTTCCTGCAAAACATGTCGCATTCAAAATGAGCATAGGAAATGGAGCTGGTCAGGCATGCCCGACCAGCTCCATTTCCTATGCTTATTTTAATCCTTGTTCATCGGCGATCTTTGTCAACTGGTTGCGCACCTCCCATAGTTCGGGGTAGAACATGTCTTTGAGCGTGCGTTCAAGTATCTCCATAGGCGTGCCGCCGGTGCCGGTGGAACCGGGGCCGATGGTGCGCTGCGCCAGCTTGAAATGCTGCGTGCGGAAAATTTGAAACACTTCGTCGTAGTCTACCAGGCTTTCGGCAAAAGCCATGAGCAGGGGATAGCGGTCAGCGTGCATGTAGATTTCGGTCAGCGACACCTGCTCGTGCGCGAGCAGAGCCGTAAAATCGTCCCATAGCAGGGGCGAGATGCTCATGAGGGCATGGAAACCGGGCGAGTCGGTACCCGCGCCGTCGCCCAACATAAGGCGGAAGGCGTGAAAATCCCAGGGCGACATGGTCTCCAGCATGCGCAAGTTTTGCAGCATCAGGTGCTGGATAGCAATCACGCGCTGCATCAGGCGCAGCGTTGGTGCCACATTGAACTGTTGGAGCAGCGCGCGAATAGTGTCAAGCTCAAAGGCGGCTTCTTTCCACCACAATTCAAACACCTGGTGGACGACCTGGAATTGCAGCTCGTCGTGATGCGCCAGCTCACTCTCCGGCTTTTGCAGCGAGAGCAGTTCTGGAACGCGCAGATATCGCTCGTATGTGCTCTCCCCTGGGAGATGCTTTGGCTTGCGTGGCGTCATATTCTTTACCATTTTATCAAATACACCCTCCTTCTCTGGCTTGCTGGAAACGGCTTTGTTCCTCTGTATAACAAGCATAACACAGATTCTATGGAATCTGTACCAGAATCACAGCCAGGATTACGAAGCCCAGGCCAACTATTTTGGCGGACGTCAGGCTTTCGCCGACAAAGAGATAGGAGAGGATCAACGTGACCCCTGGAATAATGAAATCGCTGTAGGCGGTGCGTATCGCGCCGATGCGACGAATCAGCCAGAAGACCAGGAAGAAACTGATGCAACCGCAAAAGATGGCGAGATAGAATAGCGTACCCAGAGTCACCCAGGTGGGCTGAAATGGAGTGCCGCGCTCGAAAATCAAGCTCAATGCCAGCAAAAAGATGCCGCAATAGAACAGTTGCCACGTCGTCATGACTGTGACCGGAATATCAGGGCTATGGCGGCGCGCCATGCGAATGCCGAAACCGTAGATGCTCGACGAGGCCAGCACCGCCAGTTCAAAAATAACAGCGAGGCTGCCGCCGCTAAGGAGCGTACCGCCATGAGAGCCGGGTAGGAACGGCACGCGACCCAGCAACACGATCAGGACACCGGTCAATCCAAGTAGCAGACTGACGGGTAACTTCCAGCCGCGCACCTCGCCCGCGTCACGGATAGAGAAGAGCGCGGTAAAGATGGGCGTGGTAGACCACATGATGGTCAGCACGCTCACCGGCGCGTGGGGTGTAGCCGCGAAAAAGATGCTGCTGGGTATGCCGACCATCAATAGCGAAATAATGAGCACTCGCGCGTGTTGACGCCGGGTGATCCACAGCTTTTTGCTCTGCCAGTACGCGAAAGGGGCCATGATGAGAAAGGCCAGCGTGAAACGCATGCCCGACAGCAGCAGAGGCGGCGCGTGCTGCACGCCGATCTTGGTCACGACGGGAAAAGATCCCCAGATAAGTACCATGACGACGTAGTTGAAAACAACAATGAGGCTGCTTTTGCGTTGTGTGAGTTGCATGTGACGCCTTTGCTCGTGGATGACGTAATTCCCTTTGTGAAAAGTATACACGATGTAGCTGCTTCTCACCATGTATATGTTGTTACATTGAATCCTCTTTATTCGCTCTAAAGTAACAGGGTCACAAAAAAATAGACACTTGCGCTTATCAGTCGAGCGTACTATGATAGGTCAGGCAGAAAAAGGTACAGGCAGACTTCAACGATATAATTGTCCATAGCGAATTGGAGTAATTTATGGGAGGCATCCCTTTGTTAGCATACATACCTATTAATATCAACCCGATCATGTTCTATATCGGGCCATTTGCTTTGCGCTGGTACGGCTTTATGTACGTAGTGGGTATTGTGATCGGTCTGTGGGTCATTCGCGGCTATACAGCGCGCAAGGGCATTTCCAGCGATGCCGTTTACAGAATGCTGTGGTGGTGCATCGTGGCAGGTCTCATTGGAGGGCGATTGTATTTCGTCGTCCAGCAGCCGAATTTTGTATCATACTACCTGGCGCACCCGCAGCACATTCTCGCCACCTGGGAAGGTGGAATGGCTTTCTTTGGCGCTATCTTCCTGATTATTCCCACTATTTTTTGGCGGTCAAAGGTTGAACGCATCAATCCACTAGTAGCCATTGACGCGGGTGCCTTGTTCGGCGCTGCCGGGCAGATTTTTGGGCGCGTCGGTAATATCATCAACGGCGATATCGTTGGCTACCGCAGTAACCTTCCCTGGGCTACCCTCTACACGAACCCGAATAGTTTCTTCTGCCAGGGCCTGGCAAACGCTAGCCAGTGCGGCAACCCGATTACCGCCGTGCAGCCTTCAGCCGCCTATGAACTGCTGACGAATATCATCGTGCTGGCGCTCCTGCTCTACCTGGCGCACCGCCTGCGCCGGCCAGGACTGCTCATGGTCGTCTACCTGTTTTGTTACACGATAACCCAGTTCACCATTTTCTTTGTGCGCGATAATATCGTCGTCAGTTTCCTTGGCCTGAACTGGGGCTTGAAGCAAGCACAGTGGACTTCACTGGTCGTATTCATCTTGCTCATACCGCTCACCCTCCTGGTACTGCGCTGGCATTACGCCAGACCTGTACCTGAAGGCGAAGTAGCCGCCACCTTCGGCATCCCGCAAAAGGTCAAACCGGCGACAGCAACGGTTGAGGAAGAGCATGAAACTGAAGATGAAGCCGGGCATACAGAAGAAGCCGAGGCCGTTGACAGCGATGATCACGAAGTTGAACAGGCCGAGGATAGCGAACAAATAATAGAAAAATAGGGTACAGTATGTAGGGACGCGATTGATCGCGTCCCTACACCTGCTGCACCAGCACGCGGTGCATGACCGAGATCAAGGTATCGGTCAGCGTGAGAATAGCTTCCATTTCTTCGACCTGCTGCTCCTGCGGCATGTCTTCTTCGCGCCAGCGCGGGTAGACATGCTGTTCAAAAGCGGCCAGTTCGCTGCGCACAAGTTGGCGCAGTTGGAAGCGGATCAGCGCGGGAAGCGCGCTGGGAAGTCCCAGGTACGCAAGGCGCTGGTACAGTTCGACCAGCAACACATCATCCCCGCTATATCTCTCTTCACTCTCTACCTGAACGGGGAAGAGCAACCCCTGCTTCGTTAATTCATCGATGTACTCGTCACTGGCACCCGTTTGCCGCAGCAAGGCTTCTCTGGTGAGTTGTACATCCTGGCAGCCAGGATTGAGCGGGCGCAGCAAGCGCTGCTTGAGCGCGAGATTCATCATCACTTCGCCCTGGCTGGCGCGAATCTCCAACATTTGCCTGATGTTTTCCAGTGGAAGGTTCTGCTGCTCCTTGAGTTGTTTAATGGTGTTGAGCACAAGCACATGCTCATCGTCATAATAGGCCACGCGTCCCTGCATAATAGCTGGAGGAAGTAGGCCCTGCGTATTGTAAAAACGGATGGTCCTGCTCGGCAATCCAGAGAGGTGTGCAAGTTCATCAATGGTGTGCATACTCAGTGCTATCCTGTCTGATTGTTCTTGTGTCGCTGGCATTGTAACACAAGGACTGTCACACCAGCAATGATTCCAGCGTCTCCAACAATGTCTTTTCGGAGCAGGGTTTCGTGAGGAATGCGTGCGCGCCCAGTTCGCGAGCGCGTTGCCTGTGTTTCTCGGATGAGCGCGAGGTGAGCAGCACTATCTTGAGTTCGGGCAGCAGCATGCGCGTATGCAGGACGTTCAGCATATCGTAGCCGTTCATGCGGGGCATTTCTAGATCGAGCAAGAGCACATCAGGAGATTCTTCCTCAATTTTCTCCAGCGCCTCAAGGCCGTCGCGCGCCTCGAGGATGGTATAGTCTTTCTGGCTGAGCGTCTGCCGAATGGTGCGGCGGATTGAGACTGAATCATCGACAATCAGGATTTTCGGCGGTCTATTCTCCGTTTGCTGTAAGGTATCGGGTGTCTCATGAGACGCTGCAACTGAATGTGTATGATCTTGACGCAGTCTGTCCTGCCGGATCAGTTCAGGCACATCCAGTACCAGCAGCACCTTACCCGCGCTATCGATGGCCATAGCCGTAATACCTGGACGCCGCAGAGGAGCAGGAGGAGGCTTGATAAGCAGTTCAATCTGTCCAATCACCTCGTCTACCTGCACCGCTACCTGGCTCGCGGGCCGACTATCGCTACTCAGAAGCAGCACCGGTTGAAGCTGCGATGTCGTCTGGATTGTGGAAGTGCCTGGGGTCATGTTCGGAAAACCCAGCAAAGCATTCAGCGTATAGAATTGATCGTATCCATCCTGGCGCTGGTAATCGACGCGCAACGCCTGCGAAAATGGAATAATTACCTGCTGCTCCCAGGCACGCACCAGCAGTCCCTGCACCAGCCCCGCGGCCCGGGGGAAACGCAGCATAAAAGTCATACCGCCTGTCGCGGCGGACTGCATCGTGACCGAGCCATGCAGTGGCTGGATACGCTCCTGCAACATATGCAGGATACCGCCAGGCATGGCTATGGAAAAGCTCAACTCGATGGCAATCTCATTTCCCCACGCGTACGCGCCCAGCCGAACCTGGCAGGGAGCGCCATCACTCTCTATTTCGTGCAGGCTGGCGACAAGTTGAGTGGAGATTAACTGTGTTATGGGCGCTTCCAGCGCCTCCAGTATATGCTGATCAATCTCGACAGTTTCCCCTGATGCCTCGAACTGCAATTCGCGCTGGAAATCCCGCGCAATTTCCTGCACAGCCTGGCGAGCGTGCTGCGTGAGTACGCTGAAAGGGGTCGCGCACAGCGACAACGCGCCAGCGCGCACCTGCTGAGCCGAGAGTATCTGCCGTTCGATGAGCGTATCGAGACGCGCCAATGCGCGCTGTAATTGAGCAGTCGCGGTTGCGATATCTGCAATAGCTTCATTGAGCGCGTATGTAAGCAACCGCGTTTCGCTGAAGCGATCCATCTCCAATTCATCCCAACGCGCGGCATCTTCCAGGAAAATTGGCTGTGGCATGGTTTTTGTCTGAAGCGGGTGTGTATGGCCGGTGCGTTGTGTCGCTTCACGCAAGATACGCGCCACGAGTGAAGAAGAGGGCGTGGCCGCGGTCTCCTCAAGGGCAGGCGTCGCGCTCATCATCGACATGTTCGAAAAAAATGTCTCGATACGCCGCAAACGAGCCTGCGCCGCGTCTAACTCCTGAAAATCTGCCTCAACCTGCTTGCGCGCGTGTTCTAATGCTGATTGCTGCTCGATTAACTGTTCGGTATGCTGGATGAATTGATCGAATCGCTGGCGGTCATAGCGCAGATCGCCACTTGCTGTATTATGCTCTTCGCTACCCGCTGTGAGTGAGATACCGAGTGTTTTGAAATCTTGTTCGAGATCAAGCAGAGGCAGCATATCTTCCTGCCCTCGCGTCTTAACGCTTTCCAGCGTCATTTCCAACGCGCCAATGGCATGTCCCAGACCATACAGGCCGGTAAACACGGTGATCTCGCCTGAAGTTACGCGCTGGATAACTGTTTCGATATGATGAGCAATAGTGGATAGAGCGTCGCAGCCAACCGCTGCCGAGGTTCCACCTATTTTATGCACGACGCGTTGTATGGTGTGGAAGCCGGGTGAGTTTGCGCGTTCATCGAGCTCCACCTGATCCAGACCACCGCGCAAAACTTCCAGGTCTTCTTCAACCTCGGTGGTGAAAATAGCCAGCATCTCGTCGTCGAGTTCGAGCGCATTGTCAGGATATGGAAGTTCGGGCGCAGCGCCTGGCTCGTCGCTGTCAGGAGGGCGCATTTCAAACTCATCGGTGGCGAGGAAGGTGCGTAAAATCTCCAGGTCTTCCGGGGAGAGATCGCTATGGTCAAAGGGAAGTGCTTCGTCAGGCATGATGCGCCGCCATTCCGATATGTAGCATCACATCGTGGAGTAACGCGGCACTATCCAGTACAGGGAATCCGGCATGTACACCTGCCACAATGTCAGCACGCGCGGGGGTGTATAGCGTGGATGATGGTATTGGTGGCATCAATTGCGCAGGCTCGATCGTGGTAGTTACCCCTACGGCTGGCACGCGCAGTCCAACAACACATTCAGGATGGCGAGCTACAAGCAGCAGGCCCCCGGATAAGGGCATCTCTCTACCGGAGAGATAGTCGTCCAGGGTCACGACAGCCATAATCTCGCCGCGCCAGGAGAGCACTCCGGGCATCCAGTGAGGAGCGAAGGGCAGGCGAGCAAAACGATGCGGCGCGGGTACCACTTCTTCAACCGTGTGAAGTGGCACAAAACATTTACCGCGCTGCAAGGCACATTCGAGGTATTGATGCAAGCCTGCTCTCTCAGGCGACAAAAGACCGCTGGAAGCTGCTACGGCTTGCGCACGCGCGCGTTCCCAAAATTCTTCGTCGGTGATTTGCTCCAGGCTTTGCGCTTCTGTATCGTCCTGAAATGCCATCTTACGAGTAGGTAGGCGCACCCAGGTATGAGTGTACAACCGACATAATTTCTTGCGTTCTGAATGGCTTGGTGATGTAGTCCTTCGCGCCGGCCAGCCGACCCTTGAGGCGGTCAATCACGCCATCGCGTTTAGACAACATAACGATGACGGTGTTGCTAAATTGTTGTTTGGTTCTTAGATGGCGGGCGACTTCATAGCCATCCATTTTAGGAAGACCGATGTCGAGAATGACAAGGTCGGGCACCGGGCAACGTCGTTCATTTAAGGCGAGTAGGGCTTCAACACCGTCAGCATAGCTCACCGACTGGATACCTTCACGCTTCAGGCTGGTTTCTATGATCTTTCGAACCGTTAGTGAATCGTCAATGATCATTACCAGTTTGCTCATCTTTTCGTCCTCTTTCTCTCTCCACACTACCAACAGCCTCCCTACGAAATTACAGGCGTCTTAGTAAACGCCCCCATCCTGAACAAAATGGAACGCGATACATTCATCGCATACCACCCTGTCTGTAAATAACCACGAAATAGCAGAAATTCGGGCTACGGCGGAACGGATTCGGTGAAAACGGCACAAACCAGGAAATTACCGACACCGTCCCTGGTTGAAATTACTGATCCCTTGAAAATAGTACCACATGAAAACGCCGGACGCAACATAAAGATATAAAGATGTAGTTAAAATTATCGATATTGTGACAACAATGTCAAAATCGTAATGTTACTGAATGTCTGCGCGGTGTATCACCGGCAGAGTGAAAGTAAACGTGCTGCCCTGACCAGGCACGCTTTCCGCCTTGATGCGCCCGCCGTGTGCCTCTACTACATGACGCGCTATAGCCAGTCCCAACCCACTGCCCCCGCTCGCGCGTCCCTCAGGTCCGTTGAAGCCGGCTTTCGAGCGCGCGCGATTCACTTTGTAGAAACGCTCAAAGATGCGCGGCAGATCTTCGGGCGGAATGCCTGCCCCCGTATCACGCACGAAAAAGCTCTGCGCGGTTGCGCCACTGTGCGGGCGCGTGCCGATGACTACCGTGCCGCCGGACGGGGTAAACTTGATGGCATTATGTAACAGGTTGACCAACACGCGCGTGATCTGTTTGCTATCGGCGGCCACGCGTGTCTTGCCCTGCTCGATCTCGGTGCGCAATTGGACGCGGTGGCTCTGCGCCTGTGGCAACATGCGGGCCATAACTTCGCGCACCAGCAGTTCTGCCTCGACCGGCTCGATGCTCATGGGCGTCTGCCCCGACTCGATGCGTGAGAGATCGAGTAGCTCCGTGACGAGGGTGGTCAGGTGGTACACCTCGTTCTCGATTTTCTCCACAAAAGCCTGGGCCTGCTCGCGATCCGTATCAATGGCATCTTCGAGCGTCTCAGCCAGCAGGCGTACAGAAGCCAGAGGCGTGCGCAGTTCGTGCGAGATGTTGGCGATGAAGTCGCGGCGCGCGCGTTCCAGCCGCCGTAATTCGGTATAATCTTCGATCACGATGGCATAGAAGCGAAACTTTTTCTTGATTCGCTTATGCGCCAGGGGCGTCACTGTAATATTCCAGGCGATGCCGGTAATACCTATGCTGGCATCGGCCCTGTTATGTTCCTCGCTGCGCGCGCGGCCAGTCTCGACACTCTGCTGGATGAGACGCAGGATGGCGGCATCCGTGATGAACTGATCGATGCGCGAACCATTGAGCGACTCATTCGTTTCAAAAAGGGCCTGCGCGCGCGCATTGGAGAAGCAAATGACCAGGCTCGTATCGACAATCATAAGCGGCCAGGGAACGACTTCCAGCAATTCCTCGAAGAAGATATGGTAGTCGATGGTGCTCATGTCTTCCACGTCTAAACCTCTCGCTGGAGCCACGCTCCCCGGCTGATTGCGTGCATGTCTTAATTATTTCGTGAGGGACACGGGAATGAGCACCAGTTCCTCACTCAATAAGATGGTCACTCCGCCGCTAGCAAAATTATGCAGATCGGCTACCGTCGCCTGTCCCGCGGGTGACGCCATAGTGGCTTGAAAAGCCTCCAGCGAATCCACATACAGGTTGGCGATAAGATAATAGGGCGATGGCTCGTTGGGATTCGTCGTCGCGGCTTTCCCTACGGTAAAGCCCTTCAGCCCCGGCATCGTCAACGCAAGGGGCGTATGGACTTCAGCATAATAGTGATCAAAAGCGGCGGGGTCCTGTGGATGGCCATAGAGAACTGTTACTTTCAGCATTATTCACTCGCTTTCCAGTTTTTCTTATTTCCAAACTACATTTTCAATATCGCCTGACAAAAGGCATTATAACACGCCTCTTGAAAAGCTGTCAGCCAGCAATCAACAACACATCACGAAGAAGGTATGTAAATGTTATAATGATGAACTAAAGAAATATTTTTCCAGGAGGCCAAGCAAATGGGCGAACTCGACAGTACTGATAGTCAATTAAGCGGGAAGACCCTGGGAACCTTCACACTCCAACGTCTCCTCGGACGAGGGGGCATGGGAGCGGTCTATCTAGCACAGCAGTCACGACCACGACGTACTGTCGCCGTGAAAGTGCTGCTCCCTGAGCTCTTCCAGAACTCAACAGGATTCAACGAATTTTTAGTCAGATTTCGCCGGGAAGCTGACGCTATTGCTGCACTCGATCATATCAACATTATGCCTATTTATGAGTATGGCGAACAGGATCGGCTTGCTTACCTCGTTATGCCATATGTGGCAGGTGGTACGCTGCGCGATATAGTAGGCGAACGAGGTAAATTGCCCATTAGCGAGACTACTACCATCGTCGAGCAGATTGCTGCTGCATTGGACTATGCTCACCAGCACGGCATTATTCACCGGGATCTCAAACCTGGAAATATTTTATTTCATGCTGACGGGAGATTACTCTTAACCGACTTTGGGATTGCGAAAGTCCTGGGTGATCCTGCGACGGCGAATGTAGTAGCGATGCAGACACTGACGATGGCGGGCATGATCATTGGCACACCAGAATACCTTTCGCCGGAGCAGGCCGCAGGCGCTCCTATTGACAACCGTTCCGATGTCTATGCACTGGGTATCGTCTTATTCCAGTTGCTGAGTGGTCGAGTTCCATTTACTGGCACAACACCAGTAGCAGTAGCGATCAAACACGCAACGCAGGCACCCCCTTCGCTTTCTCAGCTCAACCCGGCTATTCCACCCGGTGTTGAGCACGTGATCGTGAAAGCCCTGGCCAAAAAACCCGAACAACGCTATGCTACTGCTGGTGAGCTTGCGCGAGAACTTCGTGCCGCGGTTACCGACTACCAACCCGCTGTTAAGGTATCCCTGTTGTCTACCGATGAAACCATGCTTGATACGATCCCTCCTGTAAGGGGGAAACAGATTTATGAATCTACGGTTGCCACTAATCGACCGAACGATGAACTCACGGTTGCCACTAATCGACCGAGCGATGAACCCGCAGTTGCCACCAACCGACAGCCCAGGAAACGGCAAGGCGGTCGTCTGCCTTTGTGGCTAGCATTACTCAGTGGAATACTTGTGGTTCTGCTGATCCTCGGTGGCTCAGCACTGTACCTGCACTGGTTGCCAGGCGGGAATCAGCAACCATCAGGATCGACTAAGAACCAGGCGACCAGTACACCAACACCCAAATCTTCGGCTACTGTCTCGCATCCACAAACCAGGCTGCCCTCACCTGCTATAGCAGTAGGGAAACTTCTCTATGGCACTTCTCTACCGCTATGCGATGGACAAAGCAGCCTGTGGAATACGAATCCATCGCTGCAATCCACGTGCGACGCCGCTGATACCCGCTTGACGAATACAAACGCTGGACAGGTGGAAGGAGATATTTTGAAGACTTTTCCTGGCAATGCTTCCATCCCCAATGATTATGTACTGGAAGTCCAGGTCAAACCAGTCTCAGCCTCAAGCGGCGCATTTGGCATTTTCTTTCGTACCCAATCCGGAGCCAATCACCAGGGAGGTTTTTCATTCACGATTCAGCCATCGGGCCAATGGAATGGCAATAGCATCGATGATACCACCGGTCAGGCGACTTCGCTCTTCGGGCTACAGGGAACAGCCCTCAATTCTACTGGTTTTACTACCATCGATATCGTCGTCAATGGCAATATCTTTCAACTTTATTTCAATGGAGCGCGTCAGGGAGGAATTTCCAGCTCCAGCTACCCCACTGGAAATCTCGGGCTCGCGGTAGGTGGTGGCTCGGATGTCTTGTTCAAGAATCTGGCAATTTACGCCTTACCATAAAATCTCAGATAAAACTACAAGGGAGCTAGCCTCACCCGAATTATGACGTAGCAGGGTCAAGCGAGCGCCGTTGGGAGCCAGAAACAGCAAGAGTCACAACCTGGTCAGGGAAAACTGCCCTGACTTCCAATCGGCCACCGAGCGCTTCGACATAGCTTGCAAGAGAGCGCAGGAAGATATTCGGGTTATGCTCAAAATGCGACACATTCGACTGCGTGACGTTCATGCGCTCAGCGACGCTTTCCTGAGTAGCGCCGACGGCCTCACGGAGCTGGCTGATGGTCAGCTCAGCCTCAATGGCTTGCTCGCGCTGCTCAATCCTTGCACGTCGCTCCGGGTCCGACCGCACCTTCGCGCTAATCTCACTCCAGGGTTTATGTCCACTCATGGTAATTCTCCTTCTTTACGCAACTCTTCTAGATAATCATCGTAGAGTCTATCTGCAACAGGTATGGTCTTCTCGTACCACTCCTGCCAGCGGTTTGTCTTATCACCACCGATCAGCAGGATAGCGACCCGCCGTGGATCGAAAGCGAAGAGGATGCGAATATTTGTTGCTGGCGGTCGAAGCTCCTTCATATGAAGTCAAGTTCATATTGCTTGGTAATAAAAAACCCTAGAAGCCTGTTCCAGGGCTTTTTCGTGGCTCCTCGACCAGGATTCGAACCTGGAACCTACCGGTTAACAGCCGGCCGCTCTACCGTTGAGCTATCGAGGAATGTCAATTGCTCCTAACGAACGCATTGAGTATACATCATGCCGTTGCGATTCGTCAATAGTTTTTTCTGGCCTGTTCAAAACAAAAAATATAGGACACGATTGCTCGCGTCCTATACGGGTGATGGCGTGAAATTACGCCTGGCCGACGTCGGTGGAGCTGCTTGCGCTCTCGCTCCCGCTGGCCTGACCCTGTGCTGACCCGTAGATCATGTCAGTCAGTTCCTTGTGCGCCCGGTCGAGGAAGGAGCGCAGTTGTGCCTGGCGTTCCTTGTTCTCGAACGCGCCCCGGCTGGCGATTGCGAAGAGTTGGGCTACCTCGGCGGCCTCGACGCGCAGAGCCAGAAGCTCTTCAGGCGCGCCCCAGTGTCGACCTGGACCAAAGCCATGTCCGAAGGGACCGTGGCCGTGGCCATGTCCGAAGGGGCCGCGTGGACCCATCCAACCGCGGGGGCCACCGAAACCACGTCCAGGACCAAAGGGGCCGCGCGGACCTTGTTGTCCTTCACGCGCCATCCAGGGGGGCGTCCAGCCTTCCCAGTTTACTTGCTCCGGGGCATCGCCAGCTTGCTCGTTAAATTGACCAAAAAACATTGTTCTTTATCTCCTTTCAAATGAGAGAACCTTTGCGATATATCGCATTTACTTGCTGAAACAATACGATATATCTTTCTATTCCATTTACGATATATCGTATTGGAAGGTTGCAAAAGTTGTGTGGCGAATTTATTACCAGCCGGTGATTTGAAATCCAGCCCAGTAGTAGGGATCGGAGTAGGGGCAGGTGTCAGGAGCAAGTTCCTCGGCATCGACCTGGACAATTTCCTGAGCCTGAGAAGCATCAAAACGATTGGCGCGCCCGCGCACAGCGATGAGTTGTTCTGAGTTCGCGGGCGCTCTATTCGACTGCCAGCGCTGCAATTCGCGGTTCGTGACCGTGCGCAACCAGTGTTGGGCGCGCGCCAATGCTGTAACGGGAAGCTCATCATTCATTTTGGGGAACCATTCTAACGCGAAGCGCACCATCAGGAGATAGGTTGCTCTATCATCCACGGCCCACAACGACGCCAGGATGGCTGCCGCTCCTGCTTGCAGCATGCCCGCCGCCAGGCTGCGCACCTCATCGCGCGCGCCGTCCAGGTCGAGCATGGCTGTCTGGCAGGCCGAGAGGATGAGTAGCCGCAGTCCTCGCAGATCGGCCTGCTCGCTCAGCATGTCCGCCAGCGTCAACTCCTCTTCGTGAGCGAGGATTAAGCGGGAGCGCAAGAAGTTATGCGTGTCGAATATGCCATGACAGGATGCGTTGACGACAAGGCCCGTTTGAAGCGCCTCGATAAGCCAGCCGCGTGTAGCCTGCCATTGTACCTTGACGCTCGCAACTTGTTCAAGATGATGACCGAGTTCCGCCAGGGCGAATGCCTCAGCCTCGCCCCAGCGCAGATTCTGTTGTGTCGGATAGGGATTGCCCAGCGCGTAGATACCCGCGCGCGGCGATTTGGGATATTCTTCATGTAGCAGCGCGCGCGCGCTGGGAGCAATGCTGGTAGGAAGCGTTTCTCCCAGCGTGCGTCCATCATCAAGTGGTATTCCGACCAGGGGGAAAGCGGCAAGAGGACCACATGGTACAAGCGTAAGACTGCCAACGCCTGCTGCCAGCAACCATGTTATCAATGGCTGGAGCGCAGCCGCCTGGAGCGCCGACTGGCAGCGTTGCAGTTCGCGTTGCAGTACTGCATGGTTCAGGGTACTGGCCAGGAGGGTATGGCTTCCCTCGCTCAATGTAGTAATAGGGTGATCGACGAGCGGCGTCAATGCCGGTAGAGAAAGCACGAATTGCGCCGCTGCGTCGAGTGTACTTGTATGCCCGGCCGTCATACAGGCAGCATGGAGCGCGCCAGCCTGTTCGCGAAAGGTCAAACCGGGCCAGCTCTCCAGCAGATCGATTCCATTCCCTCGCTGCGCGCAGTCAAAGCCGCCCGTGATAGGCGCTGGATCGTCTAAATGAGTTTCGATCAATGCGCCGACAAACTCTTCTGTAAGAGTGGGCAAGGTGAGCGCGGCAAAATCGGATGCTATTTGCATGTATAGATGCGAAGCAAAAGCCGCCACCGCCATACCACCCCAGGGCGTCGCAACCAGGTAGACAAGCGCGTGCCTGGAACCGCAACGCTGCGCTGCCTTCAGAATCGTAGCTGCGTCAAGCGTATCGTGAAGGAAGTTGGTGGGGTCCTGGGCCACACGTATCTCCTCGATCATGGTATCAAAAGCTGATCTTGCTTGACGGTAGGTAGCCGAGCGTTCCAGCATGATTTGTCGCTGGCTGCCTTCACCCATGTCCGCAGGGAGGGCGGATTGCAATGTTGCCTGTGCCGCGACGAAAGCGCGATGTGCCGCTACATAGCGTGCGCGGCGTTCAGCATTGCTGATACGACTGGGATCGGCGGCGTTCAACTGCATGGCCTCCGCCAGTCCGCTTGCTCGTCCGCGCTCGATGGTAATAGCCGCTTCCTCTATTCTTCCCAGGCGTAGCAGCGCAAAACCATCGCGGATGGCGGCATCACGCCCTTCTTTCAGGACGGCATCACGCCCCACTGCTCCCGCGCCAAGGGCCACTAAGAGTTCTTCGGCCTTATGAGCAGCAACATAAGCGCTGTGAGCAGATGTCCAATCCTGGCGCAAAACCTGTGTTTCGGCACAGTCAAGCTGCAACTGGCGATGTTCGACCGGGAAGGCATCCAGCGTGTAAATGCGCAACGATTCCTGGTGCGCTGCAAGCGCGAGATCAAGGTTCTCTCCGCGTTCCCCCTCCACGCGTCTCTGATATGTCGCGCCGAGGTTGCGCTGAGCCATCGCGTAATCCTGGGGCAGAGCCTCAAGAGTCCAGATACGCAGAGCCTCACGATAGCAGACGATGGCCTGCTCAAGATTGTCACGACGTTCTCCTGCCAGGCGGTGTTGATAGGCTTCACCCAGGTTATTCTGAATCTTTGCATACTGGTAGGGAAAAGCAGCCAATGTCCAGACATGCAAGACTTCGCGGTAACAGGAAATAGCCTGCTCAAGGTTGTCGCGCCGCTCGCCCGCAAGGCGCACCACGTAGACAGCGCCCAGATTATTCTGTAGCATTGCGTATTGAAACGGAAATGTGTCCAGCGTCCAGACGCGCAGCCCTTCATGACCGCAGGCTATAGCCTGTTCCAGGTTGTCGCGCCGCTTACCCGCGATACGTTGCCAGTAGACAATACACAGGTTATTCTGGACCCTGGCGTATTCGATAGGCAGCGTTTCCAGAGTGTAGACTCGCAGAGCTTGATGATAATAGGTGATGGCCTGTTCCAGGTTATCGAGCTGCTCTCCACTAATACGCTGCGAATAGGCAGCGGCCAGATTATTCTGGCTCTGGGCATACTCGACGGGAAAAACTTCCAGTGTAAAAATAGCCGCTGCCTGGCGAAAATACTTGATGGCCTGTTCCAGGTTATCGCGCCGCTCACCCGCGATACGTCTAATATAAGCCGTTCCCAGCACATGCAGCGTCTGGGCATGTTCAAAAGGGAATGCTTCCAATGTGCGCACTTCCAATGCCTGGCGGCAACAGGCAATGGCCTGTTCTAAATTCTCCTGCTTCTCTCCCTCGATGCGCAGTTGATACGTTTGCCCCAGGCCGTGTTGAGCCTGGGCATACTCGTAAGGGAAATCTATCAGCGTGTGAACGCTCAGAGCCGCGCGATGACAGGCAATGGCTCGCTCAAGGTTGTCGCGCTGCACTCCCAGAACGCGCTCTCGATGGACATTGCCCAGCGTAACCTGTACGCTCGCATACTGGTATGGGTACTGTTCCAGGGTATAGACTTGCAGGGCTTCCTCACAAGCAACAAGTGCTGATTCCATCTGCCGGGCGCGATCGCCGCCGAGATGTTGCTGGTAGGCAACTGCTAACGCACCGCGCAGGGCCGCGCGCACTTCTGGCGCAACATCGGGAGCATCCTGCGCCGAAGTGAGTACATTCCTCAATAATTCTATGCGGGCTAACGCTGTTTCATAAGGAGCAGCCTTACGCTGCAACTCGACCAGTTGTTGCCTGAGCAGCTCAAATGCAGGTGGCAGACCAGGCACGAATCCACCGTATAACCTCTCATCGGGCTGTATATGCCTGGAATGATGGGGGTGATCCATGCTTGTTTGCTCCTCTTCGCGTCAGCGTCCGCCCGCGTCTATTAGAAGGAAACGCGGAGGACACCCACGAGGGGCGTCCCTACTGGTTTGGGCGGACAAGCCCTTACAGTATACCAGATAACGCACCCACATGTTTGTGACTTCCAGCAAAGGCGATTTAGGGGTATGCTTGCGTATGAAAGGAGAAGCGCATCTATGCAAACACACGAGACGCCACCAGGAGGCTGGAACCTGTTTGCCAGCGTCCTCCAGGAGATCCTCGCGGCGCACGGGTTAGGGCTGGGCCACCTTGATGATCGCGCGAATATTCACCGCGAGAAGGTGCGCCGCCTGCAGCTCTCCCTTAAGGTACCCAAGAGCTTTCCTGTCCTGAATATCGATGAGATGGAGCGGGTCATCACGACCTTTCGACTGAATCGCAAAGAGAAGATACGCCTGCGGGCTGCTGTCCTCGCCACCTCGATCGAAGAGACCTTGATGGAACGCATTCACCCGAATGACGCCCTGAAAGCAGCGGAGCAAATATTAGACATTATCGAGCAGGCTCTCCAGGAACACGCGCACGACCTGGCTGGTATCGGCGCTGTGAAAGGAGGAAGTACCATGATGTCCGAAGAGAGCGAGATTGATCGCAAGCTGGGAAACGCACTCACCGCCATCGATCACGCGACGATTGCGCTCCATCTGAGCCGCAATGCCGATTCCCAGGTAGAGCGAGTCGAGTGCGCTCAGCAAGCGCGAGTGAGTTTCATGGCAGCGCTCGCTGAACTCGACAAGGCCGCTCCCCTACTCAAGGGCAGTGATGCCTGGCTTGTCTGGCACAATGAAGCGCAAAACGGGCTGACTGCTGCCCTGAACCGCCTGACTTCCCTGGGCGCGTAGAGCTGTCACAACTCACGTATCGAAGCGCATCCCAGGGGAACGCTTCTCCTTTGAAGAACCTGCAATCCAGTAGAGATTGCAGGCTTATACCCTCATTGACTGTACTAGTATCGCCGTTCACGTAAATATGTTGTACCCACGTCTTTTGCTTCCTATAATAATGGAGGATTCATGACCTACCATACATCTAACCGTCACCTACCGTCTCATTTTTCACGTTCCAGGCTCTCATTGAGCATTTGCACTCTCTTACTGGTATGCTTGCTGACCGCTTGTAGTTTGGGAGGCGGAAGTACGGGAACAGTTCCCACCACGACGAGTGGCAATACGCCTGCGACTACTCATCCCACTTCTGCGCCTGCCGCCAGTCTGACAACCTATACAGGCAACGGTTTTAGCATTGGCTATCCAGCCGGATGGACTATCGATAAGGCGTCCCCGTCGGCTGCCTCTGTTATCTTCATAGATCCGACACGCACAGTCGAGTTCATCGTTACGGTCACGGCCAACCCCAATGCAAACTCTGCGACTTCCGTTGCTCTCGATCCTCTGCTTCAGTCAATGCAGTCGAAACCTCACTATCAAAAAGTTGATCTTGCACCAACCACAATTGTTGGGGGAGAGACATGGGATCAGATTGGGGCTATTGGTGATTTGCCATACAGTGGGAAACCACTGTCTATAAAGGTCAACGCCATGGCAATCAATCGTCCGGTACATGATGCGACCACCAAAATGTACAAGATCCAGTTCAGCGCTCCAGCGAAAGACTTTGAGCAGATGGATAGCACGACCTTCCAGCCCATGTTGCAGTCGTTCAAGTTCGCGTAAGTCAGTTAGATCATCACCTGTAGACCCGATCGAAAGGGAAAATACCATGTCACAATCCACCACGCACTCCTGCACGAATTGCGGAAGTTCTGTCCCTAATAACACACGTTTCTGCCCAAACTGCGGCACACTGGCGGGCGTTCCTCAAGCGCCTCCCCCGCCCCCCGTGAATTCGTATGCGCCAACCCAAAAAGCCGCGCCAATCATAGCATATCCACAACAGAACAATCAGCCGGCACAGCAAGGCTATCAACCACCCTTACAGGGCAACCAGCCACCGCCAGCATATGCGCGACCGCAGAAGAACTCTTCGCGGGGCCTGTTGAGAGTAGCTGTGGTCTTACTTCTGCTGCTGCTTATACTCGGCGCGGCTGGTTACTTTGCCTTTCACGCTCTTACCAGCAGAGGCGGCAAAACAGCTCGTACAGGCACAACTAGCGAGACCACACCGACCCAGGCCCCACTGACCACGACGCCCATCAATACAACCGTGAACTATGCCAGCGTGAATATCACGATTATCAATGCGCAGCAGGCGACGAGTTTTGCGGATGATACTGGGACACCCGCACAGGGTGTGGTGCGCTTCAATCTGCGCGCGGTCCAATCGGATATGAATAATGTGTACTTTGCGAGCGCTCCTTCTTATGCCTACGGTGAGTCCTTTGCCCTGCTATTACCCGGGGGAAGCAAGGTTGCTCTCGGGAGTTCTAAAGATATCAGCGGGCCTGCCCGTAAGGGAGATCAGACGACCTGGATCGATTTTCCCGCCTCAACAGGCCTGAAAGTGGACCAGATGATCCTGCAAATTGGCAAAGATACCGAAGAGCAGCTACAGGTTCCGTTAACTAGCCATGCCGATGTGAGCCAGTACCAGCCCAGGCAGAGCGCTCCCAATCTGCGTGTACCGTTTGGGAGCATGTTTTGGACCCTGAAAACAGTCACGTTCAAACTCAGTGACAGCGGAACGCAGGTCGATAAAGGCATGCGCTTCCTGGTCCTCACCTTCTCACTTGATAACCCCGGCACTGAAGGTCTCAACGCCTTCCCGCCTGATTACATTCGCTTACAATACGGTGGGACGATTATTGCGCTCGAGCAAGCGGTCATTGGCGATGCTGCCGCTGATACTACAAATACTCAGGGGTTGGTTTCCTTCCTGGTGCCGCAAGACACCACGACGGCGACATTCATACTACTGCCAGGGCACACTCCTGGCGCAACCACTCAGGCCACCATCGATTTTCAGATTCCGTAGAGAGTCGAATGCAAATCGACTCCATTGAACGAAAAAGGAGAGACGCGATGAATTGCGTCTCTCCTTTTTGCTCCTGACGCTCCGGCTATCTGCATGCTATACTCTTTATGAGGGATACCATACCCCCAATGCTGGCCCCATTTTGCTTACAGAGGAAAGTAGCTAAGGAGCAAATTTTTATGATACATCGCACACTTGGTCGTGCTGAACTGTCTGTTTCGCCACTCTGCTTTGGTGGAAATGTACTTGGGTGGACTACCGACGAAAAACGCTCGTTTGAGGTGCTGGACGCCTATGTCGATGGTGGTGGAAACTTTATCGACACGGCGGATACCTACTCGACCTGGGTTCCAGGTCACGTGGGAGGCGAATCCGAGATCATTCTTGGGAACTGGATGAGCGCGCGTAAAAATCGCAGTCGCGTGATTATCGCGACGAAATTAGGCAGCCGCATGGGTACCGCTCCCAACGCGCAGGGCCTCTCGCGTCGCTATATTATGGAAGAGGTAGAGGCTTCACTTAAACGCCTGCAGACCGATTATATCGATCTTTATCAAGCTCATCGTGATGACCCGAACACTCCACTCGAAGAAACAATGGCCGCATTTGATGATCTTGTGCGCCAGGGCAAAGTGCGCGCGATAGGCGCTTCCAACTACAGCGCTGCGCGTCTTGCAGACGCGCAGCGGGTCAGTGACCAGCACGGTTACGCTCGTTACGAATGCCTGCAACCGCCCTATAGCCTGGTCAACCGCGCCGAATACGAGCGCGACCTTGAGGCCCTTTGCCTGGAACAGGGGATCGCCGTTATCACTTACTCATCGCTGGCCAGCGGATTTCTCTCAGGCAAGTACCGCCAGGGACAGGCTTTGCCTTCCAGTCCCCGCGCCAAAGGCATCGCGGAACGCTACATGAACGAGAAGGGTTTCCGTATACTGGAGCAGCTTGATCGCGTAGTCGCGGCTCACCACGCGACGGTTGGGCAGATAGCCCTGGCCTGGATCATTGCCCGACCGGGCATCACCGCAGCTATTGCCAGCGGTACTTCAGTAGAGCAGGTACGCGAACTGCTCGGCGCGGCTGAGATCACGCTTAGCGCGGACGAAATGCAAACACTGGACGGAGTCAGCGCGTGGAAGAAAGATTGAATGCGCCCTCTTCTTCTCAAACTACGCCATCACGACGTGGGGTGGTGATTGTTCTCATAGCTGTAGTCATCTGGTCAACGACACCTGTCTTTATCGATCAGCTCCAGACAGTCTACCGGCTCACACCTTTACAAATAAGCACCTGGCGCGCTTTGCTGGTAACTCTCTTCCTGGCACTCTATCTGCTCGTACGCCGACCGGATGTCTTCAAACTCCAGAGACGCGAGGTCGGCTATTATGTACTCTACGGAGTGGTGGGTGTAAGCCTGTTTAACCTTGCCTTTAACACATCGGTGGCCATCAATAAAGCGGCTGTTGCCACTACTCTGATGTTCTGCGCGCCCGTCTTCGTGGCGCTGGGTTCCTGGTGGGTCTTCCATGAACGACTTAAGCCGATGCAAATAGTGGCTATCGTGATCAATCTCCTGGGATGCGCGCTGGTTGGCAGCATCTCAGAACTGATAGCAGGGACAGCAGGAAATACGAAAGGACTGCTCTTAGGTCTGTTCAGCGGCGTATGTTTTGCTCTCTATACGCTCTTAGGGAGAGGGGCAGCGCGTACAAAGCGACTGAGTCCAATCGTCATTCTCTTCTACACATACCTGTTCGGAACGCTCGCTCTTATAATCTGGGGCCTCATTACACAGGGAGACCATGGACTGGTCATCACCCTTGATACAAGTGGCTGGGCGCTCTTGCTCATCCTCTCGCTGGGTCCGACACTCTTTGGGTACCTCTTATTTACGATCAGTCTCCAGTATCTTTCCGCCGCGATAGCCAGTATCTTTCATACCCTCGAACCAGTAATGACGGCCCTGCTCGCCCTTCTTTTCTTAGGTCGCACCATGGCAATTCTTCAGTGGCTTGGCCTGGGCCTGATTGTATCGAGTGTGATTACGATGCAAATGGCAGCACTTATACAGAGCAGAAAAAAGACAATGAGACAATAGTCTCATTCACAAAGCTGCTTAAACATCCTGGTTCTACATCCTTGCGGGTGATTTGTAGGGACGCGATTTATCGCGTCCACCCACGTCGACACTCGCCCACGTGGACGCGATAAATCGCGTCCCTACAAATGTGCGTCCTTTTTCACCCGCAAGGACGCAGACCCACATCCTCCAGGTCTTGTATTGATAAGCTTTTTCCCATATAATGTTGAGAGAAAGCAAACTGTTCTCTCCACACTGTGATCTGATCTCAGTAGAAGAAAACGCGGAGCGGCATGAAGGGGACAAACCACTCGTCTCTCGAAGTCCTTTGCCCGCGAGGAGCAGAAGCGATGCCTGGCACAAGACCACATGTTCTGATAATGGGAGGATCCCTTGCCGGACTCACGGCCGCGCTGACATTGCGGGATGCTGGCTGCGACGTGGAGGTATATGAGCGGTCCAACAGTCCTCTAACGGGCCTGGGAGCCGGGATTGTCCTGAATCCGGCCACTGTACGTTATTTCACCGAGCATAGCGTCCTCGATATCAGCCAGATCAGTGTCGCGGCGCGCAGGGTGCGATACATGGACAGGGATGGTAACATCGCAGACGATAAACCATATGCTTACCGGTTCAGTTCCTACAACGCGCTTTACCAGGGTTTGCTGAACTGCTTCGTAGCGGACCGCTACCACCTGGGCGAGTCGATTGTCGATTTCGACCAGGACAACGAAGGCGTGAACGTCCGTTTCGCCAGTGGTCGCAGCGAGCGTTGCGATCTGCTGGTGTGCGCGGACGGCATTCGCTCCACCGGGCGCAGGCTTTTGCATCCAGGCGTGTCATTGGAATACGCCGGGTACATCGCGTGGCGTGGGACTGTCGGCGAGGCCGAACTGAGTCCACATACCTTCGCCGCGCTGCGTGATGCTATCACTTACCATATCATGCCTGATAGTCACTTTTTGACCTACCCGATACCTATCGTCGAATCATCGTCCCGCTCGACACAGCCTCTCGTCAACTGGTTATGGTATCGAAACGTCTCGCGGGGCAGCGAACTCGACGATCTGACTACCGACCGCGATGGAATAGCGCGGGAGGTCTCCTTGTATCCTGGGAGCGTGCAAGAGCGCCATGTCGAGAAGCTGCGCAAAGACGCTGCGACCATCCTGCCGCCGCCGCTCACCGAAGTGGTACGCAATACCTCCCAACCATTCATCCAGATCGTTTACGATTGCGAAATACCCGGCATGGCATATGGGCGTGTCTGCCTGATTGGGGATGCCGCGTTCGTCGCGCGTCCGCACGCCGCCGCCGGAACCGCCAAAGCCGCGGAGGATGCCTGGAAGCTGAGTGAGGCAGTCAGAGAGACTGGCGGCGATGTGGTCGCGGCGCTCAGGCGTTGGGAACCAGGCCAGATGGAGCTTAGCAAAGCAGTGCTGGCCCGCACACGCGAGGCGGGCCAGCGCCTGCAATTCGAGGGATCATGGCAGGTCGGCGAGCAATTGCCTTTCGGTCTCTATGCCGTTGGGGACAGCGTGATGCCAGAGATGAAAGCGCATCCAGAATCATATTAACCAGGATTGGTTAATAGCTTATCATACAAAGAAAGGAGTGCTGTATGCACATCAAAACGTTACAACACTGCGGCCTTGTAGTGCGCGACCTCGAACGGGCGCGCTGGTTTTATGGGATCGTGCTGGGCATGCAGGAAGTGCCTCGCCCGTCTAACTTTAAGTTTGGAGGTGCGTGGTTTCAAGGTGGTGACAGCCAACTGCATCTGATCCTGGCAAGTGATACAACCGCCCCGGCTGGATTTGTAGATGCTGGCCCGGCCAAACATACCGGTCTGGCGACACACCTGGCATTCGAGGTTGATGATCTCGCAGCAGTCCAGAGTACGCTTGAACAGTACGAGGTCAAGATTCTGGGCGGCCCCATGCTGCGCGGCGATGGGGCTGAGCAGATATATTTACACGATCCAGACGGCTATCTTCTCGAATTTTACCACTGGGTCGGCAATGCGATACAAGAAGCCCCGGAACGCGCCGCAATTCACGAATAATTAACCGTTTGAGCGCAACAGGCCACAAACAAATGAGGTTAAATTCCTCTCAACAAGAAGGAGTAACAAGCATGTCTTTACAAATCGACGACGTGATCCTGCCCGGCAATGAGAAATCCTTTACCGTCGGAACGCGCACGCAGGCGACCAGCCTCAGCAATCTCCATCCTTTCTTCCTATCACTGCTGGAAAAACCGGTGACTGCCTCTGTCGCCACCATCAAGGCCGATGGTCGCCCCCAACTCACTCCCAACTGGTGCAGCCACGATGGGACGCATTTTTATCTGAACTCGGTGAGAGATCGGCTCAAAGACAGGAATATACGCAATCGGCCCGACGTAACCGTGATGCTGGTGAACCCGGAGAATGCCTATCACTGGATGACCATCTACGGCACAGTAGAGGAAATCATTGAAGAGGATGACCCACAAACGGGCCACATTGCCACAGAGAGCATCGATGCGCTCGCCAACAAATACGTCGGCATCACTCCCTACCCTTTCCGTGATCCGCGCGGCGAGGTGCGTGTGCGATACAAAGTGAGGCCCACCTACATTGTGACCTTCGGTTCACTACCAAAGGACGAGTGACTACTCCCCATGGCTAATGAACCTTAAAAATTAAAGGCGGCATTGCTAGGCGTATGATGTAGGGACGCGATTGATCGCGTCCCCGTCCCAGGCTCATGTGCGCCGCTGGCGACGCGATTGATCGCGTCCCTACATATTGCCGATTTATTTTGTTGATGTTTATCCCCTGTCAACCATCTCCAGTTTGCCGGTCTCGATATCAATCACCAGCCCGTGTACCGGAATCCTGGGGAGATAGGGGCTGTTGCGAATGACATTGACCACTTCGCGCACGTTGACATGCACATCGTTGAATGCGCCCAGCCAGTTGACCAGTCCCTGCGTATCACCCAGATCGTTGTTCTGTATCAACTGCTGTGGGTCAACGCCCAACGCCTGCATAGACGCAGTCAGCGCGGTGGGATTGGCATGCGCCAGCCCGCACTGCGTATGGCCGATGACGGCCACTTCGCGCACGCCGAGCAGGTAAATACCACCTGCCAGCGAGCGAATCAGGTCGCTGGCCGCGCCTTCGCGTTCGGGTTTAGAGATGGTTGCGCCTGCCGTGCGCAGTTCCAGCACATCGCCGCGCTCAAGGCCAAGCGCCTGCTCGAACATAGTCACCAACCGGCAATCCATGCATGTCACGACGGCCATGTGCTTGCGCGGCGCGTGCCCGATGACGGGCAGCGTGTGCTGCTGTGTGAACTGCTGGTTATAATCCAGCATTTCATCAATTACCATTCATCTATTCCCCCAGACCGCCGGAGTAGCTGGCTTTGCCATCGAAATTGTACAGGTTTTCGATTTTGATGAAGTCGAAGCCGGCGGAGTCAATGCGTTCGAGCAGGTGAATGATCTGCGAGTGAGCGATGGTCGCGCCCCGGTTATGGGCCACGAAACGACAGCGCCAGTGATCGGTGGTGAAAGTTTCGGGCATACCATTGGGCCAGACCTTCGCACCGCGATTGGTAATCATGGTCAATTCCAGCCCGTTGCTGCCAACTTGCTTGAACTTCTCGCCCAACTGGTCGGGGGTGCCGCTGTGCCAGTCCAGGAAGACATCCACTCCAACCAGGTCTTTCTGTTCGCCGCTGGGGGTGCTGACGGTGGGCGCGTAGGATGTATGCTGTGGCGCGCTTGTGTAGCTGACAGCCTTGAGTGTTTCTGGCCTCTGTCCCAGACGAGCGATAACCGCGTCTGCAAATTCGCGCGTGCCTACTTTTTGTTTGCTCACACCCTCGACATAAATATCGTAGGTGTGGATGCCGTCTTCGATGGTGCGCAGCCAGGCATTGTGGACGCTCGTAGCAACATCCGGCTGGTCGATGTGAACCAGCATCATTACAGCGCCAAGCAGCAAACCCGACGGGTTGGCGAGATTTTGTCCGGCGCGGCGGGGAGCGGAGCCATGAATGGCCTCGAACATGGCGCAGCGGTCGCCGATATTGGCCGAACCTGCCAGCCCGACCGAACCTGCCACCTGCGCCGCTATATCGGACAGGATATCGCCGTACAGGTTGGGCAGCACGATCACATCGAAAGCTTCCGGTGTGTCGGCGAGCTTGGCCGAACCGATATCCACAATCCAGGCTTCGTTTTCGATGTCAGGATAATCGTTGGCAATTTCGTTGAAGACTTTGTGGAACAGGCCATCAGTCAGCTTCATGATGTTATCCTTCATGAAGCAGGTGACTTTTTTGCGGTTGTGGCTGCGCGCGTATTCGAAGGCATAACGCACAATCTTTTCACTGCCGGGTCGGCTGATGAGCTTGAGGCTTTCCACCATATCGTGTGTTTGCCGGTACTCGATGCCCGTGTAGAGGTCTTCCTCGTTCTCGCGCATGATGACCACATCCATAGTTGGATGCTTGGTATCCACGAATGGATAATAGGAGACACAGGGGCGCACGTTGGCGTATAGCCCGAACATAGTGCGCGTAGTGACGTTCAGGCTCTTATATCCACCGCCCTGAGGCGTAGTAATGGGGGCCTTGAGAAACACTTTTGTGCGGCGCAGGGATTCCCACGCGCTCGGTTCGATACCCGCGCTGATACCACGCAAATAGACCTTTTCCCCGACTTCGATCTCTTCGATATCTATGCGCGCCCCGGCGGCCTGGATGATACGCAGGGTGGCATCCATGATTTCCGGCCCGATGCCGTCTCCGCGCGCAACTGTTATTGGAACATTCTTTGACATTGTGACACCTTGTCCTTTTCAATTTGACGTTGTTTGCTGCTTCAGTTTAGCATAGGAGAGGCATTCCATACAAGTGGAGCCAGGTTTCGCTCAGGTTGAAATCCACTATACCTTTTGCTTAAAATCTGGTATGATTGGCTCTATAAGCCAGGACATTCATAAAATGTGACAAGGTACCTTCTTGAACGCAAACGAACATTCATCAGAATCTGATTCATCAGAAGAGCAAGAACAGATATTACCGGGTTACCTGGGCGAGAGTCCCCCGTTTGGCCAGCTTCCAGAGAGGGGCGCGCGCGCCTGGGTTGACCGTACAGAGCAATTGCAGCATGCCGCCAGTGTATTGAAGCAATCGTCGATCGTCGCGATTGACGCCGAATTTACCCAGGCGCGGCTCTATAGCCAGAGCGGACCCTCGACTTCAACTCCGCGTCTCGCGCTGCTGCAACTGGCTATAAAAGAGCAGTGTTTTGTCATCGACGCACTGCGCCTGCGCGATCTGTCGCCACTTACCAATGTAGTAGACAATCCCAACATCCGAGTACTCCTGCACGGGGCTGGCGCGGACCTGCGCGTGATGGGTGAACGCGAATTGTTCGTCGCACACTATTATGATCTTGAAGCCAGCAGCCGCTCTATTTTCGGCCAGCATGAATCGTCGCTGGCGGCCATGTTGTTGCGCGCCTTTAACGCCCGCCTGGATAAGAGCCTGCAGCGCACCGACTGGACGCGGCGTCCCCTGCCACCGGCCATGGTGGCATATGCCGCGCGTGATGCCGAAATGACACTGGCGCTCTATTACTGGCTTGACCAACACTTCGCCTGGGCGCTGAGCCTGCATGACAGCGACAACCTGCAGGTTGAAGTGGCCTCGTGGATTGACCCGTTCTTGCGAGGAACTTCACCGCTGCCACCGGATGTGGCCGTGGCGGAAGCTATCCGGCAGGGCAGGATTCGTGACCGCGAGCAGTTAGTAGATGATTGCCGCGCCGCCTTAGTAACACATATTCATCCAATGCTGCGTAGTCGCCTGTTGCGCTTGATATCTGATCTCGCGCTGATCCAGTTGATGCCTGACATCAAGTCGCTGCTCCACACTCCTGCCGCCGATGAGCGAGCCGCAGCCATCCGCGCGTTGAGCCGCCTGGACAGCGAAAACAGCAAGGAGTTGGCGCGCCCGCTACTGCAGGACCCGGTACATGATGTGCGCAAAGCTGCGCAAACCGCGCTCCGCTCTCCGAGCCAGAAAACTGGCAAAGGGACGCGCGCCGCGCCCATCAGAAACGAAGATGGGACGCGCAGTTGGAGCATTGGCGGCGCATCCAATGAAAGCGACAGCGCGGAGGATGACGATTGGAAAGCGCGCCTGCGCTCAATTATGGGAGAGTAATCGTCGCGGCAGCCTCGTACCAACCCAGACCAGCAACAAAAGCGCTGAAAAAGCTCCAAAGCGCTTCAGGCGAGCCACCCACACATCTTCCTGGATGGGATCATGACTCCCAAGGCCAATCTGCCGCACGAGCGTGTG
>DATLSI010000200.1:0-2121 GCA_035534255.1 Ktedonobacteraceae bacterium | reverse complement strand
GCCCATGGCCTTGAGGGCGCTGCGCGGGAACGAGCTATAATAGAGCTTGGATACCGCGTGCGCTGCTTCCAGTTCCGGGTATTGCACATCATCGGCTGCGGCGTAGAAGGCGCTGGTCGTGTGGCGATAGATAGCAATGTGATCGGGATGGCCGTAGCCGCCGGTCTCGTCGAACGTGACCATCACTTGCGGGCGGAACTGGCGAATGATGGCGACGAGTCTGCCTACCACCTCTGCCGGGTTAGCGCGCGAGAAGGCGCGTGGATCGTCATTTTCCGGTGTGCCGTCCATACCAGAGTCGCGATAGTCCAGGAACCAGACGTGAGGGACGTTCAGCACGGCGGCGGCTGCCCGCATTTCTTGCTCGCGTACCTGCCCCAGGTTTTCGGGCGTCGCCAGCGCAGGATCGGAAATCTCGCCGACCTCGCCGCGCGTCGCGCAAACAAGGCCCGTCTCCACACCGAGCGTGCCATAATGCAGCAGCGCTCCGCTCATGCCCCCTTCATCGTCGGGGTGAGCATAGACGCCAAGTAATCGTTTCGTTGCCATAGTATACGTTCTTTCTGTGACGTGATAAGATAGTTTGGAAGAAACCTGCTTTACTCTAACACTTGCAAAGCTGAGATGTCAACGTTGGTGGGAGACCGCAAGTTCTTGATTCAACTTATCCTTTAAGAATAGAACGAGTATTTGAGACATTATCTCGCTTTTTTATGAATAATGTGTTATACTATGTTCCATAGGGGCGTGGGCTTGCCCCGCCCAAAAAGCATTCTTATCCGACAAGGGCGGGGCAAGCTCACGCCCCTACGAACGGAGAAGTTATCTTGTCTTTGAAGGAGCAAACCGCATGACCCGAACCGTTTTAGATACTGAATTACACGCGCTGAACGCGCAAATCATCCAGTTAGGCAACCTGGTTGACGATGCCCTGGGCAAAGCCCTGGAAGCGTTAGAGACCGGCGATCTGGCAATGTCAGGTTTAGTGATAGAGGCGGATGTCGTCATTGACAGCTTGCGCGCGGCGATTGAGGAACACACTATTCGCTTGCTCACCCTGCAACAGCCGCTCGGCGGGCGCGATCTGCGCTATCTGACCTCGGCGCTCTCCATTGCCGGTGATCTGGAGCGAACAGGCGACGGCGCCGAGGGTATCGCTCAGATCATTTTGCGTATGACCCCGCTGCGTATGCCCAATGACGCGGACAGTGCAAAGGGAGATGACGAAGGCAGTTCCGCGTTGAACGAGGCATCTATTATGCGCGGGATGCTTGAGCTGGGACAGCAGGCGCGGCGCGTCTTACAGGGAACGATCAAGGCATTTGAGACGCTGGACGCTAAATCCGCCCGCTTCATCTGGGAGGAGGATGATGTTGTCGATGTATGTTACCACCTGGTACGCCACGATCTGATGAATCTAATGGCTGCCGCTCACGCCATACCCGTACTCAAGTACGACTCGTTTGCCTTGCAGCGCGCCACGTACCTGCTCTGGATCGCGCACAAACTGGAGCGTGTGGCCGATCACAGCAGCAACATCTGCGAGCGCATCGTTTTCATCGTCGAAGGCGAGACAAGTATCAAGCGCTCCGAAGAAGCATAGGAAAGAAATAGTATTTCTGACAGGCCGACAGTGCCTGTCAGAAATCCCATCCCTGGCGCCCTCAGCCAGACAGGTGTGTATCACAGAATGCGCACAAGAGCGCATCCGTATGGCACAAAAATGCTACAGTCTACCCTAAAATCCTTCCCAGGGTGAAAAATCTCTTAAAATATATATTGACTAATGTCGATATATCCGGTATGATTATCTCTGTAGTCTACACCGATCCTCATCCCCGCGACCCCATTGCTGCTCACATTATCTGTGTAGACAACGAGAAGGGGGAAACAACACAGTAAGAATCGCTTATAAATGGCGAACAACCCTTATCTTATGACCTCGCGCATCCTTACCTGGGGGCAGTATAACGAAGTTCGCTTCGTTTAGAATTGAAGGAGATGCTAGATGCATAAGCAATTGATTGCCTGTGGGGGCAGCAGAAGCAGTCTTTTCTCACCATTGTTGACCAGCGTTATCCTGGTATGCGTCCTCTTTAGTGGCGTTTGTCTGGCCGCTTC
>DATLSI010000199.1:0-3237 GCA_035534255.1 Ktedonobacteraceae bacterium | reverse complement strand
TCTGCTGGCCCTGGACGTCCTGAACATCATTCCCGATGTGGCCGGCGTTGAAACCAGGCTGGCTTCACCCGTGCTACCGGATGCCGCGCAGCATGCCGTCTATGCGCGTGGGATGGAGAGACAAAAGAGGGTCTATGAGTTACTGCTGGATAATTAACAACATCATATCATATACTATCCTGGGTGGCCGTCATCTTTTTGTGCAAGTGACCAGGGCGACCGCAAGGGTCAATACATTTCACATAAGCGTTTCCGTCGTCCCCGTCCCTACATTTACCAGTTTACCGTTGTTGCAGGAGAAAAGCCATGCGCGCCCCGCTATCGACTACCGCCAGCGCCTTGATCGACGAAGCCACATTTCACGCAGACGTGGAGTACATCGAGTCGCTCTGGCGGCGTGTGCCGGTGGGGAATATCGATCTGCCGCTTATCGATAGTGGCGCGGGCGAACCGCTGGTTTTCGTGCCGATCCTCGAACATCTTGAGTGGGTGTATGCCCGCCAGGTGCGCGCCTTCAGCCGGTCGCGGCGCGTCATTCTGTATCGACGGCAGGAGAATCGCAACCGCTTTGTAGGGCTGGAGGAACGCGCGGAGGAACTGCTGGGCGTGCTGGATAGCCTGGGGTTGCAACAGGTCGACCTGGTCGGGCATGGCGACGCCGCCATGGTATTGCTCGAGTTCGCCATCCGCTACCCGCAAAGATGCCGCTCCCTGCTAATCATCGCTCAGGCAGCCGATTACCAGATCGCGCCGCATCCGTTCATCTGGCTCTTGCACGAACTCTTCATACGCCTGCCCGTCGAACATGTTCTCCCCGCCTCATTTTTGCGCCGCATCGTCATCAACTACATCGTGGCCCAACCAGATTTACCCTTGCGGTCGCCCTCGTCCACGAACTTACCCACCCATCCAACTCAATTGCCTCGCCGCCTGATCGAGCGACAATTTGAAAAAATCGCCGGTTGGCCCGCCGTGTATAAATTTTCTGTGCTGCCCATCATCCATTATTTTGATATACGGCAGAAGCTTGAGCACCTGACCATGCCCATCTTGCTGATAAATCGCGCCGATGACGTGCTTTCGCCGGAAGTAAAAACGCGCTGGCTGGCGCAGCAACTACCCGCTTGCGCTGGCTATCATATCGTTGCTGGTGGAGAGCGCTTTTTTATGTACGCGCAGGCCGATCAGGTGAATTCGCTCATGCAAACATTTCTTGCAACCGTGTAGGGACGCGATTTATCGCGTCCAAAACAAAAACAGGCGACCCTGATCGAAACAAAAACAGGCGATCCTGCTGATAAGGAGTAGCGATACGGACATTCCATCAACGATCCCCTATTTCTCTGTTATCATCGTTGGGGCAGGCCCGACCGGGCTGGCCGCGGGCAACCTGCTCGGTATGCTGGGTATCGATACGCTGATTCTCGAACGCAACGCGGGCTTGAGCGAATACCCCAGGGCTATCAGCATCGATGATGAGGGGCTGCGTATCTGCCAGGCGATGGGGCTGCATCACGCGGTAATGGAACACGCGCTGCTGGATATCGAGGCGCACTATTATTCTGGCAAGCGCCTGATTGCCAGGGCCGCGCCTACTGGCAGGCGCAATGGCTTTCCACTCATCTCCACCTTCCACCAGCCTATGCTGGAAGCTATCCTGCTCAATGGCATCAAACGTTTTGCCTGTGTCTCCGTTCAGTTCCAGCACGAGGTCGAGAGCTTCGAGCAGCATGATGAAGGAGTTGTTGTCACCGTCAACGCGCCAGGTGAAGACTTGCCCAGGCGTATCGAATGTGCCTATTTGCTGGCCTGTGATGGCGGGAAAAGCAACATTCGCCGCGACCTCAACATTCCCATGCGTGGCTCGACTTATGCTCAGAAGTGGCTGGTGATCGACTCCGAGCAAGACCCCGACACTTCAACGGTCGTCAAATTTTTCTGCAATCCAGCTCGCCCGGCTGTTACCGTTCCATCTCCTCAGCAGGGTCGCCGCTGGGAATTTATGCTCTTACCCGGCGAGCGAGGAGAAGATCTATTACAGGAATCACGCGCGCTCGAACTGATTCGCCAGGTGGGTGGGCCGCTCGCGCCGCGCATCACACGCCGCGTCGTCTATACGTTTCATGCCGCGTCCGCCGCCGCCTATTCTCAAGGTCGCGTCTTCCTGCTGGGAGATGCCGCGCATTTGATGCCGCCTTTCGGTGGGCAGGGCATGAATTGCGGCCTGCGTGACGCGCATAACCTCTGCTGGAAAATCCAGCTTGTCCTACAAGGATTGGCGAGTCCCACGCTTTTAGAGACCTATTCAGTAGAACGCCGCCAGCACACGAAGCAGTTGATACGACTTTCAAAGTTTCTGGGCAATATTGTGATGCCCAACTCAAAGCCGCTGGCTCTGCTGCGCGATGGCATCTTTCGCTCGGCTAACGCCATCCCCGCTATGCGTCGCTACCTCAGCGAAGCCGGCATCAAACCACAGCCGCGCTATGCAAAAGGCTGCATGCTTTTTGACCCTGTAGGGACGCGATTTATCGCGTCCATTGCCGCATTCGTCAAGAGAGCATCCATGACGGGCAGCATGCTGCCGCAGCCTGAAACCGTGATTGGAGACGGTAATAAAGTGTTGCTGGACAATGCGCTGGGAGTGGGCTTCGCGCTGTTGCGCTTGCACAATGATCCCCCAAAAGCGTTCGCGTCGTTACAATCGGACATCTGGCAGCGTTTAGGCGTGCGTTTCGTAGCCATGCAAAATAGAATCGAGGATTTCCCTTTGCGCGAAGCTGATCAGTTCGTGTTAGTGCGGCCTGATCGCTATGTGCTCGGTGTGTTCAAAGAACACCAGGCTGATGCTTTCACGGCACGTTTACAGGCGTTGCTCTTTGGTCCCTGAATAACAAGGACAGCAGGCAGACGCACAGCACGCTAACCCATAAAGCTGTCACCGTCGCGTACTGCGTGCCTGATAGCCACGCGCCAAGCCAGCCGCTGAGCAACGCTGCCAGCATGCCGAGCGCCAGCATAGTCAGCCAGCCGCGTTTGCCCCACGACGCCGGGCGCAGTTTCGCCCCGCAGGCCAGCGTGCCAACCAGCAGACCTATCGCCAGCCAGATAAGAGTGAGCAGTAGCATCGTTTACTCCAGTCTATTCCCTCAAACACTGGGAGCCAGTACTTCATGCAAGATGCGAAACAACGACAGGCCATCGCCGAGCAACTGGCCAAAAGCGAAATTTGACTTG
>DATLSI010000198.1:0-23931 GCA_035534255.1 Ktedonobacteraceae bacterium | reverse complement strand
ACCCTGTAGCCGCGCCGCGCCAGCTCGATAGCGTGGCGTCCGGTGCCACAGCCCATGTCGAGAATAGATGCGCCCGCTGCAATGGAGAGTACTTCAAGCAAAAAATCGACTTCAGCCAGGGTATTTCTGGTGAATACGTTCTGCATATAATGGGGAGCGTGATTGTCGAAGAATGCTTCCCACTGGTTTTTGGTGGTCATAATGGTTCACTCCACGCCGATATCCCAGGCCTGTTGCAGATCGGCTTTCGAGTAGCATTGAAAGGCCATGAGGGTGTTGGTTTTAGTGATGCCGGGGAGATTCACCAGGCGGTTGGTGACGACCTCGGCCAGGTCTTCGTATTTGTGGAGGCGCAGCAGGGCCACCAGGTCGTACTCTCCGGTGACGGAGTAGACTTCAGCGACGCCTTCGATCTCCAGCAGGCTCTGCGCGGTTTCGTTGACCTGCCCGCGCTGCACGTTGATAAGCACGACGGCGGATACCATTTGTATGCTCCTTTATTCTATTATGCGACGTAATCATTCGTCCCCATCTCATCCAATCGTCCCCATCCCCGCGTCCCCATTCCTCATCAATGGGAACGTTGGCGGGGACAGGGACGGGGACAGGCGCAAGACCCCCGCGTCCACTCCTCCCCGCGTCCCTGTCCCTACGCACGGGGGGGACGGGAACGGGGGGCAGGCCATCAAACGCCCACCGGCGGCGGAGGGATGGCGGGCAGTTTGGCGCTGATTTGTATGCCGATCACCCTGAGTTTCTTTGTCAGTGAATCCATGGCGTAGCGCGGGGAAACCCAGGGATCGCCGCCCATTGATAAGATACGCTGCACCATGTCAGGGTCGGGCGAGATGCCCCGCAAGGCGATGGGAGCGTATTGTTCGATAGCTGCATCTATTACCTTCGCGTGAGCGTTGTCGCGGTGAATCATGTCGCGCAGGAACTTTACGCCGAACACGACGTGACGCGACTCGTCGCGCGCGACGGCGGTGAAGCCGCCACGAAAGGCCGGGAAAATGTTGTTGATACGATAAATTTCCAGCATGTTACGCTGGCCTGCCAGGGCCATGGTGGCTTCAACGATGATGTGGTAAAGCGTGACGCCCTCGACGAGGTGGGCCAGGTTGCGCGGTTCCTGGCGGATGCGCTCGGCTACCTCTGTGAGCGAATCGATGAGGATGAACTTCAGGTCGTCGTTGACGTACTGGCGAGCAAAGGCCAGCGAATCTTCTATCTTCCCGGTTTCAACACCCATCACATCGCGGAAGAAACGCTCGAAGAAGACGGTATGGCGCGCCTCGTCAACAAGCTGGGTGGTAAGGAAGATACGCATATCTTCGTCGGGCATCGCCAGCACATAGGGGGCCAGCGTATCGGTCACACATGCCTCGCCTTGAAAGAAGGCGGAAAGCGCGTAGATGCGCATGTTGCGCTCTTCCTGGGGCATGGCTACCCACTGCTTTCTGTCCTCGCTGAAGTCGATGTCCTGCGCTTTCCACTGCTGGCGCTCCCAGCGATAGTAGAGTTCGCGATAGGTGGGCAGATGTATCAGCCCTTCATCGATGATATGCAGCACGTTGTCGATGGGGGTCTGTTGCAATTGTGATAGCGAGGCCTGCTCAAGGGGCATCTCAATTGACATGGTGTTTCCTCAACTCCTTTTTGTCGATCTTGCCCACAGCGTTGCGCGGCAAGACATCTACAAACTCGATTTCGTTGGGCGTTTTGTAGTTTGCCAGCTTTTCACGACAATACGCTTTGAGTGTATCGGCATCCACATCTCCACGCGCCACCACAAAGGCTTTGACCTCTTCACCCATGCGCTCGGAGGGGATGCCGATGACGGCTGACTCGATCACAGCCGGGTGACTGTTGAGCACCTCTTCGACATCACGCGGGTAGATATTAAAGCCTCCGCGAATAATAAGGTCTTTTTTCCGTTCGACGATATACAGGTACCCATCCTCATCGAACTTTCCCATATCGCCGGTGCGCAGCCAGCCATCGCGCAGCGCGGATGCTGTCGCATCGGGCATATTGTAATAGCCTTTCATGATATTGGGGCCGCGCGCGATGATCTCGCCCACCTCGCCGAGGGGAACTTCTTGATCGTTTTCATCGACGATGCGCAGCTCGACGCCAGAAATTGGCTTGCCGACCGAACCGGGCTTGATTGGCATATTGAGATTATGCCCGGTCAGCACGGTTGTCGCTTCGGAGAGGCCATAGCCCTCAAGAATCTGGCAGCCGAACTTCTTCTCGAAACCTTCTAAGATCGCCAGGGGCAGGGGAGCCGAACCACTTATACAATAGCTCAGGCTGCTTGTATCGTACTTCTCGGCATCGGGCGAGTAGAGCAACGCCACGAACATGGCAGGCACGCCGGCGAAGGCGTTGACGCGGTAGCGCTCGATGGCCGAAAGGACGGCGTTTGTATCAAAGCGAGGATGCATGACGAACTGGACGCCTGTTAGATAACCAACGTTGGAGACGGTCAGGCCGAAAGCGTGTGCCAGGGGCAGGATGGCCAGTTGTACATCGTATTGCTGTTCGCTCTCCTCGTTGTTTCCGCGCCCCGCTACTGTATTGGAAACGATGTTACGATGGGTCAATTCCACCCCTTTGGGGTTGCCGGTAGTGCCGGAGGTGTAAAGGATGACGGCTGTATCACCAGGCGAAAGGTTGACACCCAGACCGTCCAGGTAATCATCCGCGTGCGAAGCTCCGCGCGCCAGGACATCTTTGTACGCCATAATGTCATAGGGATGCGGCGTAGCGGGCGCATCAGACCGGGTATCAGCGTCGCCTGTGGTGATGATGTAGAGCATGCTGGGAACACCGGCCAGGGCAGCCTGCAGCAGTGGCATGAGAATGGGGCTGGTGATGATGGCTTTGGCGGCGGAGTTCTGCGCGATGTAGCGCACTTCCGGGGCTTTGAGCAGCGGCATAACGGGAATGATTACGCCGCCCGCGCGTGAGATGGCCTGGTACGAGATGATGACTTCGGGGCAGTTGAGCATCATAACGATGACGCGATCACCTTTTTCGATGCCTAAAGTCTGCAAGCCTGCCGCCAGTTGCGTGGCTTCTTTGGCGACCTCCACGTTGGTATAGCGGCGCACCTCCTGCTGTTGCAGGTCCTCGTAGATGAGCGAGGTATAGGGGTCGAAGTGGAGGCAATTGTAAATTGCCAGGTCATACATCACGCGCAGATCTTCGATTTGCATAGAGCGTTTCTTTTCTGTCATATTTTATACTCCGGCAGCCTGTATCTGCGGAACGACGATATCGGCCTCGCCGGCGGTGACTTTTTCGCCGCGCTGGTTTTGCGCCCAGCACTCAATAGTGAGAATTGTTTGCCCGCTATCGGAGGTGATGTTCTTGAGCGTGCCGAGGCAGGTGAGGGTGTCGCCCAGGCGCACCATGCCGGTGTAGCGCACTTTGAGGCTGGCAATGAGCGCCTGGGGGTCGGAAGCGGTTAACAAAGAAATATATTGTCCGAGAAAGGCCATGCTCAGCATGCCGTGCGCGATCACACCATCAAGGCCCACGCGGCGCGCGGCCTCTTCATCCAGGTGGATGGGGTTGTAGTCGCCGGATGCCCCTGCATAGCGGCGCAATTGCTGCTGTGTGATGGGGGGCTTGACCAGTGGGGATAGTTCTTGACCGATAGCGGTATCTAAAATGCTCACTATTATGTGCCTCCGTGTATGACCTGCTAACAATAGAGAACAGGGTACCATTTTCTGTATTTAGAGTAACACGATTACAAGCAATCGACAAGGGTAGGCTTTAAGGGTGGGGCTTTAAGGTGGGGCTTTAAGGTGGGGCTTTAAGAGCGGTGCGCTCCTAAAAGACGGGATGCATTGTCCGCCAGGGGCTGGGAGGTGCCTCAACTATCGCCGGTTGCCAGCCCGGCTCACCAAACAGGATATCGGGCTTCCAGTGGGGATTTTTAGAACAGAAGTGGTAACGTATATGCCAGGCACGATCCGCTTTTTGTTTTTCGTGAAAAGCGGTATCCAGGCCAAGCTGAAAGCTAAGCAATTGCGCGAAGTAAGGTTGAAGGCGGTACTCCATGGAGTCTGTATCAAGTTCATGATGGGCGAATGCCATTTGCAGATCGAAACAGTAGGGATAGTCCATTACTTCGGGGTCGCGATCCTCTTCATCAGATTTATGAATAAGAACAAGCATGCCCAACAACTCAAACTGGTAATATGGTTCTCCCGAAAAGAAGCTGCGTTTGAAAGGCGGCAGAGAAAAAAGGTTACGCATCTCTGTAGCGAGTTGAGGCAGAGACTTCTCCGATTTGATACAGATTTGAAACGACATACAGGACTCCTTCAACGAGGTAGTCAGGGCGATATTTGATTTTATCTTACGCCGCTACGAAACAGGTGTCAAGCGTAATATGGATGACTTGCGCCTGCCGCTTATGCCTGATATACTGGCTATGCGACACATGGGTTTAGAAAATAAACCGGGAGGCAGAAGCGAGGCAGTAGCAATGAACCAGGTATTGCGCGCGGCCCCTACAAACATGTTGAGACATTCATAAATGTGTTCGATTAGTCAGGAGAAATGCAGCCAAAATGGTTGCTGAGCAACGATCGGGTCTGCCCGCGCCACCACCCAGGCAGGCCGATCCTATTATACATGGAAGTCCAATTATTCAGCGCTGGCTGATCCATTACTGGCATAAGCTCCAACTGCCGGAACAGGAACTGGCCGGGCTGGCGATTACGCAGGATCGCCAGGAGTATGCGCGCTGGACGGGGAAACGACTCAATCCGCTCGCGCTCGGCTGCTATTGCTATTTACCCGCGCCCATCACAATGCGTGCAAGAGCGCATACACACGCCCCCTTACAGGCGCTGCCAGGATTCGCGGATACAGCTCACAGGAACACTCCAGCGCATCGTCATCTCGTCTTCATTGAACCCGATATGCAGCCGCAATCCATCGAGGTGACGGTGGCGCACGAGCTGATACACCTGTCGGACCGCGTGAGGGGAACGCCGCGCCGCCATCGACATCACGGCTACGACGCCATAGCAGCCGATGAGGCCGCGGTAACAGGCTATCAGCTTGAAGAACTACGCGGCCTGCTGCACGAGGAGAGCGCGCGCCGCGAACACCAGCGCCGCGAACGCCGCCCCATTCGCTACCTTTATGAATGTCCCAATTGCGGTAAGGAGTATCCACGCGCCCGGCGTTATTCGCAGGCCGTCTCGTGCAGCAAGTGCGATTCGAGCTATAATTCCCAGTTTCGTTTGCTGCTGCGCGGCTAGTCGCCTGACTTTATTGTCCACACCCGGTAATGCCGCCCCGTCCTGTAGCAGGCCACCCCACCCCGGACAGGCACAAGGCCCCCGCATCCGCTCCACCCCGCGTCCTTGTCCCTACAAGGATGCGGGGGACGCTTGCGTCCCAACGGGCCTGATTGCCCTGTTCGGTTGTCAGGTGCCAGGTGCAGCGGGGCGAGTGGTTGTGGTTGTCAGAAAAAACATGGTGTGAGATACTACCTCCAGTGAATGGACGCGATCAATTGGGTACGGTGAGAGGATGGTTACCGCGATGAAAAAAGTTGTTGGAATCTCCGAAATAGTGCTATGGACTGCCGATAAGGAACTGTCGCTGCGCTTTTATCATGATCTTCTCGGTCTGGAAGTCATTTCGCCACCGACGCTGGTAAATACCTTTTTGAAGGTAGCTGAAGGCCATGCCGGTATCCCACAGATGATTGTGCTGGTTCCGAAATCAGCCGAGATAAAAGCGAAACCTTCCGGTTATCAACTGAATCACCTGGCATTCGAATTGCCGGAGGAAGACTTTGATGCGCAGCATGCCGCGCTGGTGACGGCGGGGTACGCGCCGCGTCCCGGCAAACACCCTGTTCTTGCCAGCCGCACCATGTACGTGGACGATCCAGACGGCAACGAGGTCGAGTTTATTTGCCAGGCACCAGCCTCAAATTAATCGCGTCCCTATTGGAACAAGAAGGATTGATTAAAGCAGATGACAACCGTTACAAACCTGCCACACTGGGATATGACCGTCGTCTATCCGAGTATGGAATCGCGGGAATTTCAAGAGGGATTTGCGCGTGTCACGCGGGACATCAACGAATTAAAGCAACTTTTCGATGCATATTCTATTGAGAAGCAGGAACATGTTGCGGTTGATGATGAGGTTATTAGCAAGTTTGAAGCTGTGATACAACGCTATAACGAGGTATTGGAAGAAAGTAGAACACTGAGCACTTATATCTCTTGCTTCGTGACGACTAACACGTTGGATACACTGGCGCAGGCCAGGATGAGCGAACTGCAACAGTCGAACGTTCTTCTCTCGCAGCTCGGCACGCGTTTCACGGCCTGGATCGGTTCGCTGGACGTGGAAGCGCTCATCGAGCGGTCAAGCAGCGCGCAGGCGCACGCCTTCAGACTGCGCAAGACGAAGACGCGCGCGGCGCACCTGATGCCGCCAGCCGAGGAAAACCTGGCTTCGGAACTCAATTTGAGTGGCGGCACGGCATGGGAAAAGCTGCACGGCGATGTGACTTCGCAGCTAGTTGTTGCACTCGAAGTGCAGGGTGAGCGCAAAGAGTTGCCAATGAGCATGGTGCGCAACCTGGCCTTCGATAGTGAGCGGGAGACGCGCCGCCGTGCCTATGAAGCGGAACTGGCGGGATGGCAGCGCGTCGCGGTGCCTCTAGCCGCGGCGATGAATAGCATCAAAGGCGAGGTCAATGTGGTGAGCAGGAGACGCGGCTGGGAGTCACCCTTAGAAGCTTCGCTGCTGGAGAATAACATCGATCGCCAGACGTTGGATGCCATGATGACAGCCGCGCGCGCATCCTTCCCCGATTTTCGCCGCTATCTACATGCCAAAGCGCGCGCGCTTGACCTGCCGCGCCTGGCATGGTACGACCTCTTCGCGCCCGTTGGCGGCGAGGACAGGGTGTGGACGTTTAATGAGGCTAGGTCCTTCATCGTCGAGCAGTTCGGCGCGTTCTCGCCGCGTCTCTCCGACTTCGCGGCTCGCGCATTTCGCGAAGACTGGATCGATGCCGAGCCGCGCGCGGGCAAGGTCGATGGCGCGTATTGCACCTGGCTGCGCAAGGACGAATCGCGCGTCTTTGCCAATTTCAAGGCGGCTTTCGGCGGCGTCAGCACGCTGGCGCATGAGCTTGGGCATGCCTATCATAACCTGAACCTTGCGCAGCGCACCACACTGCAACGTTCAACTCCGATGGCCCTGGCCGAGACTGCCAGCATCTTCTGCGAAACCATAATCAGTCACGCGGCCCTGCGCAATGCAAGCAAGCAGGAGCAGATCTCCATTCTGGAAGAATCGCTGCAAGGCTCATGCCAGGTGGTAGTTGATATCACCAGCCGTTTCCTTTTCGAGCAGCGCGTCTTTGAGCGCCGTAAGCAACGCGAACTATCGATTGACGAACTCAACGCGCTGATGCTCGAAGCGCAGCGCGAGACGTATGGGGATGGACTGGATGGGGGGATGGAGCATGCGCTGCATCCCTACATGTGGGCGATGAAGCCGCATTATTATAGCAGCGATCTCTCATTCTACAACTATCCCTACATGTTTGGATTGCTCTTCGGGCTAGGTCTTTACGCGCGCTACACGCGGGAACCCGAGGCGTTCAAGCAGGGCTACGATGCTTTGCTATCCAGCACCGGGCTGGCCGACGCGGCAACGCTGGCCGCACAATTCGGCATCGACATTCGTTCAGTAGATTTCTGGCGCGCGAGCCTGGATATCGTGCGCGCAGATATCGCGAAATTTGAAGAATTAACAAAATAATACAACTGATATGAGGGCAGGGCAACCATGGCGGTTGCCCTGCCCTCATATCAGTTGTATGTTAAAAGGCCATATACACGCTCTGCATCATCTCCAATTCCTGCGTGAGGAAGGTGCTGAGTGGCTCTAGATGGGGCTGCGTTAGCATATAGCTGCGCAGCAATTTGAGTAAGATTGGCTTTTCAATCTTGCCCTTGCGATCTAGAAGCTCGATGGCGATTCTGATCTCAGTCATCAATGCGTTTGCGCGCTCCTGGGTAGGCGCGCCAGAGCGTGACTTGAGCGCGCTATGCATGCGTTCAAAAGATTCTTCAGGCTCCCAGGTGGTATCTTCTTCTTCTGTTTCCATAGCTTCTTCCACCACTTTTAGTAGGGCCAGTAACCAGAGAAACTGGCGATATGCGGTCGTTTCACCGTCATCGGGGGGTGAGGGTGGGAAAGAGAGCAGGGGAAGCAAAGTCATAGCCACATCCGTCTCGTAATTTTCAGGGACGAGTGTCACCTCGTACTTGCGCCTGTCCATCTGTGGCACCAGACCTTCCTCAAAGAGATAACGCACCATGGATTTGAATTGCAGATGCACATCCGTATCATAGCGCCAGGGCAAGATCACGCGACAGGTATAAAACGGATCATCCGAGGTGTCGATGAGATTGATCTGAGCTTCCTGATTGATGTGAATCTGCCAGCGGCGCGAGCATTCGAGCACGGCGCTGAAGCCTTCTAACCGGGAAAGACGCTGCATAGTCTTTTCGTATTGCTCGTGCAGATCATGTCCATCGCGCATATATTGTGCGGTATACATATCAAAGTATTTGAGCGCGCGAGGAGCCGTGCTCTCTTGAATAGCTCCCAGAAAATAGCGCACCAGAGGCGTGAGAAACAGTTCAAAAAAATGCATATCGACTACCGACATGCCCATCATTAAATAATGTGCTCTGTTTTCCGCGCAAAGATACCAGAGCGGGTCCTGGATGAGACGGGGATAGTAAGAGCGAAAAAATGCATGATAACCCGTAGCACGCAGCATCTTCTCAGGGTGATCGCGTTCCTGTCTATCGGGCTGCAAGGAAATCACTTTTCCAAACCGCTCGATCAGGCTGCTGTTGATTTCTTCAACGATTGGCACCGTCGAGGAAACAGGATAATAGACGACCAGAAAACCGCTATCCTGCTCCATGCGATAGATGCTGGCCTGGAACTCCAGCATGCATTCTGGCTGATCGGGATGAGCAATTTTGAGATGGTTCTCCCATTCTCGTTCGGGATAATGCGGCGCGGCCTCGTAGATTGCTGCCCGCGATGGATCAGCCTGCATTGCAGCAATAAAAGGCGCGTAGTACTTGACCCGCGGGCGGGCGTCCAGTCGCTTCACCTTAGCCGATGATTTGGTATAAAATTCTTTGTTCTGATCGACCGGAATGCGCTGGAACTGTTTCGCAACCATAGTAAAAGCATTGATCCCCAGTAAGCGTTCGGGGTAAAGCGGTTCATCCGCTTTAAGCGCGCCCCACATCCACAACGCCAGGGGGTTGACGCCGCGAACATCCGCGCGCGAATCGAGATATAAGGTGGGATACGCGTCTCGCAAAGCAGCTACCCCCAGTGACTGCTTGACCTTAGGGTAGTCGAAATAGAACACTCCCTTCCTCCTTGCTCTTATTTTCGAATCACTAGTGATGAAGTTGTCTAGTGTCAAGAGCAGTATAACATAGAAAGGGATAAATCCGGCAAATAAAGTCTATACGCGCTCGATGATGGTGGCGATGCCCTGGCCGACGCCGATGCACATGGTGGCCAGGCCATAACGCCCGCCGCGCCGTTCCAGTTCGTGCAGCAAGGTGACGACCAGCCGCGCACCGCTGCAGCCGAGAGGATGACCCAGGGCGATGGCTCCGCCGTTGACGTTGAGCTTGTCTTCGTCGATTTCCAGTTCGCGCATGCATTGTAGAGACTGGACGGCGAAAGCCTCGTTCAGTTCCACCAGGTCGATATCCTGCATGCGCAGTCCAGCGCGTTGCAGAACCTTGCGCGTGGCGGGAATGGGACCTAAGCCCATGTAGGCGGGATCGACGCCTGCTACGGCTGAGGCTACGATACGCGCGCGAGGACGCAGTCCCAGTTCTTGCGCTCGATCAGCAGCCATCAGCACGAGGGCTGCCGCGCCATCGTTGATGCTGGACGAGTTGCCAGCCGTGACGCTGCCATCTTTGCGGAATGCGGGTTTGAGGGTTGCCAGCTTTTCGAGCGAGGTATCGGCGCGCGGCTGCTCATCTACGGTGACAATGGTGGATTCGCCCTTCTTCTGGGGAATGCTTACCGGCACGATTTCTTGCTCAAAGCGCCCGGCCTGCTGCGCGGCGACGGCGCGTTGATGGCTGCGTAGGGCGAAGGCATCCTGCTCCGCGCGGCTGATTTTCGCGCGTTCCGCTACATTTTCGGCGGTTTCGCCCATGCTGTAAGGGTGATGCATAGCTGCCAGTTTGGGATTGATGAAACGCCAGCCCAGCGTGGTATCTTGCAAGTTCATGCTGCGGCTGAAGGCGCTGTCGGACTTGCCAAGCACAAAGGGCGCGCGCGTCATGCTCTCCACGCCTCCTGCTACGAAGGTATCGCCTGAGCCGGTCTGGATGGCCTGGGCCGCGCTGTTGACGGCCTGTAAGCCCGATCCGCACAGGCGATTGATGGTCTGCCCGCCAACTTCGACGGGTAATGCGGCCAGCAACAGCGCCATGCGCGCCACGTTGCGATTATCCTCGCCAGACTGGTTTGCGCAGCCCAGAAGCACATCTTCAATACTTGCTGTATCAACGTTGGCGCGTCGCACTGCTTCGGCTATGACCAGCGCGGCCAGGTCGTCCGGGCGCATGTCTTTGAGACTGCCCGCGTAACGCCCGATGGGCGTGCGTACTGCCGAGAGAATAACCGCTTCTTGCATGGTAGTGTCCCCTGTGTTTGTGATGGATGAGCCGGACGCCCACGAGGGGCATCCATATGAGTAGTGTACCACAGGTGACGAGTGCGCTTCAACGCGTCTTGACATATATTTTACCTGAAAAGGCTTGTCCAAATGGAACAGTTCTGGTAGCATATAGCAACAAGATATGATTTTATCAAAAGCATAAGAGAGAATACGCAGCATGGTTATAGAGTACAACGCCAGTCGCCAGTATCAAGCGATAAATGCCTACGGGGTCATCGGCAATTGCCGTTCAGCCTTACTGGTAGCTCCCGATGGTTCGATTGATTGGGGATGCCTGCCTGACTTTGATAGTCCGGCCATTTTTTGTCGCATACTGGATGCGCAACGCGGGGGATTCTTTCATATCTCTCCCACTGATGATACTATTCCCGGCACGCAGTCCTACCTGCCAGGCAGTAACGTCTTACAAACCAGGTTTGTGAGAGAAGCCAATGAAATAGTGCTTACCGATTTCATGCCCGTCAAAACCTTGAACGCCTGGCCGTACCAAGGCATGGATAACGACACCTGGTCGCGGGATGATGGCTCATGCCATTGCCTTGTACGCATTGTCGAGTGCCGGCATGGAGAGTTGCCAATCACCATGACTCTGAAAGTCACTCCAGATTACGCGGCAGCGGCCAGTGAAGTGGTTCTGTTGCCTGATAACGCCGGGGCTGTCATATCCGGCGGAGAACAGCATGTTGGCGTGGCAGTTATAGGAGCCTATTGCCTGTCTTCGTTCTCAATCGAGACCGAGCAGGACGAAGAAGCTCTGCACCCGTGCCTGGTTGCGCAAGCCACGTTGCGTGAAGGCGAGCGTCTCTTATTCGTGGTCGGTATGGGCCGCAGTTTCGCCGCCGCCAGAGAGCTTGTACAGGCACAAATGCCCCGGCGCAATCTCGATGCTGAGATGTCGCATACACTCCACTGCTGGCGTCAATGGCTGGCCGCTTGCTCCTACCAGGGGCCGCACGAGTACTGGGTGCAGCGCAGCGCGCTTGTCCTGAAAATGATGACTTATGCCCCCACGGGCGGTTTCGTAGCCGCTCCCACTACTTCTCTGCCAGAAGAATTTGCTGGAGGGCGCAACTGGGATTACCGTTATACCTGGATTCGCGATGCAACATTTACCCTCTACGCGCTGAATACACTTGGATTTGTGCAAGAGACACAGGCATTTCTGCACTGGCTGCTTCATCTCCCTTTTACAAACGGCGACGACATGCAAATAATGTACGGCATTCGTGGCGAACGCGACCTGACTGAAAAAGAGCTTACCCACCTGAGTGGCTATCGAGACTCGCTCCCTGTGCGCATTGGCAATGGAGCAGTTGACCAGAAGCAACTGGATGTTTTTGGTGAGATTCTCGATTGTATTCACTTTTTTCGGCTCGTAGGAGGTTTTGAACGTTCCGACATCACGCTTGAGGGTTCTCTCTGGAAAAAGATGATCCCTCTGGTAGAGTATGTATGCGTCCACTGGCAAGATACCGACAATGGTATCTGGGAGGTACGTGGTGGCCCACGGCACTTCGTCTATTCCAAAGTTATGTGTTGGGTAGCGCTCGATCGCGGCATTCGGGCGGCTCAAGCTCTTCATCTTGAAGCTGACGTGCCTCGCTGGGAACAGATACGCGATCACATTCGTGCTGAGATTTTGGCTCGTGGGTTTAATCCCGGCATAGGCGCATTTACGCAATCGTTCGATGACAACGCACTGGACGCTTCGATCTTGATGATGCCATTGGTCGGCTTCATATCACCCAATGATCTTCGTATGCGTTCAACCGTAGATCGTATTATTGAGCAGTTGACAGACAAACAAGGTTTTGTGTATCGCTATCTCTCCGATGATGGCATCACAGGCAGAGAAGGCACCTTTACAATCTGTACTCTCTGGCTCGTCGATAACCTTGCAATGCAGGGACGCATCTCAGAAGCCAGGAAACTATTTGAACGTGTGCTGACCTACGCCGGACCAACAGGTTTATTCTCTGAAGAGCTTGACTCACAGCACCGTATCGCGTTGGGTAATTATCCGCAAGCCTTTACACATTTAGCGCTCATCAACAGCGCTATCAATCTGCAAAAAGCTGAGAAACACCTGGCAGCGCAAAGGAATTCTTTATGTTAGAGCGTGTAAAATGTCCGAAATGCGGTAGGTCAATCATCCCTCAACAACATCTTGTTATGAAAAGAGAGAGTCCTGGAAGAGGACGACTTGTTTTAGGGAGCGTAGGGTTACTGGTCGTTGCAATCGGTCTGACACTGACAGGCTTCTATGGTCATTCCCCGGCTGGCTTTACCGGTCTCACTGGCGCTTTTTTGGGAATCCTGATGGTGCTGATTCTTGTGTCGCAATATTTACGTAGAGGTAAAACCAGAGAGTATATCAATATATGCCCGCTCTGCCGGGCTACATTAGGTAAAGTAAGCAGCTCGGAGACACTAGAAACCTATTTTACTAATCGTGAGCTGATACAAGCAGAGTTTGAGGCGCTTGTACAGGAAACGACACTCTCGAAGAGAGTTTTCGTCCTTCACGGAATTGGAGGGGTGGGTAAGTCAAGCTTGTTAAGAATGTTTCGTCTGTATTGCAGAAGAATAGGTGTGCCTGTGGCTCTTTCTTCGGGTGATGATGTAAAATCTCTCGTTGATATACTTACAGACTGGACTAGAGATCTTTCAATACAACAGATCGCGCTACAACATTTTTCGCACAACTTGAAAGAATACCAGCTCATCCAGAATAAAGTCGAGGAAAAGGCAAAACTGGAGCAGGGCGCGGAAGGAACTGCAGGTAGAACAGCCATCAAAATGGCTGTTCAGACGGCCACTACTCTTGCTGGCAATATCCCAATTGTTGGCATCCCCATCTCAATAGCTTTAGGTGGAGCGAGCGAGACGCTGGTAGATTGGCTCCATAAGTTCCTTACGAAACAGGAAATACAGTTGCTACTTGATCCTGCTGAAGATCTGACCAATGGCTTTCTCAACGATTTGGCCCTGGCGACAGGTTCTGACCAGAAGTCAGGCATCGAACAGCGCATCGTTCTGCTGCTTGACACTGTAGAGCAAGTAACGGCGCTGGATAGATGGTTGGCTGGTTTCGCGCTCCAGCTCAACCCCAACGTGTTGCTAGTCGTCGCGGGTCGAGTAATCCCGAACTGGAACAAGCGGTGGCCGGGCTGGATGGCTGAAGCGAAAATCGAAGAAATCAAAGCAATGGATGAAGAGGTAATGCGTGAACTGGTGCATCGTTACTATTCCACACTGCGTAAGGGAACGCCCGATCCTGCTCAAGTAGAGGCGGTCATACAATTTGCTCGCGGGTTGCCAATAGCAGTAACTTCCATTGTCCAGATCTGGGTTCAGTACGGTGTTGAGGATTTCCAGGCAGTCAAACCCCAGGTAGTGGCTGACCTGGTGGATCAGCTAACCAAAGGCGTTCCTGATCAGGTACGACCTGCATTAAAGGCGGCCGGAATATTGCGATGGTTTACCAAAGAGGTTTTGCAAGTAGTGATGGGTGAGACAATACTGAGAGATGATGTATATGAAGAACTCCGCCAGTTTCCCTTTGTTCGTTTCCGCAAGGAAGGACTTGCTTTGCATGATTCCGTGCGCCAGTATATGGACGAAAACTTGCGTGTACAGGAGCCAGCGCTACATTTACTGATGCATAAGCGTGCTGTCACTTACTTCGAGGAGCAGGTAAAAATGAGAGCAGCCCGGGGAGAAGAAACTACAGAACTGGTTCTGGAGCAACTTTATCACATTACACTGGCGAACGAGGTAGAGGGAATCAGACAATTTAGAAAAATGGCTGAAGAGTTGGTACGCTATCAATTGATCAACCAGCTACTCATTTTGCTCAACGATGTGAACAACTACCCTCTACAAAGCGCGAATAGTCGTCTGTGGCTGAGGTACTATCGGGCAAACCTCCGAGATTTGCGCGGACGTCCGGAAGAGGCGGAGCCGATATATGCTATGATTGCCGATAGTGCCGAGGCCGAGGACAAACTGCGGGCGTATGCTCTCTCAGATTGGGCATGGGCCAAGCGTTATACCGATCTTGAAGTGATGGAACAAATCCTTGAGCGCATTCAAATCCTCTTCCCCGAACCAGAAACTCTCCCTGAGCCTGATGCCAAACTAGGCTTTTACCTGTTAGCATTAGGAGAGGTTTACAGAGGACAGGGTAGAAACTGGAATGACGCCCTGGCTTGTTTTGAGCGCGCGCTCAAGTTCTATGAAACCATTCAGGATAGGGCGTGGGTGGCATTCACCTACAATCGTTTAAAATATTGTTACATGGATCGAGGGATGTGGAAAGATGGATGGCAGGCGCGGCAACAGGGTTTGCAAGAGACGAAAAAGCTCCCTACCGAGCAGCAAACTTATTTTCGCGCGGAATTTCTTGGCAGTCTCTCCATTGCATGGATGTGGATGGGGCGGCTGAGCGACACCGAAAAGGAAGTGCGAGAAGCCCTGGCTATCATTGAAAAATATGAGCGCATACAGCAAGGCATCTATTTCTTCCGTGATCTCGGCCTCGTTCTTGGCTTGCAGGGCAAGCTTGATGATTCTGAGCAATGGTATCAGCGTGGTATCGATGTGGGACTCTCGCAGGACCCATTATACGATGCTGTTACAGACAGTTTTCACGGATGGGTTGCTTTATTATGGGAAGGCGCAGAAAAAGCAGATCAATTTCTTACTGCGAGTCTCACTAAATTCAGACAACAGACGAAACGTGTATGGGAGATTCCAAGAATTTTAGATTGGTATGCCATGGCTAAAGAGATCAAAGGTGAGCTTACATTAGCCGAAAAAGCGTACCTGGAATGTTTGGATTTCCGTAGCCTTGAGCAATTGTATTTTCATGCTGGCGCGCTAACCGGGCTGGCGCGCGTCTACTCCAGGCAGAAAAACTATACGGCCATCGAATCTGTAGTAAGCGAAGCAGAAGCATTGGCTCTTACCTACGAGTATAATGACTATCTCGCCTCGCTGAGACTAACACAGGGGCATCTTGCCTGGGATGGTCATCTCGCTAACGCGGCAGATGGCTTCGACGCCGCGCTGCATTTCTACCAGCAGGCCCTGATCTATGCGCTGCGCTACAATCGCTTCCTGTTGGATGAAGTGCTCTCCGGCCGACCAAAGGGTACGCCTCTTCACCCTATCGTCACACAATGTCTTAGCCGGGGCAAAGAAGGTCAGCGCATGCTGCATACATTGCACGACTGGTGGCAAGACGCAACCAATAGCATTGGCGTGCCCAGCGAAGGCAGTATCGCTAACATCCCGGAAGGCATGCCATTGCTCAATGGAGAAAGCTTGGCGCGTAGTCAAGAACCAGGGGACGGCACTCACCAGAAATCAATACTTGAACAACTTGAGCAGGTGTTTAGCAAGGAGAATTTTTAAGCCACCACATTATATAAAGCTCTAAGCCAGAGTTGACTATTCTCGCTTTGCAAGGGGTAGTTATTCACAAAAGTTAGAAGAGTGACAGACCTGTATCGGCATCAAAGAGGTGCATATGGTCGGCATCGATATGCAGCTTGATGTCCTGTCCCACGTGTGCCGTGGAACGCGGATCGACACGCGCCACCATTTGTTTTCCCTGCGCTGTCATGTACACCAGCAGCTCACTACCCAGGTGTTCCACTACCTCCACTGGCGCGCTCATCTTCGAACCGTTGCGCGCGCCTTCAGGAAGGAGCGCCACGTCCGCGAAGTTCTCCGGGCGAATACCCAGGATCAGTTTCTTATCCGCCGCCTCGCGCACACTTTGCGCGTAGAGCGGTGGCACATCTACCTGACCTGTATCACCCATGACGATCTTCGTCGAGTCACCATCGGCTATCACCTTGATATTGTCAAAGAAGTTCATGGCCGGTGAGCCGATGAAACCCGCCACGAATAGATTCGTCGGATGATCGTAGAGTTCCTGCGGCGCGCCCAACTGCTGGATGTGTCCACCGTTCAGTACGGCGATACGCGTCCCCATCGTCATGGCTTCCGTCTGGTCGTGCGTTACATAGATGAAGGTCGTCTGCACGCGCTGGTGAATCTTGGAGATCTCCGCGCGCGTCTGCACGCGCAGCTTCGCATCCAGGTTCGAGAGTGGCTCGTCCAGCAAGAACACCTGCGCCGAACGTACCAGCGCCCGCCCCAGCGCTACGCGCTGCCTCTGTCCGCCGGAAAGCTCTTTCGGCTTGCGTTTGAGGTACGGCTGCAATCCCAGAATGTCGGCAGCGTCCTGCACGCGCTTCTTGATTTCTTGCGAGGGGATATGGCGCAGCTTGAGGCCAAATGCCATGTTGTCGTAGACCGACATGTGGGGGTAGAGAGCGTAGTTCTGGAAGACCATCGCGATATCGCGATCTTTGGGATCAACTCCATTGACAATCTTATCGCCAATGTAAATATCTCCCGCGCTCACCTCTTCCAGACCGGCCACCATGCGTAGGCAGGTGCTTTTGCCACATCCAGAAGGGCCGACCAGCACCAGAAACTCTTTGTCCTTGATATCCATATTGATATCGTGGACCACTTCAACCTTGTTGAAGTTCTTGTAGACATGATCGAATTGGACACGTGCCATTAAGGTAACTCCTTTTCGCTCTTGTAACAGGTGTATCGTACATCTGCTACATCTTAAAACAATAGAGCTGTCGCTTGGTGCATACATTGCAACTGTAAAAAGTTGGGAGTCAATGCAGCCTCTTGACACCATATCGGGGATACGTTATCTATCCACCAGATAGGTGCTGGTCGAAGTATAGCATAGAATGGCGCGAAAAATAGCCATCTGGATGGGGAAAATATGTAGGGACGCGATTTATCGCGTCCATTACCCGACAATAGCCCGAAAAATAGCCATTTTGGCCGCGCTTTCGCCTCCCACGCTGCCTACTATTGGACCAACAATAGGAATGGCGCTCGCGGCCATCAGCATAGCCGTTTTCGCGGCGGTCTTACCGAGAGAACTTGCCAGCCTGTCCCCGTGAGCAGCGCGCATCATTCACCATTCTTCATCAATGGGGACGGGGACGGGGACAGGCGCACGGCGGGGACAGGCAACACAACGCATTGTGGCATTACTATTGGGTCAAACTGTCCCATTATTGCGCAGACTATACTAGAATGTAGAGAGTGAAAGGTTTTCAACATCATGACACGTATCGACCAGCGTTCTCTGACGCAACTTCGTCCCGTGCATCTCACCGTTGATTTTCTGGAGTATGCGGAGGGTTCTGTGCTTATCGAGGCGGGCAAGACGCGCGTTTTGTGCGCGGCCAGCATCGAGGAGAAGGTGCCGCCGTTCCTGGAAGGCAAGGGCCTGGGATGGGTTACGGCGGAATATAACATGCTGCCGCGCGCCACGCATACCCGCAGTTCGCGCGAGCGAGATGGGCGCGTAAGCGGGCGCACGCAGGAGATACAGCGCCTGATCGGGCGCTCGCTGCGCGCTGTAGTAGACAGGCAAGCGTTGGGACCGCGCACCATCACGCTTGATTGTGATGTCATCCAGGCCGATGGCGGCACGCGTACCGCCTCCATCACGGGCGCGTATGTGGCCCTGCATCGCGCCTGCTCGCAGCTTGTCAAACGCGGTGTACTGACCGCCCATCCTCTCAAAACGGCTGTAGCAGCCGTCAGTGCCGGCGTAGTGGGGGGCGAAATCATGCTCGACCTTTGCTACCAGGAGGACTCGCGCGCCGACGTTGATTTTAACGTAGTAATGACTGCTGAGCATGAGTTCATTGAAGTGCAGGGTACCGGCGAGGGTGATGTGTTCAGCCGCGCAACCATGGACGCCCTCATCGAACTGGCCGGACAGGGCATTGATGAATTGCTAGCCATACAGCAACACTATGTGTGACGGTACCAAAGTACCGTGATGTCCGACTGTTCGAATACCATCCGTTATACACTTATAAAAGGATGCTCGACAAAACTTGTGAAATAACATCGATCTGCCGGACCAGCGACAGCATCGAGAGGAGCGCATATTGAAAGCAAATACGGACCAAAAATGGTACTGGCGCATTCTTGATTTTATCAATCCTTTGCGCGATCCCAGCCTGACGGTTGCAGCAGTCCTCACCTTCGTCGAAGAAGCGGGGCAACATGATGCCTGGTACTGGATCATTGTGGTTGCGCTCGTAAACTGGTTAGCGGTGCGTGGGGTCGTCTGGCTGGTCGTGAATTTTACCTTCGCGAGCACCTTTATCATGCGTCGCGTGTGGTGGGCCAGCAAACATCCGCGCCTGGCCTGGCGCATCCTGGACGCGGTGGGTCATGAGGAGATCGTTATCGGCGGCATACCCGCCTTCTCGGAAGGCATGCTGCTGCCCGATGGCACGACAGTGTACAATATGAGTCCGTCGCTGGCCGCGAGCGGCATTCAGGTCATCGGCGAGCTTCCCGCCGGCACCGAAATTCCCATGTTAAACATGCCGAACGGGCAGGTTGCTCCCAATCTCTCGGCATTTGCGGGTAATTCAGGCTTTTTTAACGGCTCCACTTCCGGCGCGCTTCCGGGTATTAACGGCATGAACGGCATGAATGGCCAGCCTATGCCCATGGGTTTCCCGCAAATTGGCCCCGACGGCATGATTAGCCAGCAGACAACCGATAGCTTCCCCCAGGCTTTCCCGCAGCGCCCCTCCGAAGAGGAAGAGCGCTTGCGCCAGCAACTGGCCGCTATCTCGCGCCTGCTTGACGACTGGATGCAGTTCACCGAAGAAAAATGGCGCACCATCAGCGATAGCCAGCTTGGTTGGAAGCCTCTGCGTGGCAGATGGGGCAGTTGGGATGATATTTTCCAGGATGCCTACGCGGCGAAAACGGCTGATTTCATGGCCCAGGCGGCCCAGGTGGCAGGCGAGGCAACCACGCGCCGCTTCGATACCTCTAAAGATAAAGGATCGGCTGCTTCGGCTGTGGCCTGTTTCATGCGCGACATGATAACCCTGCGCCAGGGTCTGGAGATGATGCGACTGCCCGCGAACAATGAAAACGAAACGCCCAATAACCAGCCTGCTGTGCAGCCGTCGCAGGCATCCTTTGGCAATCATACGAATTCCCTGCGCGGCAACATCGCGGGCGCTGGTCAGCGTAATTCTCTCATTCGCCGTCCATCACCCATCTATGTCGATGCGGACGCTAGAAAGTAAACTTGCTCATTTTTCAATCTCCGGTGTACAATACCTCCGCGAGAGGTTTTGTTATAACGGAGGTTTTTTTATGCCAAATGCGATACACGAGATTACGATCATTGAAGATGTGATGGCGCGCGAGATATTGGACTCGCGGGGCAATCCTACAATCGAAGTTGAAGTGCTGCTGATGGGCGGCGAGCGTGGCCTGGCTGCTGTGCCGTCGGGCGCATCCACCGGAGCGCACGAAGCCGTCGAATTACGCGATGGTGATAAAAATCGATACGGCGGCAAAGGTGTTCTGACCGCCGTCAATAACGTCAATGCCACTATTCGCGAAACGCTGATCGGGCTTGACGCCATCGAACAGACAACGCTCGATGCCATGATGATCGAACTTGATGGCACACCCAACAAAAGTATGCTGGGCGCGAATGCTATTCTCGGCGTCTCCCTGGCCCTGGCCAAGGCGTCGGCCAATGCCCTGCAACAGCCCCTCTACCGTTATCTGGGTGGCGTCTCGGCTCACGTCTTGCCCGTACCTATGATGAACATCTTGAACGGTGGCAAGCACGCCGACAACTCGACCGACATGCAGGAATATATGATTTTGCCGGTGGGCGCGCCCACCTTTCACGAGGCCCTGCGCATGGGAGCCGAGGTCTACCAGTCCCTAAAAAAGGTCCTGCACGGCAAGAAGTTGAACACCAACGTCGGTGATGAGGGTGGTTTCGCGCCTTCGCTCAGCTCTAACCGCGAAGCTCTGGAAGTGATCATTGCCGCCATTGAGAGCGCGGGCTACAAACCCGGCGTCGATATTTGCATCGGCCTCGACCCCGCTTCCAGCGAATTTTATGACAATGGCAAATATGTGCTGGCGCGCGAAGGTCGCGCCCTGTCTTCAAATGAAATGATCGATCTCTACGAACAGTGGATTAACGAATACCCCATTATCTCACTTGAAGATGGACTGGCAGAGGATGACTGGGATGGCTGGGCGCAGTTACGCCAGCGCCTGGGCAGCCGCATTCAAATAATGGGCGATGATCTGTTCGTGACCAACACTACGCGCCTACAGCGTGGCATCCAGGAGCATTCGGCAAACTCCATTCTCATCAAACTCAACCAGATTGGTACGCTCACCGAGACGCTGGCCGCCATCGAGATGGCTAAACGCGCCTCGTTCACCGCCGTTGTCTCCCATCGTTCAGGCGAGACCGAGGATACCACCATCGCTGATCTCGTCGTCGCCACCAACGCCGGGCAGATCAAGACCGGCTCGCCTGCCCGCAGCGAGCGCGTCGCCAAATATAATCGCCTGCTCGTCATCGAAGACGAACTGGGCGAGAAATCCGCTCAATATGCCGGTTTCAGCGCCTTTTACAACGTTCCCGCCCTCCTTGCCAGGGCATAAATTAAATAAAATCATTGCTCCGCAATCGGGCAGAGCAAAGAGAGGTAATATGGTAACGCAACGTACAGAGTCAACCACTGACAGGCAAGAGCGTCATTCGCTCCATGTCATACACTACAATATCAGCTATGTTGTGCAGGGGGCTGAGCATGGTGCCGATGGAGCGATTGTGCTGCTCCACGACATCCTCGGCGGTGCCTTCGCCTGGGACAATGTACTCACCAACCTGGCGGGCATCAACCGGGCAGTCTATGCTATCGATATGCTGGGCTATGGGCAGTCCGAGCATCCCTGGCCTGCCGATACCTCCATCTGGGGTCACGCCGATTATATGAATTTCCTGCTGAAACAACTCAATCTGACCAATGTGGTGCTGGTTGGACATGGCATCGGCGGTGGTGTGGCCCAGATTCTCGCCACGCGACTCTGCCCGCAGCGTGTGGCCGCGCTCGTCCTGATCGATAGCATTTGCTACGAATACACATTCGCGCCCGACTGGCCCCTGCCGGATATGCTGAAACGCCAGGATCAAAATGCTCCCATGCAAACCAAACTCGAAGACCTCATGCACGATTTGCGTGAGACGGTGCCCAACGGTGCCTATCACACCGACCGTCTTAAAGATACTCTCAATACCTACCTCGAACCCTGGGATAGCGAACTGGGCAAGGAAGTTCTCTTCCAGCACATTCGCCTGTTGCTTCCCAATTACAGCAATTCGGTTTCATCCGATCTAAAAACACTGGGCAAACCCGCGCTGATTATCTGGGGCGAGAAGGATGCGCAAATCCCCCTCAAATACGCGCAGCGCCTGCACCGCGAGATGCCCGGCTCGCGCCTGGTAATCGTCCCCGAAGCCGGCCACATGATCCTCTTCGACGCGCCCGCACAGGTAGCAAGCGCGTTGTCCGACTTCATCGGACGATTATAATGGCGCAGGTATTTTGACAATATAAAGAGGCATATGTGTAGGGACGCGATTTATCGCATCCGTGAGCATTTACAATGTTCCATCACGGACGCGATAAATCGCGTCCCTACACACAGACATTTTACGATGCCCGCTTAATAACGCTTCGTGCCTGCTCGCGCGCTAAAAAAGGCTGCTTCTTGCCTCCCCTGACAGCATGTCCGCGCTCGGACTGCGCCTGTTCTCCCTGCTCTTCCCGCTGAAACTTCTCGGAACAGAGATTGTACTCTTCGGCCAGCAGGATATACCTATCGTACATCTGCTCAAGCATCTCAAGTGGTTCGCCTCGCTGTTCCGCCATCGCGAGAGCATGCCATTGCTGCTGCATGCTCTTCTCAGCGTTTTCCAACTCTTGTACAGTGATTGACATTACCTGTTACTCCTGGCGCATGGCGAAATGGTGCCATCTGAATACTGGTGAACTGTTTACGAAGCTTTGCTACGGTTCTGGCGCTGCTCATTATACTCGCGGCTGAGCTGCAATATCAGTTCCTTGGCGCTGAGGTAGGACATCTTACCCTGATCTTCCGGCTCTGGCCTGCCCAGGTGCTGGCAAAGTTTGCGCAGGCTGGCAAGCTGCTGCTCAGTCGCGGGAGTATTGGCCTGCTTCTCATCAAGCGCCTGGCTGCTGGCAGTCGCGGCGCTCGCCCCGTTAGTCCTGCTGCCATTGCCATTGCTCGCATACTGGAAGGCATTGGCACGCTCTACCGGCGCATCGACAATGCGATGCTGTTCATCAAATTCAGGTGCGAACTGGGTGCCATATCCAATTTTTGCGAGCGCTCTGCCCGTTGCCCCGGTGTCAGCTTTCTCGATATAGTCGTCGAAGTCAACAGCAGATTCACTTTTGACAGCTTCGCCGACTTTTCCTTTTCCATCCTCTGCGCGCACATGGAAATAGGCCCATCCACGTGCGCGCTTGACCACCTTCTCACTGCGCTTGGTCTCATTGTTCCATTGCATCGCTTCCTTTTCGACCTCGCGATCTGGATCAATAATCTTTTCTATGATGGTGATCTTTCCTTCAGGACACTTCTCATTGAACCAGACGAGTCGCCATTGTACTGGAAGGTAGTCAGCAGACCCACCCCGATTCTTGATCTGCATCAAGTGTTCATTGGGCTTAAATGGCCGCGTATCACTTTGTCCATTTCCGGCATTCCCATTCTGTTGGTCATTCATAAGATGTTCCTTTCCACTGTGATTTAGAATTTTTGTTCCACTTTATTATACAAGGGACGTTACTTTCTGTCAAGTTGGGCTGCATATTTATTCTTTTTGGCATAATGAAAAGAGGTAGCCTTCCATAAAATATGACTTATCAAACCTGCCTGATAACCTCAATACCTGGCAGCCTCATGTCCGTTATTACAAATGAAGATAATATACAATTCTGCACAACTTGCCTTTTTATAGCCTGAAGTGCCTAATGCTCTATGGAATGGAAGGAGTTTCTATTGTGGAACAGTTTGCCCTTGCCTCTGTATATCCAAGAAGTATCGCCTGGCTCATTCGACTTGACGAGTGGGAGCGTTTTGAAGAGATTATAAAATACAACTGTGCTATGGTTGGTGGC
>DATLSI010000197.1:0-4232 GCA_035534255.1 Ktedonobacteraceae bacterium | reverse complement strand
ATTCACCCCGATAGTTCAGAATGTGGGCGCGGGGATTAGTGTGCAGACGAAAGTCGAGGCAATGCTGGTTGCCTTCGCTGCGCGGCTGGATGCGCACTTCCATGATGCTTTCGCTGATGGGTGCGCTGTAGCGGAAGCGTGTGATATGACGAATGATGTAATACATGTGCTTGTTTCCTTAATGAGCATCAACAAAGGGCTTCTACTATGCATTCAAACGAGCTGCCATTCACTGGCGGGATACCCACAAGATGTGTCTCTACTGGGGGGGTGTACCGCGAGATGTGAGGACAATTTCGATGGGGTAGGCGATGTAGGTCTGATAGATGCCGTTATGGATGAGCGCACACTGGCGCTGGATGTTTTCCAGGTATTCGTGCATGTTGGCGCTCAGGATATCTTCGATCTGGTCGTAGTCGAGCAAGGCTCGCAGGCGTCCGGCGAGCCGTCCGGCGCGGTCTGTGCGGCGTGTGCTGGTGGCTTTCGAGATGGCCTGGAGCGCGGCCTGCATCATAGTGCAGGAAAAACGGATGGAGTGCGGAAGCTCCGGGTTTAAGAGCATGAACTCTGCTATGTGGGCCGGGCGAATGGCGGCGGTGTAGACTTTGCAGTAAGCCTCGAACGAAGAGCAGGAACGCAGGAGTTCTACCCAGTCGAGGGAGTCGAGTGGTTCGTTATCGTATGCGCTCTGCTCGCTAAGGAATGCCGAGAAATGTATATCCAGCAAGGCAGCGGTGGCCGTCGTGCGTTCGAGGAAGCGCCCAACGCGGATGAAGTGCCAGCCTTCGCTGTGACTCATGGTGGCGTCGGTGATGCCCTGGAAGAGATAGATATCCTCTTTGACGCTATTGAGGAAGCGATGCGGCTCGGCGTGCCAGATTTGCTCCATGCTGGCCTGCTTGACTCGCAGGAAGAGACGATTAAGCTGCTCCCACATCTCCGAACTGATGCGCTCGCGTACCTGGCGTGCATTTTCGCGTGCTGCCGCGATACAGGATACGATGGACGCGGGGTTGTCCTCGTCAAAGGTCAGCAGGCGTGTAACGCTATAGGCATCAATTTCGCCGACTGGTTCTGGCGTGCGCAGGCTGCGTAGGAGCCGCTGCCAGCGCAGCTGTTCATCGCCACCTGCCTGGTCAAGCATCGAGTTGAGATGTACGTCAATCAGACGGGCCGTATGTTCCGCCCGTTCAAGATAGCGGCTCAGCCAGTAGAGACTTTCGGCGACGCGAGAGAGCATGATAAAACCTCACTATGTGGACGCGATTTTAGCGGTTCCTAAGGAACATCATTATTGACGAGATTTGTTGGACCTGCGAGTACCCAGGTATCTTTGCTGCCTCCGCCCTGGGAAGAGTTGACGACCAGGGAGCCGCGTTTGAGGGCTACGCGAGTCAGCCCTCCGGGAACGATGGTGACTTGTTCGCCAAAGAGGACGAAGGGACGAAGATCGACGTGGCGCGGCTCAATTTGATTATCAATGATGCAGGGCGCACGTGAAAGGGCCAGTGTGGGCTGTGCGATGTAGTTGCGCGGGTTGGCGATGACCTGCTGGCGAAACTCTTCGCGCTGCGCGGAGGTGCTGTATGGGCCGATCAACATGCCGTAGCCGCCGGATTCGCCGACTGCTTTGATGACCAGTTCATCAAGGTGTTCGAGGGCGTATTTGCGCTGAGTTTCGTCGCTTAACAGGCGTGTTTCTACGTTTGGCAGGATGGCCTCTTCGCCAAGATAGTAACGAATGATGGCCGGGACGTAGGCATAAATGGCTTTGTCGTCGGCGACGCCGGTGCCGATGGCGTTGGCTAGCGCGACGTTGCCGGCGCGATAAGCGTTGAGCAGACCGGGTACGCCCAGGGTGGATTCGCGCTGGAAGGCGAGGGGGTCAAGATAGTCATCATCAATGCGGCGGTAGATCACGTCAATGCGCTTGAGGCCGCCTGTTGTGCGCATATAAACGATGTTATCGTGTACGAGCAGGTCGCGCCCCTCCACCAGTTCGATGCCCATCTGGCGTGCCAGGAAGGCGTGTTCAAAATAAGCGGAATTGTAGACGCCCGGTGTGAGCAGCGCGATTACTGGCTCCGGCCGTCCAATGGGGGCCAGTGAAAGCAGCGTGTTCAGTAATGCCTGTCCATAGTGGTCTATGGGGCGGACGCCGTAGCTGCCAAAGAGCGAGGGGAAGGTGCGTTTCATGACGCCCCGGTTAGCCAGCATGTAGGAGACGCCGCTGGGAACGCGCAGGTTATCCTCTAAAACGGCGAAACGCCCGTCGGGCAAACGCACGAGGTCGGTACCATCAACGGCGACGTAAATGTCGTGCGGGACATGCACGCCGCGCATTTCGCGCCGGAAGTGTTTGCAGCTATAAATAAGCCAGCGTGGGACGACCCCATCGGACAGGATGCGTCCATCGTGGTACACGTCTTTAAGGAAGAGGTTGAGGGCGGTGATGCGCTGTGTTAAGCCTCGTTCGATGGTGTCCCATTCGTCACTGGTGATGATGCGCGGCAGCAGATCGTAGGGCCAGATACGCTCGGTACCCTCGTCGTCTCCATAGACAGTAAAGGTGATGCCCTGATTCAGGAAGGCGGTGTTAGCTGCCTGTTGGCGCTGCTGGAGTGTTTCGGCAGGCATCTCAAGTAAACGATGATAGAGTTCCTGGTAATGGGGACGTGGCCTGCCATCAGGGTCTAGCATTTCGTCAAAGGCGGCATCGAGTATATAATTCGAGAAAGGCGGCGGCAAGGTAGGCTGCCCGGTGGTATTCGAGGTATCAGGTACGATCATGGGTGCTGTTCCTATACTTTTCTAACCGGCGATACAAAAGCGCGTCGTAGCGGTTTCAAGGGCAGCAACGCCGGGGAATCTCCAGTGACAGGATATTGGTATAGGGTAATAGTACCTTGCAATTGATGAAGTGTCAAGTTTTAGCGTGTCTGGCATGGGGCCAGGGTATCCGCAAGGGCAATGCCGTCCTCCCATGATGATGCTCTTTAAGTCGCACTCTGGCACGAGCGGGGGCTTGCCCCCACTGTGGCTACCCTGATACAATGTGAACTATCATCTATGTGAAGTCTATCAATGCAGCGGTCACCGTTGTTAGTTGCGGGAGCGGAGAAATTATGCTGATAAGAGTTGGGTGCGAATTTTGTTACGAGTCGGCGTGGGCTACGCCGGCTGTGATGCAGGTGGAGCCGCGTGCAGATGGGGATTTTCGTATCCTTCATGAAGAATGGCAGCTTACGCCGTCACTTGAACTGCGTGCGTACAGGGATATGTATGGCAATACGTGTCGGCGTATGGTGATACCGGCGGGCGAGCAGGTCATTAGTTATGATGCAACAGTCGAGGTTTCCGGGTTGGCTGATGATGTTGCGCCGGACGCGGTGCAGCTTCCTGTGGAAGAGTTGCCTGACGAAGTACTCGTTTATACGTTGCCCAGCCGTTTCTGCCCTTCGGACGCACTTTCGGATATGGCGTGGCAGCAATTTGGAGCGATAGAGCCAGGGTGGGCTCGCGTGCAGGCTATTTGCGACTGGGTGCATGGCAATATCCATTTTCAATATGGCACGAGCAATTCGCTGACGACGGCTGCCGATGTGTGCGTGGCGGGAGTGGGGGTGTGTCGCGATTTCGCGCACCTGGCGGTGACATTTTGCCGTGCGCTTAATATTCCCGCACGGTATGTGTTCGGCTACCTGCCGGATATCGGTGTTCCACCACCGGACGATCCTATGGATTTCTGTGCCTGGATGGAGGTCTACCTGGCGGGACGCTGGTGGACGTTTGATCCGCGCAATAATGAGCCACGTATTGGCCGCGTGCTGATTGGGCGTGGGCGTGACGCGCTGGATGTAGCGATGGTGACAGCGTATGGGTCGCCGCGCCTGGCGAAAATGACGGTATGGGCCGATGAGGTGGTTTCTACCGCCAACGATGCAAAGGGAACGGGTGAGGCACGGGCATCCTTGCTGAGTGGGAATGGCCTACAAGAATGAAGCAAGAACCAGTAGACATCGAGACTCAGATTGCTACCCTCAACTTGCTGGACGTTGAGGAGATAGACTGGCAGCGCGTGCAGCGCACTGCGTACCTGATCCACCAGCATTTCCGGTATGAATATCCCGGCCCTGTGCGCGAGCTTCAGCAGCGTTTGTTGATTGTGCCACCTGCTGTGTACGGAGATCAAAAGTATCTTGTGCATCGCCTGGATGTATCTGCTGAGGTTG
>DATLSI010000196.1:0-31932 GCA_035534255.1 Ktedonobacteraceae bacterium | reverse complement strand
GCATCGATCACCTCACCCAGGTGACACTGGTCTCCAACATTGGAACTTTCCTGCTCTATGGCATGACCTGCCTCGTCTGCATCATTGCCTTCGCCGGTATCAAGAAACGCGGCATTTTCACCACCATCCTGGCCCCCTGGTTAGGTGGTATATTGAATGTGCTCATGCTTGTCGGCGTGATCTACTTCGCCATCACCGGCGGCGGTAGCACGCAGACCGACACCATTATCGCGGCGGTATTCAGCGTTGCGTGGCTGGTAATTGGCTTTGCTTTCCTCTGGATTCGCCAGCTGGTGAGCGGGATACCGATCCTGCATCCTGAAGACCACAAGGTAAAGAATGGTATCGTCAGCCCCACGCCTGTCGAATCGACTGTGTAGCAATCGTGCAGAAGTAAACTGAAAAGAGCTGACGAGAAACACTCCTGCACAGTTCTTTTCTTGAACCGGGGCGAACGCAAGCGTCGTCCCGGCCCCTTTTTGGGGCTTTTTGTTACTCATCCATCCTTGCTCTCTATTGATGCACAGTACTCATTACGAGCCTTACAAGTACATGTTATTGAATAGAGAGCCAATTCGTTGATGGATAGTGACAAAAAGAATTTTTTATGAGGTTATAGATGCAATCACCAGATGAGAATTTTTCGGAGCGCGTCAGTATTCGGCCCACGCGACTAATTAAGCATTCTCAGTCGCTCTCACATGCAGATAAAAAGCGTCAATACAATAATCCGTTTGATGATGATACAGAAACTCGTCCAGCAGTCTCACAACCCGGCACGCCAGCGACGCCCCACCCGTCACTATGGGATGACACTAAACTTGACGACCCGGATGCCAACATTCCTCCAGACCTGTTCGAAATCGGCTCAATGAGCACCATGCGCCTGATGACAGTCAGCAGCCAGATGAGGGCCATGCGTCCTTCCGCGCAGGCAAATGGGAGCAGCGCGTTGGCCGCCACAGCAACCGTTGGTCAAACACTGTTCCCACCAAAGCCGCCACAAACCGATCTACTCTCCGCACATAACATCAACCTGGAAGCTATAGTATCATCGCCGACTATGTCTCTCGCGCAGGTTGGAACACAGCAGCAAGCACAACCGGCGCGCAAGACTATCCTGAGTACCATGCGGGCAAGGACTTTACTGGGCTTGCTGGTTGGCATTGGCATGCTCTTCCTTATATCCAAATTTGTCAATTTCCCCTCCACTTTGGCGGAGCTAAAGGAGCATCTGACAACCACCCGGGGCGTCATCTACGCCTTGTGCGCCGCAGCTTCATTTATCGCCGCCTTCAGCATCCGGGGCACGCGCTGGCGGCTGTTCTTGAGTCGTATCTGCGATATCAGTGTATTCAAATCCATTCAGATATTCTGGGTGGCCGTCTTTCTCAATTTCCTGCTCCCTGTTCAGGGGGGTGAACTGGGCAAGAGCCTCATCCTCAAACGCATCAAGGGCATTCCCATTAGCCGCTCATTGCCCACAGTGGCGATGGACAAGTCGCTCGACCTGATGCCCGCCTTGATTATTATGGCAGCGGTTCCATTCATTCCGGGCATTCACATGAGCGCAACTCTCTGGATTATTCTGGGTCTGGTCAGCGGAATATTGCTTGGCATCATCTTCACCGTTGCCCTGATGGCCTGGAATCGCGCTGCCGCCACGCAGTTTATCAAGACAGTGCTCCGGGTTCTCCCCGCCGGAATCGGGACAAAAATCGAAGGCTTTGCCCTGGGTTTTGTCGATTCGCTGCTGGAAGGCGCGAGCAATCCCCGAACATTCATCCCCGCCATACTGCTCACCTGCCTGGCAGTCACGTGTGATGGCCTGTTCGCCTGGTTCGCCTTCTTAACCGTCGGAGTGAATACCATAAGCTTCGCAACTGCCATCTTCGGCTACACGACCTACAACATGTTCAGTATCCTTCCAACCCCGCCGGGACAACTGGGGAGTAACGAACTCTGGGGTGTGCTGGTTTTTGGCGGCCTGCTAGGTTTTCCTAAAGCCGGCGTCCTCGCCATGTTCGTCTTCTCCCACCCCCTGGCCGCACTGATTATGACAACCATGTGCCTGATTTCTCTGAGCGCCCTCGGTATCTCTATCAAAAGCGTGATGAAGATGAATACACGCAAAGAAAGTGCGTAGCTAAGCAACACCCCTGCATGGTATACTAAAGAGCGAAACAGCGTCGTTTTTAAGCAAAACATGATGCAGGGAGTATGACGACAACCTATTCAACAGGGACGCGGGTCGATCACTACGAGATTATCCGTCAGCTTGGGCATGGTGGTATGAATACAGTCTATCTGGCCCGCGATACGCTGAACGGGCAGGAAGTAGTGCTCAAGTTTCCCAACGATGATTTAATCAGCAACGTAGGCGTGTATGAACGCTACAAACGCGAAGCTGAGATCGGCAGCCGTCTCGACCACCCGCACATCCAGCGCCTCCTCAATACCGATGAGAAGCGCTGCGAGCATTACCTGGTGATGGAATACATCCAGGGGCGCACACTGCGCGAGGTATTAGAAGCCGCTTCCCCCAATTTGTTACCACTCGATGAAGTCCTGCGCATCATCACGCAGATTTGTGACGCACTGGCCTACTGCCACGCGCGCGGAGTGTTTCATCGCGACATCAAGCCCGAAAACATCATGCTATTGGAAGATGGCGACGTCAAAATTATCGATTTCGGCGTCGCCTTACTCGAAGGTGCGCGCCGCGTCACCTGGCGCGGGCTTTCCGGCACCGTCGGCACGCCCGATTACATGGCTCCCGAACAGTTGCAGGGCGGGCGTGGCTATGCCAGTTCCGATATCTACGCTGTCGGCGTGATGCTCTACGAAATGCTCTGCGGGCGCGTACCATTTGAAGGCGAAAACGTCTTCGCCGTGCTCAACCAGCACATCACGCAAGACCCACCCTCCATTCGCCAGTTCAACCCGCACATTTCAACAGCCCTGGAAACCGTCGTCATGCATGCCATCCGCCGCGACGCCGACAAACGCTACAAGTCCATGGCCGACATACTGCATGACCTCACCCACTTGCATAACATCAAGCCCGTTCCCTACAAACCAGCCGCACCGCAGATGCACACCACGAAACGCCAGCTAATCCTGGGCCTCGCCATCGCGGGCGCTATCATCCTGGCCATTATCGTGATCGGGGTGCTGGCGCAGGTATTGCACACTGTCGTCAGGTAGCAGAGCTACTTTTTGCTTCCCTCCAGCAAATTCCCCTCGATACCAACCGAAGGCAACAACTGCGCCTGTGCCTGCGTGGTCAGAGGCAGCCCCCACAGCTTGATGAAGCCCAGCGCGGCGTTGTGATCGAACTGGTCGCCGGTGTCGTAGGTAGCCAGGCTGTGGCTGTACAGCGAATGCTCCGACTTGCGACCCACAACCGTACATTGCCCGTTGGACAGCTTCACGCGCACAACTCCACTCACGAAACGCTGCGTGCTTTGCACATAGGATGCCAGGTCCTGGTGCAACGCGCTATACCACTGGCCGTTGTAGACCAGGCGCGCATACTCTGAGGCCACAATTTCCTTGAAACGGGCCTGGTCGCGGCTCAACGTCAGGCTTTCCAGGGCGCGATGCGCGGCATGCAGCACCGTCGAAGCGGGAGTCTCGTAAATCTCGCGTGACTTGATACCTACCAGGCGGTTCTCGATCGAGTCGATGCGCCCGATGCCATAGCTTCCGGCCAGCTTGTTCAGCGTCTCAATCAGCGTCACACCCTCGATCTCCTCGCCGTTTAGCGCGCTGGGGATGCCATGCTGGAAGGTAATCTCCGCGTAGGCGGGCTGCTCTGGCGCGTCATTCAGGCTGCTCGTCCAGTCATAGACATCGGCGGGTGGCTCTTCCCACGGGTCTTCCAGAATGCCGCACTCGACACTTCTGCCCCACAGGTTCTGATCGACCGAGTACGGGCTGGCGTTGGTCACGGTGATAGGAATATCGTGTTCCGCGGCATAGGCGATTTCGTTGTCGCGCGTCATGCTCCACTCGCGCACGGGCGCGATGATCTTGAGGTCGGGAGCCAGCGTATTGATCGAGACATCGAAACGCACCTGGTCATTACCCTTGCCCGTGCAGCCATGCGCCACCGCGACAGCCCCCTCAGCGCGCGCCACCTCAACCAGCAGGCGCGCGATCAAGGGCCGTGCCAGCGCCGTCGCCAGTGGATACTGGTTTTCGTAGATGGCCCCCGCCTGTAAAGCAGGCCACACGAAGTAGCGCACAAAATCCGCCCGCGCATCCACCACCAGCGCCTTGACCGCGCCGATTTGCTCCGCTCGCGCCGCGATAGCGGGTAGGTCGCGCGCGTTGCCGACATCGATAGTCAGCGTAATCACATCCAGGTTATATTGCTCTTTGATCCAGCGGATGGCTACCGAGGTATCCAATCCACCAGAGTACGCCAGTACAACACTTGCCATTATATTGATCCTTCCCGCGCCGGTACTGCTTTGCCTACCAGCGCCTGTTCCAGGGCGACCGCAAGGGTCGCCCCTACCCTATACGTCATTAGATTTCTCCACCAGCGCCCCTATAGCCGACTCGAACTGTTTTTTCTTTGTTTGCCACACTTGAGATGTCTCGTCCAGGCTTGCTTGCAACCCGGCGAGGCCCAGGTTGCCCGCGCCTCCGACGTGGCTGCGCGCCTCTAAACGTTTGACGAGCTGCTCCTCGCTCTCCACCGGGAATGCCTGTTTGCGCTCCAGTTGTGCGGTCACTTCGGCAGCCACGATGCGATAGGCGTCGCGGAACGGCAGCCCCGCGCTCGTTGTCAGCTCATAGGCGCGGTCGGCGGCAAAGAGTTCATAGGTGCAAGCCGCCAGCAGGCGCTCTTTATTGACTTCCAGGTTGCTCACCACCAGCGCGCACACCTCCAGGCTCTCCTGCACGAGATCCAACGCCTCCATGAACGGGCGTTTTGTTTCCTGGTAATCCATATTGTAGCCAGTCGGCAGGCCGCTCACGATGCCCAGGATTTGCTGTTGCAGCGCCAGCATGGTCTGCGCGCGCGCGCGTACCAGCTCCATCACGCCCAGGTTGCGTTTCTGCGGCATAATGCTGCTGCCGGTGCAGAGTTCCTGCGGAGCCTGGAAGAAACCATACTCAACGGTAGTGAAGAGCAAGATATCCTGCGCCATCTTGCTCAGGTCGAGCATAATCTGCGCCAGTGCCTGCACGATAACCGCCTCGATCTTGCCCCGGCTATTCTGCGCGTATACCACGTTATGCTGCGCCGAGCGAAAACCGAGCAGTTGCGCGCAATATTCGCGATCAATAGCGATTGGCACGCCATAACCGGCAGCCGACCCCAGCGGCGAGCGATCATTCAAAGCGTAGGCCGTTGACAGCAGTTGCTCGTCGTCCAGCAGCGCCTCGGCGAAGCTCGCCGCCCACATGCCGACCGACGACAGCATAGCGCGCTGCATGTGCGTATAGCCAGGCATGGGCACAAACTCGTGCTTCGCCGCGAAGCCCAGCAGCGCGTCACACAGCTTGCACAGTTTGTTCGCTACCTCGTGCAGTTCTTCTTTAGCGTACAGCCGCAGGTCTACCAGCACCTGGTCGTTGCGCGAGCGGGCCAGGTGAATCTTCTTCCCGGTTGGCCCCGCCGCTTCTGCCAGGTAATTCTCAATGCGTGTATGCACATCTTCATCAGCCAGCGTGATGGTGAACTGGTGCAAAGACTCCATCGTCAGGATGTCGCGCAGGGTATTTTTCAATACCACGTGCTCCGACTCTGTCAGCGCGCCAATTTTCGCCAGCATGGCCGCATGGGCCAGCGATCCCCACACGTCATGGCGAATCAACCGCTCATCCAGCGCGCTGTTCTGCGCCGCCTCGTAGCTCTCCACCAGTTCGTGCAAACGATAACCTTTTTGCCAGAGTTTTGTCATAATCTCACCATATTAGTCCTTGTAGGGGCGGGGGTGGGGCTGCGTGGGGTTGGGACCCTTGCGGTCGCCCTCGCCAACCAATTCATCGAGGTTGGCACCCCTGCGGTCGCCCTCGCTCATCACCTTTGCCTTATTCATACGCACCCGCCGCTATGCTATCGCGCCGCGCAATCAATTCGTAAGGAATACCGCGCAGGTGAGCGCTGGGTGCGCTCTCCTTCTGATTGAAGCTGGCACTCTTGATCGAACGCACATCCGGGAAGAAAAGGCCGCTATGCGACGAGCGCGACACGATATCGATATTGCCTTTATACAGTTCGACGGTATATTCGCCGTTGACAACGCCCTGCGTAGCAGCAATGAAGGCGTCGATGGCGTTCTTCAAGGGGTGGAACCACTCGCCATGATAGACCATCCTGGCCCAGTGCGCGTCCATCTGCCGCTTCAACTGGATTTCATCTTTCGTCAGGCAGTACTGCTCCAGGTCGCGGTGTACTTTGAGCAGAATGGTCGCGGCAGGCGCTTCATAAATCTCGCGCGACTTCAGGCCCATAATGCCATCCTCGAAGAGGTCGATCTTGCCGATGCCATTCGCTCCGCCGATGACGTTCAATTGCTCGATGATCTGATCAAGCGGCAACTTCTCGCCGTTCAAGGCCACTGGCAGGCCATCGCGCCAGCTCAGGGTAATGGTAGCGGGCTTATCGGGCGCTTTCGCGGGCGGCACAAGCCACATCCAGATCGAGTCGGGCAGTTCCGTGCTGAGGTCGATGCCGCCGCTGGCAATCGAACGGCACCACATGGTTTTGTCGTCGCCCCCGGCAATCAGTTCTTCAACTGGAATACCGAAATGCTCCATCAGCAGTTGTTCCTCGCCGCGCGTCAGGTCAAAGTCGCGCACTGGCACGAAGATGGCCGTTCCCGGCGCGAACAGGCTGAAGACATTGTGCATGCGATACTGGTCGTTGCCCTTGCCCGTCGAGCCTTCCATCAGCGCGTCGCAGCCAAGCTCCAGCGCTTTCTGCGCGATTTTGGAAGCGATCAACTGGCGCGTCATCGAAGTAGAAACGGGGTAGCCATTGTAGTCCGAATTGGCCTGGATAGCCTTGCTGAGCCACTGTTCGGTAAATTCCTGCTTCGCGTCGATCACGAGCGGCATGATACCGAGTTTGGCAGCGCGTTCGTTGCCCTCCTGCATCTCCTGCTCGCCCTGTCCCACGTCAACCGTGATAGCGGTCAACTGGCGCGCGTGGTATTTCTCTGCCGAGAGTTTGACGCACAGCGTCGAGTCGAGGCCACCCGAATAGGCCAGGGCGATATGCTTGCCCTGCGGCACCTCCACGGACGCGACTTTGTGCAATACAAGTTCGAGCGCGCTACTGGTAACAACGGTCGTGGCCTGTGCCTGGTTGGTTTGGCTGCCCATACTGCTAATTGCCATGATGTGAAACTCCTTCAATCTGATCTACTGAGGAAGGAGCCGGGCAACAAAAAACCCTCGCCCCTTCCTGAACATTGAAGAAGGGACGAGAGCGATTTTATAAATACTCCCGTGGTGCCACCCTGTTTGTCTTTCCATCGATCTCAAAAGAGGAAAGACCACTTTTAGCGGTTATTCTCCTGCGTGGGAACCACCCACCTGCTCCTACTTGCCCTTACGTAGCAATTCTCTTATCTACCAGGGGCTTTCTTCGGTCAGCCGCTCACGAATGCGTTCTGAAGTGGGCTAATCCATTCCGAACTTCCACTCTGCTTCGGATCGCTGTCGGCTGCCCATCTCATACTATTTTCGCTCAACACGGGCCTGCATGTATGAAATTCACTGCATTAAGCATACCAGCCGAAAAGGGAAATGTCAACGGCAATTTTGCAGGTCTCTCTATCCTTATCACTATTCCTGCTGTCCTGTTATCCTGCTTTTATGAGCAAATACCCAGAGAGCTAGCGCTGCTTCCGGGTCGCAACGATAATCAATGAGCGTTTCCGCCAATGCTTCTTGTAAAGTATAGGTTCGCACACGAATTTCTTCCTGCGCTTCCATCTCTAAGGGTTCCCATTCCAGATCATAGCCGATGAAAAGGTGAACTTTGTGCGCGACATAACCAGGATGGCTATGCACATCGAGCAATCGCTCTAATTTCCCTGCTCGATAGCCGACCTCCTGGCGCAATTCCTGCTGCGCCTGCTTTTCAAGAGCCCTGGGGGTAGTCTCTTGCACTTTCCCCCCCGGCAATTTGAGTTGCCAGACCCCTGCCCCTAGATCATATTCTTCGACGAGTAAGATCATTTCCTGGTATGCAACTGGTAAGATTAAGACACTCTCTGGTCGTTCCACGATGTCGCGTATCAATTCTTTCCCGTTGGGCATTCGCAAATGGTATTGACGCACGGTAATAATTGAACCCTGATAGACAACCTGCTCAGCTATGGCAAATTCTCGTTTGACAGAGAGAGATGGTTTTCTCGGCGCATCCAGGGAAAACACTCCATAGTTTTTTACAGTGCGTTGCAAGGTATCAAGGTGGATAAAAGGGCACTTTCTCAAGCGAGCATAGCTGGCTACATCCCCAGTTCCACCTCTACCTTTTGGCGGCAACCCATTCCAGGCGAGAATAATCAGATCACAATGATCGACGAGCCATTCACCGGCAGCAAGATAGGCATCATCAGAACAGTCATTGGCTAGAAGTTGGTGAAAAGCCTGAGCACGATGCAGAAGCTGTTGATAGACCGCGTGCGAGTCGTCAGACGGGAAAATAGCTTCATAGGATGTGCAGGGAATGACGGCTTCAAAGGGGATACCCTCCTCCAGAGCGGTTTGGACGAATAATTGATCGGCTCCCATTGCCAGAGCGGCGTAAAGCACAAGATCAAATCCCTGTTTTTGATAGGAAAGCAGGAGCATGCGGAATTGCTCTCGCACAAAGTCAATAGTTGAACGGTCGCCAAGTTGCTGATGCCCACTAACACCTATGCGCAATTGTGGTTTTTCCATCATGGTCTTTACCTTCATTTTTCCTGGCATGCACATTGTATCCGTTAAAAGAGTATACTTCACTACGTAGCACGATGATAGGACAATCAACACTATTTTCCCTCTGCGCTGGTATCAGATTAGTATGTATGGTAAGCTCTTATATAGATGCAATTTTTGAGGACAGCACAACGACAAGCAGGCAATGCTGATGGTAAGGTAGGAAATGTATGCATGACGCACCGCATCAAGGCAAAATCATCCAAACCTATCGTGGTCTACGAGAAGGACTCTCTCAAGAAGAGTTGGGTCAACGTATTGGCAGAAGTAGAAGAACGATTGTTACAATTGAGCAATCTGCTTATATCCACGATGCCAAATTGCGTCGAACCTTAGCATGGGCATTGCATATTCCACATGAACTGCTCGACCTTCCAGCGGACACTGTTGCGAATGTGCCCATATTCCATCCAGTTGAAGAGCCAGTAATGAAGGGTGCCAGGCCCCTAAGTCGCGCATTTTTTGAAACGTTCACTGAAAATTTACGTATGCGTTTGAATCTTTACTATCTTGGTAGCGCAATTGCTGCTGATGAGAATTTAAACACGCATCTCAAGCAGTTGACTCAGATTGTAAAAACATGCCATCCTAAAGACCTAAATCATATGCAAGCATTATTGAGCCATAACTATCAAGTAAAAGGTTTGATCGCTCGTGATCAGCTTGATTTTGAGGTTGCGAAACAGTGTTTTCAGCAAGCATCTCTCTTTGCGCAACAAGGTAATAACCCCGACCTTAATGCATTAGCAATGGGCCGTTTAGCAGTGGTTCATCTCCTGCAAAAGCGAATGGATCAAGCGTCACAGCTTTACGAAACGGCGCGAGATATTTCGAAACACTCTCCCGCTTCGCTACGAGCGTACCTGGCTGTAGGTCATGCAGAGGTGCAAGGAAAATTGGGAGACAAAAATTGTTTGAAAACACTCGCTGAAGCTCGATCTTTGATAGGACATATTGATCCAGAGGATGATGATTTACTCCTCCTACATTCAACGCGCTGTTCTGAACGATCTGTCGATGATTGTTGGTCTCAATGTCATGCGCTCATTGGAATGCCGATGATAGCTCTCGATCATTACGATCGGCTGGAAAAGACGCTGGATTTGAATATGACACGTATGAGAGCAAGGCTCAATATTCAGTATGCAGAAGCTCTCTATATCGATAAAGATTTAAGTTGCTGTTTCTACCTGACTGAAGGATGGAAATTAGCTCAAGCCACCAATTCTAAATTAAATACCCACCGTGTCCAAGGTTTCGCGCATAAACTTGCTCTGTCGCATCCCCATGACATACGTGTAAAAGATTTGCTTCAACTTGTACAAGGGTAAATAACCTCATCCTGACATGTGCAATTGATGTGCAAAGTGCAAACTTTGCGCAATTGCCTCCTCGTGTTTCTTCGCCAAGCTCCTGAAATATGTATCATTCCTAAGTGGAAGCCATCGAAAATTACTGAAAAGACAAGGAGTGTCACCATGTCCGATCTCTACAAAAGCGCAATCGCGCGTTTCAGGGAGCAGCAGGCATTAGAGGAAGAATCAATGCGTATGGCCTTCTCCGGCTTAGCGATCACAGCGCGACACGATTTCATTACGGCGCGAATGCAGCGAGGCGGGGAGCGCATCCTGCAACTGATTGCCGAAGGCAAGCATGAGGAGGCGCACGTGTTGATGAATAGCGAGAATTGGGGCGTAGCAGCAGGAGAGAAAAAGAGCGATGCAGAAGTCTAACCATCTGCCCACGTTGGCCCTCAATTTCAATGACCTGGCATCGGTGCGCAGCATCATTCGCGCCTACATCACCTCTACGCGCCGCGTGAGTCAGCCGGCACGTGAACGCGATGAGCAGATACATGTGCTTGAAAGCCTGTATCTGCGATTGACGAATATACCAATTAATGGAGCGGAAATGACTATCCCACTCCGTGTGGCGGAAGTGGCCGTGCTGGATTGCGCTATCGCGGGGTTTTGCGCCTTTGTGCGTAAAAAGGTCTCACCGTCGCATGAGCGTGATGAGACCTTGCGGGATGTCGAACGGCTGCGTCAGACCCTGGCGCGAATACGCTAGATTTCGCAATTCTGTGTTGCACTTGTCTATAACCGAAATTTATGCTACACTCCATTAAACAGAACGCTGTTTGTTCTGCCAGAGTTAAGCTGCTCTCCCTGATTCAATGTTGCCTCATTACGCACATCCTGCGCCTGAACCACGACATGTAAAACCCGTGTAAAGGTACAATAAGCAAGAAAATGACATTCGGCGAGCGATGTCTGGTCGTCGAATACCAACCGGCTCCAGAGTAGGTGCCTCCTGGCTTGAAAAACATGCAGTTTTTTCGGGGGGACATGCTATGCACCAGCGCTCTACGAACGATATGGCTTATCCGCTTTATGACCCACGTTGGGAACATGACGCCTGCGGCACCGGCTTTGTCGCGCAGGTTTCAGGCGAAGCCAGCCACCATTTGATCCAGGTCGCGTTACAGGCCCTCATTAACCTCACACATCGCGGCGCGCAAGACGCGGACGCCGAAACCAGCGATGGCGCGGGCCTGCTGACCCAGATTCCCAGAGAGTTATTTCGCGCGGAACTGGCAGCGAGAAGCGTAAGCCTGCCTGATCCTGACGATCTCGCCGTGGGTATGATCTTTTTGCCGTCGCCCGCCAGTGTGCCGCTTGCCAGCGAGCAAAGCCGGCGCATCATCGAGCAAACATGCATCGAATCCGGGCTAATCCTGCTCGGTTGGAGAGAACCCCCCATCGACGACACCGTTCTCGGTGGGCGCGCGCGTGCCACCGCTCCCGCTATCAAGCAAATTTTACTGGCGCGCCCGCAGCACCTCACCATCAAACAATACGAAAGAGTGCTCTACCATACGCGCCGCCTCATCGAACAACGCCTGCGCGACGCGCATATTGACGACTGTTACATCGTTTCATTTTCGCACTCAACCATCATTTATAAAGGACTGCTGGCCCCGAACGAACTGGCACAATTCTACCTCGATCTGGTAGACCCGCGCTTTAGCAGCGCGTTCGCCATCTTCCACCAGCGTTACAGCACAAATACCCTGCCGGCCTGGCCACTGGCACAGCCTATGCGCCTGCTCGCCCACAACGGCGAGGTCAATACGCTGCTGGGCAATCGAAACTGGATGCAGGCGCGTGAGGGTGGCCTGTTCTCTCCTCTCTGGGGCGGCAAACTACGCGATCTCCTGCCAGTCATCCAGGAGGGCAGCAGCGACTCCGGCCAGCTTGACAACGTGTTGGAACTGCTCACGCTGTCCGGGCGCGACCTGCTGCACAGTATGCAGATGCTCATTCCCCCTGCCTGGGAACAGGACGCCGCGCTGGACGGCGAGCAGCGCGCCTGGTGCGAGTACCACGCCGGCTTGACCGAGCCGTGGGACGGTCCGGCAGCTCTCATCTTCAGCGACGGTTCGGTCGTTGGCGCGGCGCTTGATCGCAATGGCCTGCGCCCGGCCCGCTACACGCTCACCTCACACGGAATGCTCATCCTGGCATCGGAAGCAGGCGTCGTTCCCTGCGATGCGCATGAAATTGTAGAGAAAGGCCGCCTGGGGCCAGGCGAAATGATCGCCGTCGATTTGAAGTATGGCGTTTTACTGCGCAACCACGAGATCAAATCAGCCCTCGCGCGTCGTCAGCCGTACAAACAATGGCTGGCAATCCACCTCCTGCGCCTGCAAGAACTCTCATCCCCCACATTCGATTCACCTCTCGATGCCGAAACGCTCTTTCAACACCAGCAGCTTTACGGCTACACGCACGAGGACATCGAACTCATCTTGCGCCCCATCCTGCTAGAGAATAAAGAACCGGTGTGGAGCATGGGTGATGATACACCGCCCGCCGCGTTTTCATACCAGCCGCGCGCTTTTTCTGATTACTTCCGCCAGCGTTTCGCCCAGGTGACCAATCCGCCCATCGATCCCCTGCGAGAGCAGATCGTTATGTCGCTCGATTGCTATCTTGGCCGCCGCCAGAGCCTACTGACCGAAACGGCCCTGCACGCCCGCCTGCTGCACCTGGAAACTCCCATCCTCACCGAAGCTCAGCTTGAAACGGTGCGCGACCTTGAGCAGAGCGGATTTCGCGCCCGCACGCTGCTCGCCACCTTTGACAGCGCGGGCGGACCCGGCGCGCTCGAACAGGCGCTGGACGCTCTCGATGTGAAGGCGATTGAGGCCGTCACCGAAGGCATCTCTATTCTCATTTTGAGCGACCGCGAGGCCAGCGAGACGGCGCTGCCCATTCCAATGCTGCTGGCGGTCGGTTCGGTACATCGCGCCCTCATACGCAGCGGACTGCGCACATACGCATCACTGATCTGCGAAGTCGGTTCCGTCTGGGATATCCACCAGATCGCGCTCTTGCTCGGCTACGGAGCCGAGGCAGTTGTGCCTTTTCTGGCCCTTGCCAGCGTGCGTGCATTAGCGGGCGAGCGCAAGCTCGAACATCTCTCGAGCGAAGAGGCCGTCGAGGTATACATCCATGTCATCGAAGGCGGATTGCGCAAAGTGATGGCGCGTATGGGTATTTCCACCATTCGCAACATCATCGGCGCGGGACAGTTCGAGGTCGTGGGCCTCACGCCCGACCTGGTTGAACGCTGTTTCGCCGGTTCTCCGGCCCATTTCGGCAATCTCTCATTGCCACAAGTGGCCGGGCAAATTCTCGAGCGCGTATCAAAACTGCAGCCCGAAGAGACGCGCCGCGTCGAGAACGGAACAGCCGGACGCAGGCGCAAACTGGCAGATATCGGGCGCATTCGTTTCCGCCGTGATGCCGAATATCACGCCTACAACCCCCTCATCATTCGCGCCCTGCAAAAAGCCGCGTTGAGCGGCAGCCAGCAGGATTACCAGCAATTCATCGATCTGGTCTACCAGCGTCCGGCCACCGCGCTGCGCGATACGCTGGCATTCGTGCCACGCGCGCCCATTCCCATAGAGCAGGTCGAGCCGATGGAGAGCGTACGCGCCCGTTTTGTCGTCTCCGCCATGTCGCTCGGCGCGTTGAGTCCAGAGACGCACAAGTCCATCGCCGTTGCCATGAACAGCATCGGCGGGCGCAACAATACCGGCGAGGGCGGCGAAGACCCCGACTGGTACCACGAAACGGTTGACGGCATTCCGGTCAGCAGCAAGATCAAGCAGGTCGCCTCGGCGCGTTTCGGCGTTACCACCGAATACCTGGTACGCGCCGAAGAACTGGAAATCAAGATGGCGCAGGGTTCCAAACCCGGCGAAGGCGGTCAGCTTCCACCGGCCAAAGTGACGCCGTTCATCGCCAGGCTGCGCCATACCGCGCCCAATGTGTCGCTCATCTCGCCGCCGCCGCATCACGACATCTACAGTATCGAGGACATCGCGCAGTTGATCTATGACCTGCACCAGGTCAACCCGCGGGCGCGCGTGGGCGTCAAACTGGTTGCCACGATTGGGGTGGGTACCATCGCGGCTGGCGTGGCAAAAGCGCACGCCGACTACGTGCTTATCAGTGGCTATGATGGCGGCACGGGCGCGTCGCCCCTGCAATCCATCAAACATGCCGGCATGCCCTGGGAAATCGGGCTTGCCGAGGCGCAGCAGGTGCTCATGCGCAACGGACTGCGCGGGCGCGTCAAAGTGCGCGTCGATGGCGGCTTCAAGACGGGCCGTGATGTAATCGTTGCAGCCATGCTCGGCGCGGAAGAATTTGGTTTTGGCACCGCCGCGCTCGTCTCCCTCGGCTGCGATATGGCGCGCCAGTGCCATCTCAACACCTGTCCGACCGGCATCGCCACCCAACGCGAAGACCTGCGCGCCAAATTCACCGGGCAATCGCAGCACCTCGTCAACTATCTCACATTAGTCGCCGAAGAGGTACGCCAGTGGATGGCATCCCTTGGCATTTCACGCCTTGACGATTTGATCGGACGAGCCGACCTGCTGCAAGCACCAGAGTCATCCACGCTTGACCTGTCCGGGCTGGTAGCCGCGGCTCCCGGCAAATCGACGGAAGCCGCGAACAGCAACGACGTGCATACCTCACTCCTGGCCAGGGAACTGCTAGTTGAAGCCGACCAGGCTCTCAACGGCGAGCGCAGCGTTCTCACCCAGCACCCCATCCATAATAGCGATCGCGCGGTCGGCTCAAGCCTGGCCGGAGCGATCGCGCGCCGCTACGGCAACGCCGGTTTGCCGGGTGTCAGCGTGACCTGCTCATTCCACGGCTCGGCAGGTCAGAGCTTCGGGGCCTTTTGCGTCTCCGGCATGCGCCTGATCCTGAGTGGCGAGGCTAACGATTACGTGGGCAAAAGCATGACCGGCGGCCAGATCATCATCGCGCCTCCGCCCGATGCCAGTTTCGCGGCCCACCAGAACACCATCCTGGGCAATACCGCGCTCTACGGCGCGACCGGCGGCCAACTCTTCGCGGCGGGTCGCGCAGGCGAGCGTTTCGCGGTGCGCAATAGTGGCGCGCTGGCTGTCGTCGAAGGCGTAGGCGCGCACGCCTGCGAATACATGACCGGCGGCATCGTAGTCGTGCTTGGCGAAACCGGGCAGAACTTCGGCGCGGGCATGTCCGCGGGCGTAGCCTACGTGCTGGACATGGAGGGCGTATTCCCCAGCAACTGCAATACCGAACTGGTCGAGTTGCTGCGCATCAACGATGCTAGCGAACAGGAAGCGCTGCGCACCCTCATCCAGTGGCATCGCAAAAAGACGCATAGCTGGCGCGCAGCACAACTGCTGGCCGAATGGAGCCGCATGCATCGCCTCTTCTGGCGCGTCTCGCCCCTTGGCAGCGAGCAAACAGCCAGCGATTTCGTGGAGGATCATATCCAGCATGCCGAGCGTATCGGCGCATCGCATTAGCAACATGGCGCGCCTAACGCATCAGTGTATCGCATTAGCCACATAGCGTGCCAACACGACACATGGCAAGGGCAAACCCCGCCATGTCACCTCGCCATCAATAATGCAAGACAATCATCTTGTATAGCTCTATCGCGCTGTGAAAGCCGATCACCAGCACAGCAAGGCAGGCCAGGGGGATATGGATGTAACGCCACGCGCGGATAATTCGGCGCGCGCGCTGCTGGCGTTGTAGCGAGCGTCCGAGGCGTGTGCGCTCGCTTAGTACCTCATACACTCGCTGAAAATCGCTGACCTCGCGCGCATTCACTGTGGGGAGAGACGCTGGCAGCGCGCTTTGCAACCGCAGCGCCTGCTGGCAATACTGCTGGAACTGCGTTGATTTGCCCGCGATCAAACGCTCGACCGTCAAAGACAACTCAAACAGGCGCTCCTCAACCGAGCGGTTGATACCCACGCCATTCGTATCCGCCTCGCCAGCGATCACACGCGCTTGCAACATATCGAGCAAGCGCCCAATCACACCCGTCACTACCAGCAGCAGCAAGGCGTAAAGGGCCGATGTACCAAAATAATATTCGATAAAACGCGTTTTTGTCCATTCGATGTCGTGTATGATGTTAAGGAAATTTTCGTGCATGCACGTAATGATGACACTGATAATGCCAAACCAGACATGCAGCCACAACCAGCCCTGCACTTTCCCCGGCAGCCCGCGCGCGAAACGGCGGCGCAACGTATAGGCCGCAACCAGCAATACCAGCACAAAAGAGACAATACCAAATTGCCGAAAGGGAGCATTATACGGCCCCGGATAAAGTTGTGTCGCAATCGCGTTGCGATAAAGTAGATACACCCAACCAAGCGTAAGAAGCGAAATCGCCAGAAACAACCAGTTCGCCTTCGATCCAGGCGTTTTCCAGATGCGCCTCACCGAACGTTCCTGTCCCGGTGCTCTTTTAACCAGTGCCATGTATCCCTATCCTTTTCCCAGGTTTTCCCCAGCGTCCTCGTGTATTGTAGGGGCGACCCTTGCGGTCGCCCTGGCTCGCGCTCGCCCTGGCTTGCGGTCGCCCTGGCTCGCGCTCGCCCTGGCTTGCGGTCGCCCTGGCTCGCTCGCCCTGGCTCGCGCTCGCCCTGGCTCGCGGTCGCCCCGTCTTGCGCTCGCCCTGGCTCGCGGTCGCCCTGGCTCGCTCGCCCCGTCTTACACGAAGCCACTTTACCTCGCGCGCCGTTGCAGAATCTCTTCCGTCGAGCCGAAAAATTTCGCGGGTTGAATGCGCACCGCCGCGCCTGTCGGACACGCCTGCACGCATGCCTGGTCGCTATATCCTGCGCACAGGTCGCACTTGATCGCCACCTTCTTGCGCATTTCCTCATAAGCATTGCGCGGCTGGAACATATCCAGAGGGCCAGGGGCGGCGTAGTTTCCTCCGGCAGCCTCTATGCTGACTACTGGCAAGGTGCGCCGCGCGCGTTCTTTGCCCGCCCCTTTCGTGAAGAACTGGCTGAAACGCTGCCAGGAATTGCTCGCGACAGCTTCATCATCAATCTGTACAATCGAAATCGCGCCATAAGGGCAGCGTTCAGCGCAAATGCCGCAGCCAATGCAACTCTCCGTGATATACACCTCACCGTTGGGATAGCGCGCAATACCCGCCCGGCTGCACAGCATGCATACCGGGTTCTGGCACTGGCGACAGGCGGTAGCAATACTGATATTGCCCACCACCATCCCTTTGCGGTTCATGCGCGAATGCCCATGCCGCCGGGCGCATGCCTCTTCGCACTCATCACAGTGAATGCACTTGTCCAGGTCGATCACCAGCACCTCGGTTCCCTCCACCACACCATCTTTCACCAGCGAGTGTAGTCCATCCTGTACATTCGCGTCGACAGCTCGCTTGTCGAGCGCAACACCTTGCAGAGGCTCGTTCGCGACCGCGTAACCCTGCGTAGAAACCGTCGTCTCTATATATTCTCGCAGCCGTGTTGCGAAGCGCTGATTCACCTCTGGATAGCGTTGAAAAAGAGCTAGCATCACCTGGCGCGGCACTTCCGCCACACGGCAGCGATTGATTGTAGCCACAGAGACCGCCCGGCCATCGCCCAGCAGGTCAAGCCCACCCGCGAAGTAATCGCCGCCTTGCCGGTACGCCACAATGCGTTCAGACTCTTTGCTCTTGCCGCTTTCCTGCCCGGCACGCCGCGCCACTTTGACAAACCCATCGAGCATGATATGCAGCGTTTCACGCGCCGGACGTCCGCCTCTGTCATCTTCCGTGAAAAGTTGTTCATTGCGTTCATACTGCTTGATGGGTGTCTGGCGCATCAACTCGCGCAGGTCGCCATCAGCCACTCCCTGGAACAACGCCAGGCGCTTCAGTATGGAGAGAAGCGAACGCGCGTGGTTCGCTCGTTCAAAGTGACCGCGCGTGCCGGGAACCAGTTCCATCAGGCGCGCGATCACCTGTTCCGGCGTTTGCAGCGCCAGCGTGGGAACTTGCGCTCGTACAGATGCAGTATAGGGCTGCCCGGTCAGCATCCCATCATCGCCCGCGTATTCGCCGCGTCTGAGAATTGCTACCGGCAACTCTACATTCTCATAATCCCGCGCGGTCATCTCCAGCCTGCCATCGAGAATAAAGTACAGGTCGCGCCCGTATTCACCCTCGCGGAAAAGCGTTTCGCCCGGCTGCAATACGCGCTGGCGGGAAGATGCCACCATATGCAGCAGGTAATTATCAGGCACCTGCTGTATGTCACACAACGCCGCTTGTTCGCGCAGGCGACCGAGCAGTATAGCAATAGTCCACCCGGCGGGCAACACCTGCTGGACGCGCTGCATATCAGGAACATGATTCCACGAAACTCCCAGCCTCTGCTTGAGGGAAAGCATCAGCAGATCGCGGTGGTTATCCACCGGGCAAACGGGAACGCACGAGCCGCACATAATACACTCGTGTGTAAAGCGAGCCACGTCCGGCGCAACCGCCTCCGAAATAGTTGCCTGGTTGAGTTGCGCGATTGTCACCATTGACGACAAAGGCACCGGGCAGGCATCCATGCAGCGATCGCACCCGATACACATATCAATCTCAAATTTAATGCGTTCCCCGTCCATACCCCGCACCGTCCTCCGGTGCTCAAGCCCCTCGACAACCGGGGGAGACGTGGCAACCGCCTGAGTCGCCCTTATTATGGTTGGTCGTCCTCCCGTCGTACTCATTGTAAGGGCGGGGGTGGTGTTGAGTTGGGAGGGGACCCTTGCGGTCGCCCTGGTCTGCACATACTTGATTATGGTTGGTCGTCCTCCCGTCGTACTCATTGTAAGGGCGGGGGTGGTGTTGAGTTGGGAGGGAACCTTTGCGGTCGCCCTGATCTGCACATTGCCAATCGTGACACGGTCGCCATGCGCCAGGCGATAGGCGTTGTTGATCTTCACCTTGTTCACGAACACGCCGTAGCGACTGTTCAGGTCACGCACGTAAAAGCCATCAGGAGCGCCAAATAGTTCAGCATGCCGCCGGGACACAGTCGCGTCATCCAACACAATAGTATTGCTCTGATCTCGCCCAAGTGTATAGTGTTGTCCAGCTTCCAGCAGAATCGTCCTGGTCGAACCATCCTGTACCACCAATTCTAACGTAGGTGTGGCTGGCAATTTGCTCTCAATCCTCGCCTCTTTGTCGATATTCAAGACAGGTGCGGGAACTCCCTGCTGGTCGAGCCAGCCATCCAGATCGAAGTCCCCGGCAAACAGGCAATGTGCCACGGACGCGAGATTGACGCGATGATCAATGGCCCGTTTGTAAGCCAGCGCATTCTCGCGCTGTCCCAACATCAACGCGCCTACTATCACACCATGTTTCAAAATCACCTTGCGATAGCTCCGCGGTTGAGGTTCAGCAATTATTTCCTGGAAGCCAGCTACGCTCTGCTGCGTCGTCATGCCGACAGAGACGAAATCCAGCCCGTACAAAAAAGTCGCGTTGTAATAGTTCATATAGGTCGAACTGGCTGCGCGCTGCGAGCCGGGGTAAAACGGGGAATCGGGGCTAAACAGACCCAATATATTATAAGCTGCTACCTGCGCTTGCTGGATCGCGGGCAACCATTGACCCAGTACCCGCGTGCGCCCTGTGAACTCATCGGTTGTTTCAATCACATCACCCGCCGCGAAGATATGCGGGTCGCTGCTGCGCATGCCGTTATCTACTTTGACACCACGCCCGCAGGCAATTCCGCTGGCGCGAATGAAATCAATCTGTGGATCGATACCAATGGCAATCAGCACCTGCTCGCACGCGATACGCTCTTCGCTCGTTGTAATCATCGCGCTTACTTGCCCATTCTTCCCCACTATCTCCGCCACTTCTTGCCCGGTGCGTACATCGATACCATCGCGCCGCTCCTCTTGCAACACCATATCCGAGGCTACAGGATCGAGTACCTCTGACCACAGTGTGGAACCGCGCAATAAGTGCGTCACCTCATAGCCGCGATGGCGCAGCGTCTCCGCGCTTTCCAGGGCCAGCGTGCCGCTACCAACGACTACCACGCGCCTGACATCCGCCAGGCGGCGCAAAATTTCCTGGTAATCTCCAATGGTACGCAGCGTTGATACTCCCGCCAGGTCAAGGCCAGGACAGGAGAGCGCGCGCGGGCGCGCCCCATTGGCGAGCAACATTCTATCGTAAGCGATACGCTTCCCGTCGTGCAAATGCGCGAAACGCTGCCGGGTATCGATGCCCACAATGTGCCCAGGAATAAAGCGAATGCGCTGCTCGCGGTAAAATGTCGCGGGCCGCGCCCACAGTTTCTCCTCGGGCAAACGCCCACCCAGATAGTCCTTGAGCGCGGGCCGGTAATACGCCGGGTGGGAATCATCCGCCACAATCGTGATTGAGCAAGCAGCATCCCCGGCGCGCAGCAATTCGGCAGCAGTGATCCCCGCGATCCCGTTACCGACAATTACATAGGATGCCTGTGTATTCATGCATACTCCTGCTCAAACGAAAATAAAACAAAGCAACATATCTCCTTCGTGTAGCGTACCGTATCGCCGTGTTTCTATCTACCAATCAGTACTCTTGTACTAGAGTGTGAAAAAGTTGATTAAGTAGAAACATGAAGATAATTAATAATGCAACATGATTATGGTTAAGGTATAAAATAAGAAATACCCCACTTGTCCTATTGCAAGCGTGGTACGTTGACGTTCTTAGATACTTCTATGTACACTCCCAACTGATGAGGAAATAACTGGACGAAGATCAGAAGGGGGTTCGCATCATGCAGATGCTACGCGAAGACCAGCTTACAGGTAAATTACTGGGGGATTATCAAATACAGCAGCTACTTGGGCATGGGCAGTTGAGCGCGGTATACCTTGCCCGTCATAAATCGCAGGGACACGCGGTCATGATGACTATCTTCAACTATCCCGACGATATGGCATCCCGCAAGCGCTATTCCGCGCTCTTTGCCAGGGAAGGCGCGGCGCTGGTCAAATTAAAGCACCCACATATTCTTCCCACCTTTGACTGCGGCGAGCAGGACGGCTTCCCCTACCTGGTCACAACCTACGTCAAGGGCGCATCGCTGGCCCAGGCTCTCAAGCAGCAGGAGCGTTTCACACCCGCACAGACCCTGCATCTACTTAAACAAGTAGCCTCTGGCCTTGACGATGCCCATAGCAAAGGCGTCACGCATGGTATTCTGAGCCTCTCCAATGTACTGTTGAGCAACGAACTAAACGTCCAAATTGCCGGTTTTGGCCTGAAAACCATCCTGGAACTGCATGCCACTAGCAGGGACAATCAGCCCCAGGCGCACCTGTTCAGCGCGCATGGCGCATTTCTGGGCAACCCGGCCTACATCTCGCCAGAGCGCGTCCTGGACGTGCCTGCCGGTGCCCGCTCGGATATCTACGCGCTCGGTATCATGCTGTTTGAAATGCTGAGCGGCGCGCAGCCGTTTCAAGCAGCAACTCCACTCGAAACAGCTCTCATGCGCATCCAGCAGCCCGTTCCGTCACTCCATCATGTCTCACCTGCTCTGCCGGAGGCATTCGACCTCGTCATTGGCAAAGCGTTGGAGCGCGACCCGGCCCGTAGGTACCAGCATGCCAGTGAAATCGTCGTCGCCTTTGAACGTGTCATCAAAACCCTGCAAGCAGCAAATCAGACACAAACCCCTAAAACGCGACAACTGGCAGAAAACTCCCAATTAACCATGCCGCCCACCGTCAACTGGTTCGACGAAGATCGTCTTTCCACAGGCAAGTGGCAGTTGATGCCTCCCATCGTAACCGGACATATGCCAGCAGCATCGCCCTTAGTATTGTCAAATCAAACGACGAGCGACAAACCAGCACAGGCCCAGCCAGCCGCGTTACAGAACCAGTTCACTGCTACAACATCCGCCAGCATGCCAGCCGTCACGCCGGAGCGCAACCACGCGGATTCTCTAGTAGGCATCGATCCCTTTGCCTGGTGGACCGGCACTTCAGCAAAGGTACAACCGCCCACGCCCGGCACTTTTGCGCAGCAACAGCCTGTGCGACTGGCGAAGTCGCGCTCGCACCGCCAGCCCGCGCAGCAAGACCGCAGGCAAGTGGTGAAATTGATCGCCACAGGCGGCACGGTTGCCGCCGTGCTGTCAGTAGGCGGCATCAGCTTTGCCCATTTCGCGCAAAGTCTGAAACAGTCGCAAACGCTAACCACCAGCGCGCCAACCACCTCTACCGCACCTACGAAAACCGCGCCGGGCAACACTACGCCCACGTCCGCGCCCACACATGGAACACAGAAGACCCCCACGCCATCAAAGTCGCCAACCACAACCGCGCAGCCCACGCCAACCACTCATCCAACCCAGCAACCCACGCAACAACCCACGCCTAAGCCGACGCAGCCGCCGACACCGACACAACCGCCATCACACACCGGCACGGTCATCGGCCACGCCAACATGTCCAATAATAGCTCGATTAACTTCACAAATCCCGCAGATGGTCAGGGCAGTTTGCTCATTCGCTTACCGAACGGCAATTTTGTGGCCTGCGAACGCTCCTGCACCCATGCCGGCGTGCCCGTCAACTACAATGCGGGTCAGCAACAAATCGTTTGCCCCGCGCACGGTGCCATCTTCGATCCCGCCAATGGCTTCAGCCACACGTCAGGCCCCGGCAATGGCCCATTAGCCAGCGTCACCATTCGCGTCAACGCCGATGGAACCATCACAACAGGGTAACACGCTTTCGGATACGCGCTAAATTTTTGCACAGATCCGCAATATGAGCTTGATATGAATTTCCTCAAAATGAGATTCTGTGCTCTTTTCGCTTTTCGTGCTCAAGCCATGCAAAAAAAAGCGCGCACCCCACGCTTTCCCTCCACTTGTATTTTACCTCTTCAAAGGATATACTCTCTATAGAGTCTGCTTGCTTACTTGCGACCCGCTAAGAAATCCATGCACGACGCATTCACCGCATAGACGCCGACACATCTGACACATCTGACACATTAGATACATCTGACACATCTGACACATCCGGTTCGAGCTTCTGCTACAATAGACACAAGGACACAAAACTTGACCGACCGCGTAACTTGCGTTATAGTTGTTGCGAACTTATCATAATGGGCTTTCTATATATTCATCAATCGGAGATGTGGAGGAACAATGTCAATTACCAGCCAGGCGGAGGAAACTGCCAGTATGATACCTGGTGATTTATACGAGTATCTGGTCTCGCTCACCAGACAGGCGACCGCAACCTATCTTGCTCAAGAAGGAATATCCATCGACCTTGAGCAATTACCCATAGATTTGCGTTTCTCGGCGCAGGCCAGTTTTGGCGATTATTCCATTCCGCTCATGTCCTGGGCCAAATATAAATTTGGGCGTTCCCCTCTTAACATCGCCGAGGGCATCGCAGCCATCCTGCACGACATACAGGCTCCCACTATCGCGGAAGTCAGCATCACGAAACCAGGCTTTCTCAATTTTAGCCTGAACCGCCCCGCCGTCGGACGCGATATCATCGAGCGCGTGCTGGACGCGGGAGCCGATTTCGGACAGAACGATGTCGGCGCAGCCACCAAAGTTGTGGTTGAACACACCGCCATCAATAGCAACAAAGCCGCGCACGTGGGACACCTGCGCAATTCCTGTCTCGGTGATACCGTTGTGCGCATGTTGCGTTCGCAAGGCTACAATGTCGAGGCCAACAATTATATCGACGATACAGGCGTGCAGGTCGCGGACGTAGTGGTCGCCTTCATCCTTTTGCAGGAGGGTCTGCTGGAAGTCCCCGAAGGCAGCGATCAACTGCCGGGCGAGTCCTTTGATTACTACTGCTCGCGCCTCTACGTTGCCGTTGGCAGAGCCTACGAACAACAACCAGAATTGCTGGAGCGGCGCAAAATGATGATGCAGGCTATCGAGCACGGCCAGGAGCCATATACGCAGCTTGCAGCAGACCTTTCGCATAAAATCGTGCGGGCGCACCTGGCAACCATGGGACGTCTCAACATCTCGTATGATCTGCTCACCTGGGAATCCGCCATTATTGGCGCGGGCCTGTGGCAACGCACCTTCGAGATGCTGCGCGACCGCGGTGTACTGGAACATCCAGAGACAGGTCCGGCAGCCGGCTGCTGGATCGTGCCATTCGGCGACGGCGACACGCAGACCGACGAGGGCGAGCGCATGAGCGATAAGATTCTCGTCAAAAGCGACGGCACAGCCACCTACACCGGCAAAGACATTGCCTACCAGCTCTGGAAATTTGGCCTGGCGGATAGTCTCGGCGTGGATTTTCATTTCGTTCCCTGGGGACGCCAGCACGATGGACGCCTGCTGTGGACAATGCGCGCCACGCCACCTGAAGATGGCACGACGGAAGGCGACCCCAAACGTTTTGGTCACGGCAAGCGCGTAATCACTGTCATCGACGTGCGCCAGTCGTATCTACAACAGGTGGTCTATGAAAGCCTGCGCCGCCTGGGCTACGTTGAGCAAGCCGACAACTCGACCCACTTTGCCTACGAGGTAGTGACGCTCTCAGCCGCGACAGCCACCAGCCTGGGTGTCGATACCTCCGATGGACACGAATCTTACGCCATGTCCGGGCGCAAAGGCATCGAGGTGAAAGCCGATGATCTCGTCAACAAAGCCATCACCAGAATGCAGGAAGCCAAACCAGACCTGCCCTACGAGACGGCGGCGCAACTGGCCGCCTCCGCCATTCGCTACTTCATGATCCGCTTCAACCAGCAGCAGATCATCACGCTGGACATGGACGAGGCGCTGCGTGCCAACGGCGATACCGGTGTGTACCTGCAATATGCTTACGCCCGCGCTAATAGCATCCTGCGCAAGTTAGACGAGGCGGGCTACGAGATACCCGAACGTTTCGAGACGCTTCCCGACCTGCTTGAGCAGAGCGAGTGGGAACTGCTGCGCCATATCGACGCCTACCCGCGCACCCTGGCCAATACAGCGCGCCAGCTTGCCCCAAACATGCTGGCCGCCTACGTGTATGACCTGGCCACGCACTTCAGCGACTTCTACGAACATACACCGCCCATGCTTAAGGAAACCAACGAGACAGTCAAAGCCTTTCGCGCCCAACTGGTACGCGCCGCCGTGCAAACCATGGCAAATGCGCTCCGTCTCATAGGCTTTGTTCCGTTGGAGCGCATTTAATCTAAAATATACGCTTCCCAAAAGCGCTTAAAATCAACTCTGCCGCCAGCGTAGCCGTGCGATTCTCGGAATCGAAGGTAGGATTGACCTCTACGATTTCCAGCGAGGTCATCTTACCCGAATCCGCGATGAGTTCCAGCGAGAGATGCGCCTCGCGATACGTCAGACCGCCCGCGACACGCGTACCCACTCCTGGCGCGTAATCAGGATCGACCGCGTCCATGTCGAAGCTGATGTGCAGCCCGTTGGTATCTCGCGTGGCAAGGTCGATGGCCTGTTCCATCACGGCAGCCAGGCCCAGGCGATCAATCTCTTTCATGGTAAAGACGTTCACGCCAACTTCGCGCAGGAAGGCCCTTTCTCCGGGGTCAAGATCGCGCGAGCCGATGATAACGACACGCGTCGGATCGACCTTGCGGCCAATACCGCCCAGTTCCACCAGTCGCCTATCGCCAATGCCCACCAGAGCCGCCAGCGACATGCCATGGATGTTGCCACTGGGCGTCGATTCCGGCGTATTGAAATCGGCGTGAGCATCAATCCAGATCACTCCAACGGGACCACGCGCCTTGACTACTCCCGTGATCGACCCCAGCGCGATGCTATGATCACCGCCGATGACCAGGGGGAAGTCTTCCGGCCCGCAGTGGCGTTCAACAGCCACCGCCAGGTTTTGGCACACCTCAATAATTGGCTCAAGATAGCGCAGTCGTGGATCGTTTATATGCTCAGGCTTGATCTGAAAAGATGGAACTGCCAGGTTTCCCTCGTCGATGAGGGGATGCCCAAGTTTGCGCAGTTGCTCATCAATCTGCGGGTGAAGATTCAGCCCGGCGTAGCGAATAGCATGCGGGCCGAGATCCGCCCCGTGTTTGCTCGCGCCCAGATCCAATGGGACGCCAATAATGTGAATGTTCATGTTGTTCTGCTTCCTCTCTTCTCCGTTGAATCGTGGAATCGGCTTGCAACTCAAGTATACCATGCTTGACAGGAGAGGCACGTGGTGTTGTAATCCAGAGAAAACAAAGCAGGAGAAGTAATTTGATGCAAACACCAGCATTTAACGACTGGTACGCTCAGGTAAAAGCATATACCACGCGCCTCGTCAATATCCGCAGCGTCAGTCCCGGCCAGGGCGAGATCGAGGTTGCGCGAGAAACGTTGAGCATGCTGCGAGAAGATGGCCTGGAGCATGCCTATACCGCTATAGGTCTTGATCCTGTCGTCGGCGATGCCAGTGGGCGTCAGAATGCCTGCGCCTTCCTGCGCGGCAATCGGCCTGACACCATCGTCCTGCTCGGCCACATCGATACCGTCGATACAAAGGATTTCGGCGCGCTGGAACCCTTTGCGCTCGATCCCGCTGCGCTGGCAACTCACCAGCAGGCATTGGCGGATATGGCCCCCGGTTTAGCGGAGGATATCACGGAACACAGCGGCGACTGGATGTTTGGGCGTGGTTCCGTCGATATGAAGAGCGGCGTGGCGGCTAATGTCGCGGTCATGCGCCACATGGCAAGGCTGGCCCATCACGGACAACTTTCCCTGTCGGTCGTCTTTATAGCCACACCCGACGAAGAAAATGAGTCAGCAGGGGTATTGCAGGCCGTCCAATATCTTCTGCGCCTGCGACAGGAGTATGGCTTGAGCTATCTCGGTGCCATCAATACCGACTATACCACCGCATTATATCCGGGCGACACGCACCGCTATATCTATACAGGCTCCGTCGGCAAACTGCTGCCCACCTTCCTGCTCATAGGTCACGCCTCGCACGTGGGCGAACCCTTTGACGGCGTAGACGCCAACTTGCTCGCGGCGGAACTCATTCGCGATCTGAGTATGAACGATGACCTGTGCGATGTCGTGCGCGGCCAGCGCACTCCGCCCCCTGTCACGCTGAAAGCCAGCGACTTGAAAACGAGTTATGACGTACAATTGCCCTTTGCCGCCTATTTCTATTTGAATGTGCTCACCTTCTCGACCACGCCCGCGCAATTGCTGGAGCGTTTGCGTGGCTACGCGCAATCCGCGCTGGATCGGGTATTACAGCGATTGATTGAGGTCGAGCGCCGTTGGACGAGCAATCCGCGGTTGTCCCGCCAGTCACGCTCCGGCATAGTACTCACCTATGCGGAACTCTACGCGCAGGTAGAGCAGCAGATGGGGCATGAGCGTGTGCAAGCTGAAATCAAGGCCGTGTGGAACACCATGCCGGGTGGCCTGGACTCACGCGGGCGCTGCCTGCACCTGGCGCGCCATCTCTGGACGGCCAGCGGTAAAAAGGGACCCGCTATCATACTTTACTATTCGCCGCCCTTCATCCCGCATATCGCCGAAATGCCCTGTCTCTTGCACACCATCGCGCACACCATCGCGGAAGTTCACCCCGAATTGCAACTTGAAGTGCATGAATACTTCCCATTTATCTCAGATATGAGCTACCTGCGTCTCGACCCCGGCTTCGAGACATCTGCCCTGACGACCAACATACCCTCCTGGCAGGAGCAAGCAACAGCGCCTCATGCTGGCACCTATCAACTTCCGCTTGCAGCTATTCAGAAGTTGGGCCTACCGGTTATCAATTTTGGGCCATATGGCAAAGGGGCGCACCAGACAGGCGAGCGCGTCTTAATGTCCTACTCCTTCGGCACATTGCCGCAATTACTTTGCGAGGTAATTGAACGCCTGGCACAGGAAACAGAAGCAAAAGTGAAACTTTAATCGCGTTCTCGCGTGAAATAATTAAAGCTAATCTAATCGCTTATCAAGAATTTTGCCAGCCAGGCTCTTTTTCAACAAATTACCTTTAAGGAGGAGCATATGGATAAAACATCCTCTCCGCAGGGAACACTGCCCAGGAATGAAAGCGGAGCGGCTAAAGCACAGCGCGTGATGGTAAGACTTCGACCCATCCCGGTCGTGTTATTCATTATCGGTTTCATCATCCTGGTCTTCTCTTCTGTCGTGGTACATAGTCATCCAAAACCTTATCCGATTGACCTGCAAACCACCTATGCTATCCAGTCAACCACACTCGCTCCTCCTATCACTGCCTTTATGAATTTTATCAGCGCCATCAATAATCCGCTTCCTTCCATTATCGCGCTGGGAGTCTGGCTGATTGGTCTATGCCTCATCGGGCTAATCGCGCGCGCCAGGGGCAAATCACCGGTGAAGTGGTTTGAGGCCGCTGCCGGCATCATCGGGACCGTTGGCATTGCCAGTGGCGTTAACTACATCTTCAATGTGCTGGTGAATCGCCCGCGTCCCGGATCATTCAGTGGGGAGCACGTCCATGTTCTCAGCCACATACCAGAAAAAAGCTTTCCCTCCGGTCATACCGATCACGACCTGGCCTATTATGGTTTTCTGCTCTTTCTCAGCTTTACTCTGCCCGTAAGCCAGTGGAAATATCGCTGGATACTGATCCCACTTCAGATTTATTGCGTGCTTGACATCCTGTTCATTGGCTACTCGCGCATCCTGGAAGGCGAACACTGGCTGACCGACGTGCTGGCCGGTTATCTGTCAGGCGCGCTCTGGCTCCTCATGTGCATCTTCCTGTACCGCCAGTTCACAGGGTGGATCGAGTTGAAACTGCAAGCGAGATACCAGGGCGGGGCTTGCCCCCGCCCTGGTCAACGCTAATATGTGCGATACTAAGCTATAACTTCCATCAAACCATTGGATCAATACATGAACCAGGAAGGCATAATTGGTATGGCAACTCCAGTCAGTGAAGGCACGCTTCTGTGGGAGCCTTCAGAACAGATGCAAGAACAGGCCAATATCCGGCAGTATATGCAGTGGCTTGCGCGAGAAAAAGGACTGCATTTTACCACCCCCGATGAGCTATGGGCCTGGTCAGTCGAAAAACTCGAAGATTTCTGGGCCTCGATCTGGGACTATTTTCACATCAAGGCCTCTAAACCCTATCAGACGGTGCTGGTCGAACGAAAAATGCCCGGCGCGCAGTGGTTTACAGGCGCGCAACTCAACTACGCGGAACATGTATTCCGCAATGCCACGAGCAACCGACCCGCCGCGCTCTTCAAGTCAGAAGCGCAGCCACTCACAGAGATTTCGTGGGACGAACTCTACGGGCAGGTGCGCAATATCGCGGCTGCGCTGCGCCAGTTGGGCGTGCAGCGCGGGGATAGAGTAGTATCCTATATGCCCAATATTCCACAGTCGTTGATCGCTTTCCTGGCAGCCGCCAGCATAGGCGCGGTCTGGTCAAGCTGCTCGCCCGACTTTGGCACGCGCAGCGTGATTGATCGTTTCCAGCAGATTGAACCAAAAGTGCTGTTCACCATCGATGGCTACCAGTATGCCGGAAAGACCATTGACCGCCGCGCAACCATCAACGAACTACAGGACGCGCTGCCAACGCTGCAAAAAACGATTGTCTTCCCTTACGCCTTCAAAGAGACAACCGTCGAGAGTTACCGCGACGCCCTGTTGTGGCAGGACATTCCGGCCAGCGCCGCTGAACTGGTCTACGAACAGGTACCATTCGATCATCCCCTGTGGGTACTCTATTCTTCTGGCACGACGGGCCTGCCAAAGGCCATTGTACAGAGCCAGGGCGGCATCCTGCTCGAACATATGAAAAGTCTCCATTTGGGCATGGACCTCAAACATGACGACCGTTTCTTCTGGTTCACTACTACCGGCTGGATGATGTGGAACCTGCTGATAGGCGGATTATTGCTAGGCATTCCAGTTTTGCTGTATGATGGCAGCCCCGGCTACCCTGATATGAATGCCCTCTGGCAGTTCGCCCAGCAATCCGGCATGACCTTTTTCGGCACCAGCGCGGGCTTTATTCTCTCGTGCATGAAAGCAGAAGTGACACCGGGCAAAACTTTCAACTTGAGCAAACTGCGCGGGCTTGGCTCGACCGGCTCACCGCTGCCGCCGGAGGGGTTTCAGTGGATTTACGAGCAGATCAAACCCGACATCTGGCTGGCTTCCGTGAGCGGAGGCACGGATGTCTGTGCTGCCTTCCTGGGCGGCTGTATCCTCCTCCCTGTCTATGCAGGGGAACTCCAGTCCCGCTCGCTGGGCGCGAAAGTCGAAGCCTTCGATGACTTCGGCCAACCGCTTATCGACGAAGTAGGCGAACTGGTCATCACCGAACCCATGCCCTCTATGCCCATCTTCTTCTGGAATGACCCGCAGGGCAAACGCTATCGCGAAAGCTACTTCGAGATGTATCCTGGCATCTGGCGGCATGGCGACTGGGTTAAGATCACCCCGCGCGGCAGCGCCATCATCTACGGACGATCCGACTCAACCATCAACCGCAAAGGCATTCGTATGGGCAGCAGCGAGATTTACCGCGTGGTGGAGGATATACCAGAAGTGCTGGACAGCCTCATCATTGGTGTTGAACGCGCGGGCGGAGAGTACTATATGCCCCTCTTTGTGGTACTCAAGCCAGGTTTCGAGCTAGATGATGCGCTTAAAGCCAGCATCCGCGCCAGAATACGAACGAACCTCTCGCCGCATCACGTACCCGATGAGATCATCGCCATACCCGAAGTGCCGCGCACCCTCAACGGGAAAAAGCTGGAAGTACCCGTCAAAAAGCTGTTCATGGGCGTCCCCCTGGAGAAAACCATCAGCATAGACTCCATGAGCAATCCCCATGTCATGCAATACTTCATCGAGTTTGCCCGATCTGTGTAGGGACGCGCTTCATCGCGTCCACTCACCGTCGCCCGATCTGCTGACCTGTAAAAGTAACCTGAATTCGATATCTTTACCGTGAACGGGCTTGAAAGCCCCCGTCATTCACGCGGGGGATGAAAAGCTTGCCGCCCGCAGGCGGAACATGCTTGACATAGTGTTATTGTGGTGATACAATGTCACTATGGAAAAGATCAATGAGACTCGTATCACCATCCGATTTCCGTCTGAGTTGGTGAACGAATTAAAACGTATCGCCTTGCGCAATGACCGCTCAATCAATAGTGAAGTAGTACAGGCAGTGCGAGAGCATATCAAGAGACAAAAGGCAAAGGATTAAGCATGCTCATCTATGAGTACAAGCTTGATGGCTCCAAAGCACAAGAGGCGGCTCTCGATGAAGCCATTCAAGTATGCCAGTTCATCCGCAACAAGTGCTTGCGTTTGTGGAGAGACGAACAGGGCATTGCTCAGAATGATCTTCAGTGCTATTGTGCTCACCTTGCCAAAGAGTATCCCTTTGCCTCATGCCTCAACTCACAAGCCCGTCAAGCGGCTGCTGACCGAGCGTGGTTCGCTATCTCGCGCTTCTATGACAATTGCAAAAGTCACAAGCCAGGCAAGAAAGGCTATCCCAGGTTTCAACACGATAACCGCTCGCTGGAGTACAAACAAAC
>DATLSI010000195.1:0-54916 GCA_035534255.1 Ktedonobacteraceae bacterium | reverse complement strand
CTGATGGGATCGAAGATCGCCGCCAAACGCCTGGCGCAATCGGTCGGCGCGCCCACCATCCCCGGCTACAACGGCGACAGCCAGGACGATGCGGTATTGTTGTGGGAAGCCCGGCAAACCGGCTTTCCCTTGCTCATCAAGGCCTCGGCAGGTGGCGGCGGCAAAGGTATGCGCGAAGTACATAACGAAGCTGACTTTCTGGAGCACCTGGCAGGAGCGCGGCGCGAGGCTCGGAGCGCGTTTGGTGATGGCACCGTTTTCCTTGAACGCCTGATTTTGCAACCGCGCCACATCGAGATACAGGTATTAGCGGATAGCCACAGCCATCTCATCCACCTGGGAGAGCGCGAGTGTTCCATCCAGCGCCGCCACCAGAAGATCGTCGAGGAAAGTCCCTCGGTCGCGCTCACCCCCGCGCTGCGCGCCGAGATGGGCGCGGCAGCCGTGCGTATCGCGCAGGCCGCCGGGTACGTTAACGCTGGCACGCTCGAATTTATGCTCGACAGTGACAGGTGCTTCTACTTTCTGGAGATGAATACACGCCTGCAGGTCGAACATCCCGTTACGGAACTGGTCACAGGGCTAGACCTCGTGCGCCAGCAAATCCGCATCGCCGCGGGCGAATCCCTTGAGATAGAGCAGGAGCAGATCAGCCTGCGCGGTCATGCCATCGAAGTGCGCCTCTACGCCGAAGACCCCGGGCAAAACTTCATGCCTTCAACCGGCGTTGTCTCTACTTACATGCCACCCGGCGGACCGGGCATGCGTGTCGATAGTGGCATCCAGAGCGGTGACGAGATCACCCAGTATTATGATCCCATGATTGCCAAGCTCATTGTCTATGGCGAAGACCGGCCAGCCGCCATCGCTCGCCTGCGCGCCGCTTTAGAGCAACAGGCGGTATTCGGAGTGCAAACCAATGCTTCCCTGCTGCACGCAATCGCAATCCATCCCGCCTTTTACGAGGGGAACACCTACACGAATTTTCTTGAAGCGCATGGCCTGCTCGCAGAACAACCCTCACAGGAGGCACAAGCTCCAGAACCACACGCCTTCTACGCGGCAGCGCTGCTCGATCTGACCGCACAGCCGGCACAAACCTTGACCAATAACAACACCGACAGCGCGCTAAACCCCTGGCAAACGCTGGGCGCGTGGCGCATTTTTGGCGAAGCGCGCAGCATAACCTACACCTATGCAGGGCAACCCTACCACCTCGCGCTCGCGCCTGCCCCCGAAGCTGCGGGCGGGTGGCAGATACGAATTGAAGGAGAGCCACCACGCGAAATATGCTATACCAGCGGCAAGAATGGATTGATGCTGTTACAGGAGGGTGCGAGACAGACTCGCGCCTATGTGCAGCATGTTGGCCTTGAGACGCAGGTCATGCTCAACGGGCGTCTCTATCGTTTTTCGCGACCACAACCGCCCGACGTGGATACATCCGCGCGTGGTAGCAGCGCGGCCATCACGCAAAAAACGCTTGCCGCGCCCATGGCGGGTACCATCGTCAAAGTACAGGCTCACGAGGGCCAGCAGGTTCAGCAGCGCCAGGTGCTTGTCATCCTCAGCGCCATGAAAATGGAACACACGATTGTCGCGCCCTACGAAGGAAAAGTGCGGCGCGTCTATTTTCAAGAAGGAGATGTCGTAAAAGGCGGAGCAATTATCATCGAAATGGAATGAACTTCTCTATTTTTCAGGATGGAAATCCTGGGTCTATACGAAAGGATCAAAGAAATGCAGATCGGATTTATCGGCGTCGGTGTTATGGGCCGACCAATGACACTCAACTTGCTCAAAGCAGAACACTCCGTCACTATCTACGCGCGTCATCCAGAAAAGCCCGAAGTGCAGGAAGTGTTGAACGCGGGCGCGAAGCTCGCCCCTTCGCCGCGCGCGGTAGCCATAGCCTCGGATATGGTGATTACCATGTTGCCCAATTCACCCCAGGTCGAGGAGGTCGTGACAGGTCCGCATGGCATACTCGAGGGCGCGCGCAAGGGACTGATTATCGTTGATATGAGTACCATCGCTCCCAGCGTGAGCCGCAAACTCGCTCAGGCCGCCTCCACCCATGGCGTCCACTTCCTCGATGCCCCCGTCAGCGGCGGTTCGCAGGGCGCTATCAACGGGACGCTCACCATCATGGTCGGCGGCGAACAGGATGTATTTGAACAGGTGCGCCCCGTGTTGGAAGCGATGGGCAAAAAGGAGAACGTCTTTCACGTCGGTCCCACAGGAGCCGGTGAGGTGGTCAAGCTCGTGAACAACGTATTGTGCGGCGCAATCGCGGCAGCTACCGCCGAATCATTCGTACTGGGCGTAAAAGCAGGCGCGGATGTCGATACGATGGCGAAGATCATCAGCGTCAGCACCGGAGCAAGCTGGCAACTCAGCAACCAGTTTCCCTTGCGCGCCTTCAATGGCAGTTTTGAGCCTGGCTTCATGACCGACCTGCTCTACAAAGACCTGGGACTCGCGCTCGACCTGGCCTCTGAAAACAAGACACCCGCCGCAATGACAGCCCTGACCCGCCAGATGTACGAAATGGCGCGCGCGACAGGTCACGGTCGCGACGACTATACGTCCCTGCTCAAAGTATTGGAAGAGATGGTCGGCGTTGAAGTACGCAGTTAGTAGGAACAGTCATAGCCCGCTGCTCTCTTATAGCAGGCTATGTAGCAGATTGGATGAGACGGTCATACCCAGCACAAGGACCGCTGCCAGGCCAAAGTAGACGAGAGTCAGGATGATGCGTTCGCCTGCCGACACCTGGTAGTAGGCCCTGCCTTCCTGCGTATCGGCGGCGCGACGCCGCGCCCACAGTTGCGTACCGGCTATGACAATGAAGAAGATCAGCCAGGGCGAGATCGAATGGTACTGGATGTATGACCAGACCTCAAAGCCGATTAGCCCTAGAAAACCCACGATCCACAAACGCCGGTCAATAGCTGCAAGCACGCGCCCCCCATCGAATGGAACGATGGGAATCAAGTTGAAGAGGTTGATGAAAAAACCGAAGTAAGCCAGCGGTGTCCAGATGGTATACGGGTTGGCTTGAGCGAAGAAGAGACAGACCGAGGCCGCGATAGCACCCGCTATCGGCCCGGCAATGCCAACTTCCGCCTCGTCTTTGGCATTTTTCGGCATATTACGCATGAAAACCGCCGCGCCCAGCAGCGGAATGAATATCATGCCACCTATCGGGATACCTTTGAGCTTCATCACCAGCGCGTGACCCATTTCGTGGATGAACAGCAATGCTACCAGACCGATGGCAAACGGCCAGCCGAAGATAAATGAGTAGGCCGCAATAGAGATAATAGCAGTAATACTGGCCAGGCCAACCTTGCTAAAGACAGCGAACCATTTGAGATCGAGAAGTACTACCAGTAGGGTTTTGAATTTCACGAGTAGTCCGACGATTGTCGCGCCAAGACCGCCCAATCCCGCTAATTTCTTGCGTTTCTTGCCTTCACTGATTTTTCCATGTTTCGCCAGCTCGCGCTGATCCGCACCGGCATCATCGGTATAGCCCTCCATTGACGCGGGGCCGCTATATGCGCTCATCTGTCCCGCATCATAGGGATACATTGCCAGGCCAGAGGGAGCTGCCAGGCTATTCAAATTTGGCGGAGCTTCAAGCTGTTGAACAGGCTGAGCAGAACGAGACACTGGCGCTTCACTCTGCTGGTAATAAGCAGGGTTGGAATAGTCGGGAGCAGTTCCATACTCTCGATATTCAGAAAATTCATCGGGGTTCCAGGACATAATCGCCTCGTTTCAGCTTAGTCATTCATTCGCTCTCTCATATCTTACCACACATACGTTCAACAGAAGCGATTGTTGCGAAATGGCTATTTCAGAGGGTGATATTGGAAGATCGTTTTGGGTCTTTTACTCCTTACCCAGTTTATTGCCCTCCAGGTGCAGCCGCAGCAGATTGAGCGCGGCCAGTGTAGCCAGGCGTTTGTTGTCCTCGCGACTCGCGCGCCAGCCTGGCCCCATGCCCGTGACTATTCCTTCTGGCCCTTCAATGGCGATATACACGGTACCTACCGGTTTGTCTTCCTGCTTATCCGGGCCGGCAACACCCGTGACAGCAAGCCCATAATCCGCGTGTAGTTGCTCGCGAATAGCATGGGCCATAGCGCGGGCTGTTTCCTCGCTCACAACCCCATAGCGTTCTATGGTTTCGCGAGGCACGCCCATTTGCACTTTGAGATCGGTGCTGTATGTTACCACTCCCCCTACGAAATGTTTCGAGCTACCCGGATGATCGGTAATTGTGCTCGAAAGCAGCCCCCCGGTCAGCGATTCCATGACCGCCAACCACTTATTACGCTCAGACAAATACCTGGCAATGACACCTTGCAGCGTCTCTTTATCCACCCCAAAGACATGGTGCCCTAAAATCTGGCGCGCCTGCGCCTCCATTTCAGCTACAAGTTGTTCTGCTCGTTCGCGCGTCTCGGCCTTGGCAGTGATGCGCACATCTACCGCGTCATTCTTGGCATATGTGGCGATGGTCGGATTAGTACTGTGCAGCAGGGCTTCCAATTGTTCTTCTACCGTTGACTCACCCAGTCCCCAGACGCGCAGGATACGTGTAAAAATCAGACCACCAGTGTATGGACTGAGACGCGGGATTGCTTCGTGCTCCCACATGTAATACATTTCGCGCGGCACGCCAGGCATAGCAATAATGATACGTCCGTCCTTCTCAACCATCCAGCCTGGCGCGGTGCCACGCGGATTGGGCAACGCCTGCGCCGACGGAATGAGGGTAGCTTGCTTGACATTGCGTTCTGGCATGGTGGCATGGCGCGAGGTAAACATACCCCGTAATTCCGCTTCCAGGCGTGGATCAACCTGCATAGTCTCGCCCAGCAACGCGCTGATCGACTCGCGAGCAAGATCATCCTCCGTTGGCCCCAGGCCACCCGTCATAATAATCAGGTCAGAACGTTCCCAGGCGCGTCGCAAAGTCTCAACAATCCTTCCCTGGTTATCGCCCACCTGTGAAACATAATAGAGATCAATGCCCAGGGACGCCAGGCTCTGAGCAAGATATGTTGCATTGGTATCAGTAATGTGGCCTAACAACAATTCGGTGCCACAGGAAAGTATTTCGGCTCGCATGTATCCTCCTGTTGTGACTGGGGTTCCACTCATATCATACCACTTCCAGACAGTTAAGTTCTCTTCCCAACGCGCGCTCTCAGGTACATGTAGAGATGCTCCAGGAGCGGTCCCCCCTGAAATTCATGCTGGATGAAGTGTGCATTCAGATCAATATATTGTGGTTTGAAACATTAGAATATCAATATGTTGTGCCAAAACCCTTGAAATTCCCGTTTATTACGGGTATACTGTGTTGCGGATGATAGTTAAGCGCGCTTTGAATGAAACGCTACGTCCGCGCCATAGATGGTATGTTGCGCCTGTTGTATATATCTGTACGGAGTACGGAAGGAGTCCTGGTTTCATGGTGGAACAGAAGAAGGCCACGCCTGCTACACAGCAAATTGCTGGCGTTCATGATTCTCAACATATGACCCAGTTGGAGGGGATTCGCCAAAAAGTATTTATGGATAGGTACTCGCTCAAAGACCCCAACGGGGAGCCTTTAGAGTTCTCTCCTGAACAACTCTGGGCGCGTGTAGCACGAGGCATCGCCGATGTGGAAAAGACCGGGGAATTGCAGCAGCACTGGGAAAAACGCTTCTACGATGCCCTGACAAACTTTCAATTCGTGCCAGGCGGTCGCATTCTGGCGGGAGCCGGGTCAGGCCACCAGGTTACATTTTATAACTGTATGCCTCCTGAACAGGAAGTGCTTACAGCAGATGGTTATCGACCAATTTCCGAAATCAAGATTGGTGATCTTGTGGTGACACATCGCAATCGCCTGCGTCCAGTATTGCATAAATTTGAGCGCGAGACTGAGGAAACACTCTACATCATCCGACCCAAGAAAATGGGCTACGATGATTTGCGCGTGACAGGCGATCACAAAGTATATATTGTCCGTTCAGAGTGGGTCAACACACACAAGTCGCGTGATGGTTTGCGTTTGCAGCATGAGCCGGAATGGATTCCCGCCAAAGAAATTAAACCTGGTGATTATGTTGCCATCGCACATAACGGAGAGGAATCTTCTCCCGACACCATTTCTCTCCAGGATTACGTTTCAGGATATGAGACGAAAGACGGCAAGCTCTTCAAAGCGACAACACGCGGCTCTCACGGTTATGTATCGGATTGGGGAACACACTACAAGATTCAAGATAATCTGATTCTCGATGGAGAATTGTGCTATCTGTTCGGACGCTGGCTTGGTGACGGTTGTGTAACCCATCGCGCTGGCACAGATATTCCATCCGGGATCAAAATCGTTTTTTCCCTGGAGGAGAAAGACGAAGCAGTAGAAATTGCTCGAATTATCGAAGCCAAATTTGGTATCGATGGCTCCATCAAGTTGAGCAGTACAGAACGCTGGTACGACCTGTGGGTGAATTCCATGCCCCTTGGGGAGTTCTTTAAGGCATTTCTCGGTTGCTACAGCTATGGTAAGCGCATCCCTGAGCAACTGATGCATTTGCCTGCTGAACTCACGCTAGAGTTGTTGCGTGGGCTATTCAGCGCTGACGGTTACTTATCTGATAACAAACTCGGCATAGTGTTATCGAACCGGACACTTACTGTTCAGATTCACCAGCTTCTACTGCGATTGGGATACTTATTCTCGATTCGTGAGAATACGCACAGTTTAGGGCGTGTGCCTGCCTATCGTATTCAGGCTACAGCAAATGAGTGCGCGCCGCTCTTCGAGCGATTCTTCGGTATCCAGGCACCTGAGCACAGCATCGATTTGAAATACTATTTTGAATACGATGGCCTCAAGTGGGTACGGGTCGATGAAATCGCTGTTGAAGATTATTCTGGCATGGTGATGGATATTGAGGTTGAGGAAGATCACTCGTTCATTTCAGCCGGTGTCGTGGTCTCAAACTGCTATGTTATACCAAGCCCCCATGATAGTCGCGAGGGCATACTGGACAACTTGAAGGTGATGACCGAGATTATGGCTCGCGGCGGCGGCGTCGGCATCAATCTCTCGACGCTGCGCCCGCGCGGCTCTTATATCAAGACCGTCAATGGCACCGCGTCCGGCCCCTGTTCTTGGGCACAGCTCTACTCGGTGGCGACGGGTGACGTGATCCAGCAGGGCGGTTCAAGGCGCGGAGCTCTCATGCTTATGCTCGACGACAACCACCCCGATATCGAAGAATTCATCACCGTCAAACGCACACAAGGCAAGATCGAGCACGCCAACCTCTCGGTGTGCATCTCCGATAAGTTCATGCAGGCCGTCAAAGATGATGCCGGCTGGAACCTCGTCTGGCAGGATAAGGTCGTGAAGACCATCCGCGCCCGCGACCTCTGGGACCTGATCTGCAAATCTGCCTGGGAGTCGGCGGAGCCGGGCATGGTCTTTATGGATCGCTACAACACGCTCTCGAATACCTGGTACTACGAGGATATTCGTTGCGTGAATCCGTGCGTCACCGGTGATACGCTTATCTACACCGACACCGGGTTGATTCCAGCTAGAGAACTGGCAGAACGGGGAACGCCAGTGACCGTAGCATCGCCTGATATCGCTGTTGGAGAGTTGGTTCCTGTAAGATATGCGGTTGCCCGGAGCAGTACACAAACAACTATGGCGGCTCCCTCCAGAAGTGTATCACTCCGTCAAGCAAGCCATGTCTTCCCAACCGGTATCAAGCCAGTGTATCAACTCCAGACAAAGGAAGGGTACACAGTACGTCTTACTGAAGACCATAAAGTACTCACCTTAGAAGGATGGAAAGCGGCGAGTGATCTTATTGTTGGAGACAAAATTCATTTGCTTCATGGTGAAGGCGGATTTGGGACCACTGGTAACTCAGACCTGGGACAGGTTCTGGGCTGGCTCATTGGAGATGGCTATCTCAACACTCGTCGCGAAGATGCAGTCACCCTCTCATTCTTTGGCACCGAGCAGAGCATTGCGCCACGTTTCGCTGAGGCGGTCAATCGCCTGGTTGTTGCCCCTGAAGGACAACGACAATACATTGTTGGCATCCAGAAGATTGCCGGACGAGATGAAACGCGCATCGAGTCAACACGCCTACTGCGTCTGATCGATCCCGAACTGCTTAAAAACAAGTTGCAAGTACCGCCTTCTGTTTTGCGCGGCTCACGCGAAATGCAGAGGGGTTTCCTCTCCGCGCTATTCACCGCCGATGGGTCTGTGCAGGGTACAATGGAGAAAGGTACTTCTGTACGCCTGACATCGATCAGCCAGAGTTTGCTCGAGGATGTCCAGCGATTGCTGCTAAACTTCGGGATCGCTTCGCATATATACAAAAATCGACGCAATGCCGGAGCGCGTGAATTGCCAGATGGTAAAGGCGGTTCTGCCTCATACGATTGCCAGACATACCATGATCTCATGATTTCACGCGGCAACCTGCGTCTTTTTGCGGAGCAGATCGGCTTTCTTACCAATGAAAAGCAGCACAAGCTTGAAGAAGCTCTGGCAAAGTTCTTACGTGGACCATATCGCGAAGACTTCCTGGCAACCTTTGAGAGCCTGACTCCTGATGGTAAAGAGATAGTGTATGATCTTTCAGAGCCAGAAGCGCATCAGTTCGTCGGCAACGGACTCACTTTACATAATTGTGGAGAGCAGGGTCTGCCACCTTTCGGTGTGTGTAACCTGGGCGCGCTCAATCTCTCGGCATTCGTGGAAAATGGCAAGATGGATTACGCGCGCCTGGCCGAGATGAGCAAGGTGGCCATGCGCTTCCTGGATAACGTCGTTGATGCCAACGAATACTTCATCGAGGAAAACCGCGTGGCCCAGCTTGGCACGCGGCGCACAGGACTGGGTACGATGGGATTGGCGGACGCGCTCATCAAGATGGAAATACCTTATGGCAGCGAAGAGTCGGTACCCGTCATTGAGCGTATCTACGCCACCATTCGCGACGCGGCCTACGAGATGTCCGCCGATATCGCGCTTGAAAAAGGGACCTTCTCCCACTTTGAACGCGACAAATACATGCAAGGCCAGTTCATCAAACAGTTGCCAAAGCCCATTCAGGAGAAGATCAAGAAGCAGGGCATCCGCAATGCCGTTCTGCTGACGCAGGCCCCTACCGGCACAACCAGCCTGCTAGCGGGCGTCAGTTCGGGCATCGAGCCGGTCTATGACTTCGCCATGGTACGGCGCGACCGCACAGGCGAGCATATTATGTATCATCCGCTGCTCGAGGCCTGGCGCGACGCACATACCAATGAGCCAACGCCGAAATACTTCGTCGCGTCAAACGACCTGACGCCGGAAGAACATGTGCGCGTGCAGGCAACCATCCAGCGCTACACAGACTCCAGCATCAGTAAAACGGTGAACGCGCCCAACAACCATACCGTCGAAGAGGTGCAGAAGCTCTACCGCCTGGCCTACGAGAGCGGCTGTAAAGGCATCACCTACTACCGCGATGGTTCGCGTGATGCCGTCCTCACACGCGTCGCAGACGAAAAGAAAGCCGAAGAGCAAGCCGGACAGCCAGGCATCAAGATGGAAGCGGTGACATCAATCCAAGATGGCGTCAAACCGCGTCCTTCTGTAGTGCATGGCTACACGCGCCAGGTAAGCGCGCCAGAAGGCAAGATCAACGTAACGATCAACAGCGACGAGCACGGACCATTAGAGGTGTTCGTCAATGTTGGCAAGGCTGGCAGCGACATCGCGGCGTTGGCCGAGGCGCTGGGCCGCCTGATCTCGCTCAACCTGCGCATCCTCAGCCCGCTCTCGCAAACCGACCGCGCCCGCGAGATCGCCGACCAGCTGCGCAGCATCGGCGGCAGCCGTTCGGTCGGCTTCGGCGTACAACAAGTGCGCTCGCTGCCCGACGCGGTAGCACGCGCTCTGGAGATGCACTTCGACGAGATGGAGCAGCAGCGCGAGACCGCAGCAGCGCCCATTGGCAACGGCAACGGTCACAGCGAGGAAGCTGCCGACACGTTGAGCATGAGCCACCTGAGCATCACCGGCAACCTGTGCCCACAGTGTGGTTGCAACACGATGGTCTACGAAGAAGGTTGCAAGAAGTGCTACAACTGCGGACACAGCGAGTGTTAAGTTCAGACTAAGTGAAACGGCCTCTAGCACCATTCCAGTTTGAAATAGATGGCGATTGGGAAAGCACACGTGTGTTTTCCCTTTTGCTTTCGTTCAGCTTGAGAAGCGGCCTGGGGCAAAAATATATGTCATTATTCTGTTCGGTTAATCGTCATCCGCGGCAAAGCTGCGTAGTGCTTCTAACGATGGAACGAAATAATAGGCACCACTGACCGCGGTTGTATACCTGGTCAGGGCGTCACGGATGCCATCCTCTGCTCCGGCCATTCGATCAAGCATGCGGGCCAGGCGGCGCTGATCACAACTGAAGCCGATAAACATCGTCCCGTGTTCGGTGGCTGTGCCAAAGGGGGTATTGCGGCGGAAGATATGCAGTTCCTCACCGTTCTCTTCAATCACCGTGCGCGAAACATGCGATTGGGGTCCGCGTACCTCTTCGTCAAGCTCAATACTTGTATCCTTGGTTCGCCCTATGATCTTCTCTTGCTCCTCAATGGGAAGCGCGTCAAAGGCGGCGGCATCGTGTATCCACTTCTGCACCAGGACAATGCTGCCGCCTGCGCCCGCATACTGCGGAGGGATCAACGCCACCTCAGGTGCCTCGGAGAGACTGGGATTCTCTGTACCATCAATGAAGCCAGTCAAGTCGCGGTTCTCCCTGTAGGTCCATCCTGCCACTTCATCAGCGAGGTCAGCGACCGGGGCCAGCACCCGTATAGCTTCTCGTGTGACATCAAAGACTTTATCATAGGCATGACCTGCTACCCAGAGCCACAAATCATGCTGGGTGGCAGGCATAGTATACCCATCGACACCGCGTATTACTTGATCGAAGTCCGTCACATCGGTTGGCATATCCTGTGGTGCAACACGCGCCCAGAGTGAGGGCCTGAATCCGACCACCAGATTGACTCCTCCGGTTGTTGTGCGCGGTTCCCGCAGATTGGCAATGAGCTGAACCAGGGTGAGTGGATCAGCATGCTCAAGCAGATCAAATTCCAAATAGGAGTGCGAACCAGTACCCAGAGCGAAGATGCCACTTTGCGCTACTCGCATACACATTTCCTCTCTATGTAAAATGAAGATATCGCTGCTATTCTATGGGTACATGAGAATGACGAGTATACCATATTGCCCACCCACGGAATATCAGGACTCCTGCTGCCAGCAAAAAGATAACGGTTTCGACGCCTAGCCTATCAGCAATTACGCCGAGAAAGAGCAAGACGGGAATAGAACCGGCGTTAAACAACATTGACTGAAATGAGAAAACGCGACCGCGTTCCTCTTCAGGTGCGTGCTCCTGCATGTTCGTCTGCGCTGGAATATTCACCATGTCAAGCGCCAGGCCCAGGATAAACGTGACCGCGCCTACATAATAGAGGACGCCCGTAGCAGGGAAACCCAGGCGCGTCCAGATGAAGCGACCAAGTGGGATGAGTATCAACCCTGCTGCCGTACTGAGGCTGCCAATGGCGATGGTACGGTTTCTGCCCAACTTCTGCGTAACAAAAGGCATCAGCAGCCCACCAAGCACCAGCCCGATGCCTGCAGGCGCAAAAACGATGGGCAGAAATTGGACAGGCAAACGCAAAACATCGACGACAAACGGCCCTGCCAGTTCGCCAATTACCAATAACAGGATGCTTACAAAAGAGACTTGCAGTAACGAGAGTAGCAACTGGCGATCCTGACCAACATAGGTCCAGGTCTCACTCACGCCCTTGCGAACGATTGCCCACGTCTTCTTCCCCAGCAGGCTGGACAATTGCGATCCCGCGGCCCGCTCCTGCCGTAGGGCGCGTGCAGGGATAGCCAGGATCAGCAACATACAGATGATATAGACAATGGCTGTGATGAAAAAGAGCACATCAAAGGATGTGACATGCACACCGATTAAGCCAAATGAAAGGGTAAATGGCGGAAAGAGCGCCGTGATTAGCCCCCCAAGCACCAGAAAGCCTAAAGCCTGCGCTATAGTGAGCGTGATGTTGAACAGTGAGATCGCGGATACCAGGTCGCGCCTGTCTACGAGCAAGGGAATGGCTGATGCCTCGGCAGGCATAAAAAACTGTGTAATCAGCGAGATGATAAACGCCACAGAATAAAGCGGAACGAGCGAAGCAGGCTTCCAGAGGAGCGCGAATACGAGCAGGCCAGTCGCCACGGCGCGCAGGGCATTGCTTACCCAGAGAACCATCCGTTTGTCCAGGTAATCAACGTAGACTCCCGCGAGCAGGCTGAATGGCACCGCGGGAAGCGTAAACGCGACGATAGCAATGCCAACCAGCGTTGTCGAATGCGTAACCGCCGTCACGATAGCAATTACCCCGTAATTGGCAGCGTTAAAGACGATTTGTGAAAGGAGTTGCGCCAGCCAGAGCAGGAGAAATGAGCGATTCTTCAGAACATCGCGAAAAGACCCTCCCGCGGTCTCTTGCATAGCTTTGGGTGACGTAACAGGTATATTCTCGTCTCGTTGCTCTGTCTTCATGCAACTCCTGGCTGACGTTCTTCATTATTGACTTACATATCTTATCCCATTTAGTGACAAAAATTCCAGTTTATGGTGATAAGCGCTATTTCATTCTTAATGTACGCCATTATTCCCGTTGAAAGCAATCCCAGCTTTAGCCGAAATATTGCCTCGATAACAGCAGCCTGGGAAAAAGATACCTTTTCCCAGGCTGCTGTGTTTCCAGGTGATCGAATAGAGCGCGCGGCCCTCAGGCCTCCTACTCTGAGACACCATTCGCGGCAGGAGTTCCAGTAGTCGTCACGCTGCCAGCCGTGATCGTGCCAGTAACCTGCCCGCTACTATAAATCCTTAGAGTTAACTGCACCTGTAACTGGCTACCGCTGTTTGCGCCTGTCCCATTGAGAGAACCCGACATCAGCAACCGGCGATCGCCAGAAACATTGCTTAGCAAGCCGCTATAGAGTTGTTGTCCGTTACTCGAAGTCAGGCTGACGCTTGTTGAGCTGATGGAGATACCACCATCATCTCCACCTCCCGACTGTCCCTGTAGAACCACCTGGACGTTACCCGATGGCCCATTGCTGATACTCATATTGAATTGCAGGGTGACATTGCCATTTGCATCAGGGCCGGTTTGTGTATATTGGCCTTGCAGATCGCCTGTGAATGATTGAGGAAAAGTCGAATTTTGCGATGACTTTGATTGTTGCTGCGCGGGGGCAGCGAGCGCATTGGATGTAGTGCCCGAACCATTTCCATTGTTGGCGACAGCATTCCATCCTGCCTGAAACGGCCCGAAAAGCGCCCATACGGTTCCAATCGCTACAATAACCACAACCGCTATGGCCATTACCGGGTGCGCGTGACTCCGGGCATTGGCGGGTTTGCTCAGGCGCATCCACAGGAGTGTCCCAACCAGCAAAACACTGGAAGCATAAATCGCAGCGCTCCACCAGGTACGCGTGTCGCTGCCTGTAGCCAGACCATGTACAACCACCAGCCCGAACAGCAATAGTGTGAATACATGCAGGCTTCGCCACAATTTATAACCGATGTAAGGCCGCAGCCATGTACTGAGACCTATGGCCAGTCCGATATAAAAAGCGACAATGCCGAGCGCCATCCACAAAGGGCGATAGTGACTGGCAAAGGGGATAAAAACCTCGTTCCAGCCAAAATTGGTGAACGGGTCGATCCAGACCGCCAGGATATGCACGCCGGTGAAGATCAACGCCAGCAGGGTGAGAAAGTTATGGAGTTCGCTATTGATGATGCGCGGCCAGCGCGGTGTCTGCATATGGAGCGTAAGCGCCAGCCCAATAGCTACCGACAATGTCAGGAGGCCAAAGGCGGTAAATCCTCCCCCGCGCGCGACATCCCAGGTAACTGTTTGCCATATGGTCATCTCATCATCTCTTTCATACCAATTACGATCACATTCTTAATTCGCTTATAACATTTCGCTTATAACATTGCTTCCTTAGGCCAGTAGCCCGCGGTCGTCCAACTTCCATCAGTATGGACAAGCAAGCCCGACAGATCATGCCGATGTAAAAACTCGACACCCTGTTCTTCGCCCAGCAGAAAGGCCACCTTTGCAGCAACCTCCGCCTGCTCGCCGGAATCTGCAACCACCGTTACCGACCAGAGGCCGCTCTGGGCCGGTAATCCAGTACGCGGATCAAGCAGGTGATGGCGCGTTTGTGTTCCCTGCTGCCAGTGGCGGCGAGATACGCCGGATGTAGCCATCGCCCCGCGCTTGAGAGGAATTACCCAGGAATGGTTTTTTCCCTGTACTTCGATGGGCCACTGTTGCTCCAGAACCGGCACGCCCCGCACAGCCAGATCACCACCAGCATTAACAAGCGCGATTTGAATACCTTCCGCGCCAAGTTGTTGCAAAGCAGCATCGACGGCCATACCTTTCGCGATACCACCAAAATCGACAGCGACCCCGGCAGGTAGCGTTACCATGCGCAGCGCCTGAACAAGTTGCATATCACGCCATCTGCCTCCCGGTTCGGTGGAATGCACAATGGCGGGTTGTTCCACGGGGAGTTCATCGAAGGAGCGATCATATCCTAGCTGCGCTAACTGATTAAGCAATGTGGGATCATATATCCCGTTTGTCGCCTGAGCCGCTACAAGCGCCCGGCTCAACACATCGAAAAGCAATTCCTCCACTATGACAGGATTTCCCGCCAGCCGGTTGAGCTGGGAAAGCCCACTGTCCGGTAGAAAGCGACTTAATGTTTGCTCCCAGTCGGCAAAGAGTGTTCTAACAATCTCTTCTGCGCGCGGCAAAGCTTCCAGAGGCACAAGAAATGAGATGGTTGTTCCCATGGCGTGAAATTGCGAGCGAGCCAAACCGGACGGAACACTCAGCAGATCAGGAGGTGTGAGAGCCGGATACGGGTTGTTGTCCGAAATTTCCGTTTCCAAAATTACTCCCTCCCTGCTGGAAAAAACCTCCATTATTCGATGGGGACGTAGATGGGGATGTTGAAGAACCATTCGACGCTGGCGCAGCCTGGTTGTTAGACTGATTAGAGGTAGTGCCTGTGATGTGACTGGCAACCAGGCCAACCAGCAGCCCAAAGGTAACAATAGAACCGGCAACCAGCCATTTTTTGCATTCCTCCACAAAAGCCAGCGCCTCAGCTTTAGACAAACGCGGCGTGGCCGACCTGGCTTGCGTAGAACGTGCCTGTGACGCGCGGTTAGCCTGTATACTTTGTGTACTTTGCGTACTTTGCGTAGGGCTTGCATGTCGTATAGTTGGCGATGGTGCATATACCTGTTGTTGGGTGCGCGCAGGCTCAGTTGGCCCTCTATATGGTTGTTGGGTGCGCGCAGGCTCAGTCGGCCCTTTATATGGTTGATAAGGCACCGCCTGTTCCGGTTGCCAGTAGGGATATTCTACGTCAGGCTCGAACATAAGAGATAGCCTCCGAATATATGTGTAACTCGCATTATTGTAACTCGCTTTAATGAGCATGCTTTGCATAGTGTTCTTCAGCGAACTTGTTCATATACAGAATACTATAACCACTTTTTATGAGAGAGCAATGAATGATTTGTAAGGATTTTGTAAATTTTTTTCAGAATCTCTCCTGGCTTGCTGTAGTCGCCAGGTCTGAAAATATCTCGACGCTGCCTCTCAGTATTGTTATAATGACGTTAGTACAATGTAAAAATTTAAGTTCAGGTGGGAAACAATTCATGACTTCGCGAAACAACCTTGTAATCGGGCAATCGGGTGGAGCAACCGCCGTCATCAATGCCAGCCTGGTGGGCGCCGTCGAGCACGCTATGCAAGATGCGCGCATCGATGGTATTTTCGGCATGCGGCATGGTATCGAAGGCTTGTTGCGCGAAGAACTGCTTGACCTGCGCAAACAGCCTGCCAACCTGTGGCCGCGCCTGCTTGTCACACCGTCGGCGGCCCTCGGCTCATGCCGCTATAAGCTGCAAGAAGAAGACCCGGAGCGCGTGATTGATATATTGCGCCGCTACGATATCCACTGCCTGCTCTACATCGGCGGTAACGACTCCGCAGATACGACGCACCGTCTCGCGCAGGCCGCGCAGCATGCCGCTTACGATTTACGCGCCATCAGCGTACCCAAGACCATCGATAACGATCTGCCGTATACCGACCACTGCCCAGGCTATGGCAGCGCGGCCCGTTTTATGGCCCTGGCAACTATGGACTCTACCATGAACACGAAATCGATCCCCTGGCATTATCCCGTCAAAGTGATCGAGACGATGGGACGCGACGCTGGCTGGTTGACCGCGTCATCCGCGCTGGGGAAACGCGACGAGGACGACGCGCCACATATTCTGCTGCTGCCCGAACAGCCCTTTAACGAGCTGCGTTTCTTACGTCAGGTCGAGGAAGTCTACCGGCGAGTAGGCTATGTGATTATCGTGACGGCTGAAACCATTCGCGATGAGCGAGGACAGCAGCTTGGGGCAGCCGGGCAGGTGGGACTCGACGCCTTTCAGCATCCACTTTTGAGCGGAGCGGCACAACAACTGGTAGAATTAGTGAAGAGAGAATTAAAGCTGCGCGCGCGTTTTGATAAATCAGGCGATTTACAGCGCATGGCCTCGAACAGCGTATCGAGCACCGACCGAAACGAGGCATACCTGGTAGGAAAGATGGGCGTAGAGGCGCTGCTGGCAGGCGAACACGATAAAATGGTAACACTGGTACGCCACAGCGAGCCAATATACCATTGCTCGACCGGGCTGGCGAATCTGAGCGAAGTAGCCAATGTGCAGCGCCTGCTGCCCGGTGACTACCTGGATGCGAGCAAAACGATGGTCACGCAGGCATTTTATGAGTATGCGCTGCCCCTGATAGGAGAACCATTGCCTGTGTACGCGAAGCTGCAACAGATAAGGATAGGACAATGAGTAAGATTCGACGGGCTATACTGATCGTGCTGGACGGCGTGGGCGCGGGGGCGAACCCTGACGCGCATGCCTATGGAGATGACGGTGCCAGCTCGCTTGAACATTGCGCGCGGGCCATCGGCGGCCTGCAACTGCCAAACCTGGGCAGTATTGGCCTGGGCAATATCACACCCATCCAGGGGACTCCGCCAACCGGGCAGGCTAAGGGATCATTCGGGCGCATGGCCGAGTCAGGCGCGGGTAAAGACAGCACAACGGGCCACTGGGAAATGACCGGCGTCGTGCTGCAAAAACCATTGCCTACCTACCCGCGCGGCTTTCCATCGCAAGTGGTCGAGCAGTTCGAGCATGCCATTGGGCGTCAAGTGATAGGCAACAAACCCGCTTCAGGCACGGAGATCATCAAGGAGTTGGGCGAGGAGCATATGCGCACTGGCAAGCCCATCCTGTACACCTCGGCGGACAGCGTCTTTCAGGTCGCCGCGCACCAGGATATCATTCCATTGGAGGAACTCTATCACATGTGCCGCGTCGCCAGGGAGATGCTCACGGGAGAAAACGCGGTTGGCCGCGTGATCGCTCGCCCATTCATTGGCACGCCGGGGAACTTCAAACGCACCGAACACCGGCGCGACTTTTCGCTTGCCCCACTGGGAACCACCCTGCTGGATATCTTGAAGGCCAGTGGCAAAGAGGTCATCGGCATTGGCAAGATCGAAGACCTGTTCGCGGGTCGCGGCCTGACGCAGCGCGATCACACCGAGACCAATCGCGACGGCATGGCCGCCACCCTGCGCTGGCTGGAGCACGATTTTGAAGGGCTGCTTTTTGTGAACCTTGTCGAATTTGATATGCTGTGGGGACACCGGCGCGATAGCCAGGGCTACGCGCAGGCTTTGCGCGAGGTGGACGACTGGTTCGCGCAGGCGCAGCAAGTCATGCGAGCGCGTGACGCCATCTTCTTCAGCGCGGATCACGGAGTAGACCCGACCTTCGCCGGCAGCGATCATACGCGCGAGATGGTACCCCTGCTGGCCTATGGCGAACCCGTGCGAGCAGGGATCAACCTCGGAGTGCGCTCAACCTTTGCCGATCTGGGACAAACCCTGGCACAGGCATTTGGAGTAGAACCGCTGGCGGCTGGCACAAGCTTCGCGGGGGAGTTGGCATTGCTATGACTGAAACACAACGCTATAATACGCGCGGCATGTTGCACGGCGAGCGCGTCTATCTACGACCGCCGGTCATAGAGGATGCGCAACACGTCTTTTTCTGGGAAAGAGACGACGAAGTATGGCGGTATGACCCTCATCGCCCATATTCGCAAACCATGCCCGAATTTCTACCCATCTTTGAACGTAACTACGTGCGCGGCAATGGCAGGCAATTCTGGTACATCATCGAAGATGAACATCATACCCCCATTGGCACCATCACCTATTTCAATCTCGATTATCGCGTATCCCAGGCAGAGGTCGGCCTGGGCCTGGGCGATAAGACACGCTGGGGCAAAGGCTACGGTCCTGAGGCCATTCGCGCGCTCGTGCAATACCTTTTCAACACGGTCAGGCTGTCACGCGTCTATGCTGAAACCGCGCTTGCCAATAAACCCGCCCGGCACGCTTTCTCCAAAGCCAACTTTGTGGAGGTTGGCCCGATCTATGATCCACGCAGTTCAGGCGAACCCTGGGTATTGTTAGAAATAAGAAGAAGGGGAAAATAACCTTTGAGCAACCCACATGTCAAAATCGACCCCGCTATTTTCTCGGCATATGATATTCGCGGGATTTACGGTAAAGACCTCACCGGTGAGATGGCTTATCAAATTGGGCGGGCAGCAGCCCTCTTTTTGCAGGTGCCGGAAATTGCTGTCGGGCGCGATATGCGTCTCTCGTCACCGGCACTGGCAGCCGCCCTGCTGCGCGGCATCACCGACCAGGGCGTAAACGCCGTCGAACTCGGCCTGACCACCTCCGACGAGCTGTACTTCGCGGTAGGCAAGTACAACTACCCGGCTGGCATTATGATTACCGCCTCGCACAACCCAAAGCAATACAACGGCTTAAAGTTCTGCCGCGCTCAGGCCGCTCCCGTAAGCCTGGAAACGGGCCTGGCGGATATTCGCGACCGGGCCATACGCGGCGAATTTCCAGAACCGGCCAGCAAAGGCCTGGTCATTCAACGCGACGTAACGGACGCCTTCATCCAACACGCGCTTTCATTTATCGACGTGAACAAGATCAAACCGCTCAAAGTTGTCATCGATGCAGGCAACGGTATGGCCGGTATGATTATGCCACGCGTCTTCCAGCACCTGCCCTGCACACTATTTCCACTGTATTTCGAGCTTGATGGCAACTTCCCCAACCATCCCGCCAGCCCCATCGAGCCGGGAAATATGGTAGATTTGCAGAAAAAGGTGCGCGAAGTGGGCGCTGACCTCGGCGCGGCCTTCGATGGCGACGCCGACCGCATGTTTTCAGTCGATGAACACGGTGAAGTGGTGGATAGCTCGATGGTCACGGCAGCGGTCGCGCAGAGTCTGCTGCTCAAGCATCCCGGCTCGACCATCCTGTATAACCTGATCGTTTCTAAAAGCGTACCCGAACTCGTCGAAAAATGGGGCGGAAAAGCTGTCCGCACGCGCGTAGGACATTCTTACATCAAAGCCGAGATGCGCCGCCTGAACGCCATTTACGGCGGCGAACACTCCGGCCATTTCTATTTCCGCGACAACTGGTTCGCCGACTCCGGCCTGATCGCCTTCCTTATCATGCTGGAACTGGTGTCGGTCGAAGGCAAACCGCTTTCTGAACTGCTCAAGCCGCTCGACAAGTGGGTGAGAAGCGGCGAGTACAACAGCAAAGTGAGCGATGTTCAGGGCAAGCTGAAGGCGCTCGAAGAGCATTATGGACCGCTGGCACAGTCCGTCGATTACCTGGACGGCCTTACATTTGACTTCGGCGACTGGTGGTTCAACGTGCGCCCCTCCAACACGGAGCCGCTGCTGCGCCTGAACCTCGAAGCCAGGAACCGCGAGTTGATGGAACAGAAGCGCGACGAAGTGCTGTCTTTTATCCGCAGCTAATCTTCTGCGCACCAACTTGAGGAATCTTGACCCGCTCCGCTGGTCACAGGCTTAAGAGCCAGGTCGACCGCAAGCGTCCCCGTCGTGCGTAGGGACAGGGACGTGGGGCTGGGCGGATGTGGGGGCCTTGCGCCTGTCCCCGTGAGCTCACGAAGGGAACGACAGGGACGCTTGCGGTCGCCCAAAAAAGGCTTATATTCTCGCCTATGGGGTTCGTTTCGCTATTGGAATGCTACAGCGGAGCAATAACCAAACGCCCTATAGCCACAAAAGCAGCCAGGAGCAGCAGGATCACGTTCATTCCAATACTGGAATACTCCTTGCGGCGCGCGTGCGTAATCATTGCTCCGATCATCGTCTGAGACGCACGTTCGTGCTTCCAACCTCCGTTACCCAACCCATATTTGTAGCGAGTTTCTCAACCGGCCTCGTGGCCTTCATGGAACCAGCCATCAAAAACATGAGCGCCAGCAGAATTTGTACAATCCAGAGTGCAATATTCATCGTTCATCTCTCCTTACAAGGGAACGCAGCAAAACTATCACCTCTTGCTTTAGCAGCAAGCTATAAAGATGTTTACAGTTCCCTTTGTACTATTATTTCCTATATGGAAGCAATAATACAACAGGAAGTTACTCTTGTCAATAATTTGGGATGGAGGGTGGATCATAAATTGACGGGGTAGTTATTTTGTCCTGCTGCCAATTGCACCATGAAAGCGATCGTCAATGCCTTCATACCCGCCACTGCCGTGTACACTACTCGTCCGCCAACGCCTTTTGACCTTGCCTTAAAGATATTGGGCAGCGTATTATCGATTGGCGGAAGGTTATTGCCATTGACAACCATGCGCATATAATCAAAACCAAAGCCGGGCCATACATCAGAGCCATTGAAGTTATCAACCGACCAGTTGAAGATATAGAACTGCTGTCCCGCCTTGACTTCGCTGCCATTGTAGGAGTAGCGCACATCAACGCTCATCAGGTGGTAAACCAGCACATAGCCTTTGAAGTTGTAATAAATGACGAGCGATTGTGGATACAGGTGATTCACGAATTGATTGGCATCGAAGGGACCGCTAAAGGGGAGCATGACTAACGTTTCATTCAATGCTATCGACCCCAGTCGCAACTTCAAACTGGTAAGCTGCGTCCCTGCCGCAACAGGAAAATCGATCCAGCCCTGCACAGTCGCCCCCTTCTGAACGGTACCGGCAAGCTGGACATTTGTGGGCGCGATAGGCTGCTGTTTGGGTACAAGCAGGCGCGCAACGTCATAGTAAACAACCGCTATCGAGACATTCGTTTTATTAGAAATCTGCACGTTCAGACGCACGACGGCAGGGCCAGGATGAATAAAGTCATCGCTAAACGAGTTCGCATACTCCGCGCTCAGCATGGTCAAACTTAGATCGGCATAGGAAACGGTACGCATCACGTTGAGGGTGATGGTTTGCGGCTTGACGACATTTGTATTGAGCATCACAGGCACGTTGCGCAGCCAGTTCCAGGTGAAATAGCTAACTCCACTCAACAATAGTAGACCTGTAAGGAGTAATATACTCAGCCAGGGCCACAGGCGGGTTGACGGGCGTTTCGGCTTAGGCGCGTTAACGATGCTCTGGCCAGAAGATTTTTGTTTTGCTTCTAATACAGGTGTTGTTGCCAGTGATTTTCTGGTCATACGTGATTCCCCTCATACACAACGTTGTCTTGCTCTTCTTATTCTATCAGTGTGACCCAAAGGTTATCGATTCTCTGTGATCCTACATGTAGGGACGCGATTTATCGCGTCCACCACGCCCTCCCTGACGCGACAATTCACCAGGACGCGATTTATCGCGTCCCTACAAGCAATATGATTTCTTGACATGCCGGTATGCGCGTGCTAGCATGACGGTGGGTAAATAGCTAGTTCTTGCCGCCCTGAAGAGGCGTTTTTTATTTCTCTACTATACAAGACGTAGCATAAGGAGCAATAGTCCTGTGAAAATCCACGAATATCAGGCCAAAGATATTCTGGCGCGCTATGGCATCCCCATCCAACCGGGACGTGTAGCACATACGCCGGAAGAGGCCGAAGCAATTGCCCGCGAGCTAGGCGGGCCGGTGGTCATCAAAGCCCAGGTATATGTCGGCGGACGCGGCAAAGCAGGCGGTATACAGTTTGGTGATACGCCCGCGGAAGCTCGCGCTGCTGCCGCGAAGGTGCTGGGCATGGACATCAAGGGGTTGACCGTAGAAAAGGTGCTGGTGGTATCTAAGCTTGATATCAAAGAGGAATACTATCTGGGCATTATCCTCGACCGCAAATCCCATGCTCCAGTGGTGATGGTCTCTAAAGCTGGTGGCATCGACATCGAAGAGGTGGCCGCGACTACGCCTGAAAAGATTATCCGGCAGCCCATCGATATGCACTGGGGTTTACGCCCATTTGAGGCACGCGATATCCTGGCACGCGCCGGTCTGCCGCATAAAGTGATCGCCAAAGGCGGGGCAATCCTGGCGGCCCTGGCGAAAGCCTTTATCGATAGTGACGCCAGCCTGGCGGAAATCAACCCGCTCGCGCTGACGGCTGACGGGCAGGTACAGGCAGCCGATGCCAAGATTCTGATCGACGACAACGCGTTGTTTCGCCAGAAAGAATACGCGTCATGGGCCGAATCGGAAGAGTCCAATCCCCTTGAATTTGAGGCAAAGCAGGCGGGTTTGACCTACGTCAAGCTTGACGGCAACGTGGGCGTCATCGGCAATGGCGCGGGACTGGTCATGACCACGCTGGACATGGTGGCACGCGTGGGTGGCAAACCGGCCAACTTCCTCGACATCGGTGGCGGCGCGAAAGCCGAAATCATGCGCAAGGCGTTGACCTTTGTGGCGCGTGACCCACAGGTAAAGGGCATACTGGTCAACATCTTCGGCGGCATCACGCGCGGCGAAGAGGTCGCGAAGGGCGTGATTATGGCCCAGGCCGAGCTGCCCAAAGGTATGCCTATCGTAGTACGTCTCTCAGGTACGGGCGCGGAAGAGGGCAGAGCCATACTGAAAGATGCCGGCCTCGACTGGGGCAAGGATATGCGCGAAGCAGCTCAGAAGATCGTCGCGGCTCTCGCTGCAAAGGAATAGAGGAACAAAAGTATGAGTATTTTAATGAATTCGCGCACACCCGTAATCGTGCAGGGCATCACCGGGCGCGAAGGACAATTCCACACGCGCAACATGAAGGCCTCTGGCACCAATATTGTAGGCGGCGTCACACCCGGCAAAGGCGGCGAGACCGTCGAGGGAGTGCCAGTCTTCGATACCGTCAATGAGGCCAGAGCCGCCACGGGCGCGACTGCGAGCTGTATTTTTGTTCCGCCTCCGGGCGCGGCTGATGCTATCATGGAAGCGGCCAGCGCGGGCATCCAGTTGATCGTCTGCATTACAGAAGGCATCCCAACCATCGACATGACGCGCGCCATGTTGACCGTACACGAACACAACGCGCTGTTGATTGGCCCGAACTGCCCCGGTATGTGTACGCCGGGTCAGGGCAAGATCGGCATCATCCCCTACCAGATCTTCACGCCCGGCCCGGTGGGTTTCGTTTCGCGCTCAGGCACGCTCACCTACGAAGTGGTGGCCCTGCTGACCGAGGCGGGTCTTGGTCAATCCTCCTGCATTGGTATCGGCGGCGACCCCATCATTGGCTCAACCTTCGCGGACTATCTGAAAATGTTCGAGGAGGACCCGCAGACGAAAGCGGTCGTCATGTGCGGCGAAATCGGCGGCAGCGACGAAGAGGATGCGGCGGAGTACATCAAGAGCATGAGCAAGCCGGTGGTAGCCTTCGTTTCCGGGCGCACTGCCCCGGCTGGCAAACGCATGGGTCACGCGGGCGCGATCATCTCCGGCAACACCGGCACGGCGCAGGGGAAGGTCGCGGCGTTGCAAGCGGCTAAAGTCCCCGTCGCAGATACCATTTTCGACATCCCTGGTCTGGTGAAAGAGGCACTGGCAAGCGTCTCTTAAAATAGATATAAGGGCGCAACGCATTATGAACGTTGACAACCGAATGGGGGCCTTGCGCCTGTCCCCCGTTCGCATCGCGCCTCATTCCCCATTCCTCATCAATGCGAACGTAGGCGGGGACGGGGACGACGGGGACAGGCAACGCACGCTGGGGACGCAAGCGTCCCAATGGACATGATTACCTTATTCAGTTGGTAATATTAAGCAGATACGGATGAGTTGCGTAGCCCTATGAGGGAACAATCAATGACAACGGCCTTGATCTATGATCCTATCTTTTTAGAGCATATTACACCGAAGAAACATCCCGACCAACCGGAACGTTTGCTGATGGCGATGAAAGTCCTGGAGGCATTGAACTGGCTTGAGCGCGATGGATTAGTGCAGCTCGCGCCGCGCGCCGCCACAGAAGACGAACTGGCGGCAGTGCATGAGCGCAGCTATATCCACCAGGTTGCGGAAGCGACGCGTAAGGTTGCGGAAGAGCAGGCCGCCGGTGGTCATAAAACGCTCCATTTCGCGACCGATACCTACGTGTCTGCCAGATCATATGAGGCAGCGATTAAGGCAGCAGGCGCGCCACTAACCGCCATTGACGCTATAATGAACGGCGAGATCGACAATGCCTATTGCCTTGTGCGTCCGCCAGGTCACCATGCTGTCGCCGAGTCAGCGATGGGCTTTTGCCTGTTCAATAATGTAGCGGTGGCTGCTCGCTACGCTATTGATCGCTACGGTCTTGAGCGGGTCATGATTATTGATTTCGATGTGCATCACGGCAACGGCACGCAAGAAATTTTCTACAATGATCCACGCGTGCTCTACTTCTCCACGCACCAGGCTCCCTTTTACCCTGGCACCGGCCAGGCGGAGGAACGCGGAGAGGGCGCGGGTGAAGGCACCACCATCAATGTTCCGCTGCCTGCGACCACCGGCTATGAAACCTTTGAGCCAGTCTTTCGCCAGATGCTGGCCCCGGCAGCGGATCGCTTTGACCCGCAATTGATACTTGTTTCGGCTGGCTTTGACGCCCACTGGAACGATCCGCTCGGCGAACTGAATCTTTCAACGGCTGGCTTCGCGCAACTCATGAATATCATTATCGAGGAGGCCAGATTTCTGTGCAATGGTCATCTCATTCTGGTTCAAGAGGGTGGCTACAGCCTGGATGCCATGGCAGCAGGCGTCGCCACCTGCATCAATCTGTTGCTGGGCGACGATGCCGCCGTGGATGGCCTGGGTCCTGCTCCGCATATGCCTTATCGGGTCAATTCTGACATACTTATCGCGGAACTGCGCCGCTTGCACCACCTGACAGGATACCGTATGCGTAATGCGCCAAAACCCGATATCGAGCGGCTGCGGCGCGAAGTGAAAGGGCCTGATGCCTGAAATGCCAGAGAGAAAGCATGCCATCGTGCGCCTGTTGACAATCGATGATATTGCCCCTGTCACGCGCCTACTCAGCACATCCGAATACATTTATCAACGCTTCACCTTTGAGGAACTGCCGATGTTGTTGAAAAAGTATCCGGCGGTAGGCATGTTTCACGGCAACACTCTGCAAAGCTTTCTCATGTCACAAACGGTGAGCGCGCCCACGGCCTGGATAGGCGGCTATGGCGTAACCTGGTCGGAGAGCCGCTCATATATCACCATGCTGGATACACTGCTCGAACAGCTTACCCCTTTCCTCGTGAAGCGCGGTGTGCGCCATCTCTATTATTCCGGCAATGACCTGGACAATGACTGGCTGCGCAATATTCTGCTGATGCGCGACTTTAAACCACATCGCCTGCTTTATGCCTACGACAAAGTAGACTTCACTATTCCCGCGCATGGCAACCAGCGCGTGCGGGTTCGCCCCGTTGAGATGGCGGATATCCCCAGGCTGCTAACGATCGAGGAAGCCTGCTTTGAGGATTTCTGGCGCTATGACGCGTTCTCATTCGAGGATATTATCGCCACGCATCCATACTTCGTGGTTGCTGAATGGCAGGGGAAAGTGGTCGGCTATCAATTCAACGCGCTGGACGACGAATTTGGCTACCTCGTGCGCATCGCGGTACACCCCTCCGCCAGTGGCAAAAATATTGGCGTGCGCCTGATGAGCGAGGCCATCACCTTTTTCAAGCAGGCCAACGTGTTGCGCATTATGCTCAATTCGCAAGATGACAATGCGCACGCTCACCGGCTCTATGAATGGTTTGGCTTCGTGCGCGTGCCGCAAATCGGCTTCGTCTTGCGCAAGAACCTCTAATCAATGCCAGCCCACCATGCACCATACGTCCAGTGGCTCGGTTTTGTTTTTCGCCGTGAACGGTGGCAGTTTCGTGACGCGCACACTTTGACGCACGCGTGTAAACGTGGAGTGATTCAGCCAGATATTATTGTCTGCTGCCCCCGCTTGCAAACGGGCAGCTACATTGACACAGTCTCCAATAGCGGTATAGTTCTGGATGTGTTCCCTGGAACCAATATTGCCGACCATCGCTTCGCCCGTGCTGACACCGAAACCAAAGGCGAGCGGCACATCTTGTGGCCGCGAACGCTGGTGTTCCAACACTGCCATACGCATTTTCCAGGTCGCGCGAACGGCGCGCAACGTGTGATCTTCCTGCGATAATGGGGCGTTGAAGATGGCCATGAGCGCATCGCCCCAGAAGCCGGTCACGGTGCCTTCTTCTTGCCAGATAGCGCCTACCATAATTTCCAGGTAGGTGTTGAGCAGGTTCATCACTTCTTTCGAGGGCATGCGCTCGCTGAGACTGGTAAAACCGCGAATATCGGCGGAGATGACCGAAATCTCCTTCGTTTCGCCTCCCAGGTTGAGCGCGCTGGGGTTTCCGATCAACTGCTTCACCACGTTTGGGCTTACATAGCGCCCGAAGATACGCCGGATCTCTTTCGCCTCGGCCTCCGCTCGTTTGAGATCGGTGCGGTCATCCAGCACCAGGGCCATACCAATCGGCACGTGGTGCGCATCGCGCAAATATGACGGGTAAAGCGTCAAATTTACCACACCAGAGCGTCCAGGAATCTCACAATCTACCGGAGTAGGGACAATCGTGCCATGATCGTGTTCGACCGGCACATTGTCCAGCAATTCGACCAACCCAACTCTGGGGATACTCGCAAACACCTCTCGATAATGCCGCCCGATTGCTGTAAATGGATTGATACGCAGGATCATACCGGCGGCAGCATTAAACTTGGTAATAATGCCAGTTGGATCGGTGGTAATCACGCCATTCGCGATTGAGGTGAAGATGTTATCCATATATTGTTTATCTTCTTCGACCTGGCGAATGGCCCTGTTTAGCTCGTCAAACAGGCGCGCATTGTTAATAGCGATGGCCGCTTGATGGCAGAACGCTACCAGCAGGTCGCGGTGCTTCGGCCCAAACAGGTTGGCGCTAATGCGGCTATCGACATAGACGGCTCCGATGCAGTTATCACGCACGACGAGTGGAGCGCAGATAATCGAGCGAATACCATAGGCTACAATGCTCTCCTGCATATCCAACTCAACCTGCGCATCATCTGTAAGCACGGGTTGTCTTCCGCGCACAACGCGCGCCACGGTGCTCCGGCTGAATTTAAACTCGCCGGGATCGATGGTGCGCGCCTGTTTATCACGCGCAATGGGAAAGGTCAGTTCCATAGTTTCCGGGTTTAGCAGCACCAGAAAGCCGCGCTCCGCGTCAACCACGCGAATCACCTCGTCCATCACACGCCGCAGCACTTCATCAAAGACGAGCGTGGAATTGAGGATTCGCGCGATATCGTAGAGGGTTTCAAGCTCGTTACGTTTCAAATTGTTGATGCTGGTGTTAAGGGCTGCGTGTTCGCGCTCCAAAGTGCTGGGAGTTGGCTGAACAATCGGTGGGAGTTGTGATGATACCTCGTGTAGATGATCCTGGGCCACCTGCGCCTGCGCTAGCTGTTCCTGCAATTCCAACAACACACGCTGTGCCGCCTGGTTCAACCTGCCCAGTTCCAGGTCCGCCTTGCGAGATATACGCAATGAATCGCCCAGTAACCTGACGCGCGGATCGCTACTTTCGCCCGCGTAGGTTCCCTCGACAGCTATTTCCAGCTTGTGCGTGTGTTCGTGCAGCATACGCGCAATGCGCACCAACCAATCGCCAAGCGTGCGTAAGTCATTATTTGCTTTCGATGCAGGATCAGGAATGTCAGGGGATTCAGACGTTGCGGACACAAAACCCTCCATTGTCGTACTACTGAGGTACTTCCCGCCGTATTATACACCATTAGCAGGGCAGTGTGTAACGCCTTCGTCTAGTGGCTTCCTGAGCGGAGCCAACTTCCTGCACAATTCCATGCATTGCATCTTTTCTTTCTCCTGTCGAGAGGCACCCCTTCGCCATATTCAAAACTTCCCATTATCTGATACAGTTTTCTTTGCAGATTCATGATTGTCTCATGGGCAAACTCACTATTGGAGAGTGGTTCCTGGTTCGTTACCAGCAGTTGCTTCAGCAGCACGAGAGACTTCTTCAAAAGCAACAATTCATCCAGGGTGAACATCAGACAGGGAAGTTTCGTCGCTCCAATGCGCCAATGGGGCTGTTTCATTAATCGTCCTCTTTTCTACTTCAGATAGTTGTCGTAATGACTCACACGCTATAAAGCCTCATCATCATCAGCAATCCATTGGAAAGATTACCACAATAACCCGCAGTTAGGCAATATAAGTAGCAACTTTGAAATATGTATTTCAAAGTTGCTACTTAGCAATGGAATACCCAGGGTATTTACTTACTGGTATGATAAAAAGAAAAAAGGTCTATCGAATGCTGCGCTTAAAGGTCAAAGAAGTTGCTCAGGCTAAGAAAATATCCATGCATCGTCTTTCATTGAAATCTGAGGTAAGCTATCACGTTATTCGAGAGATCTTCAATAACCCCTACAAAATAATTAGCACCGACACAATAAACAGGATTGCGGAGGCTTTAGAAGTACCCACAACCGATTTGATTGAAGATACTCCGAAAGAAGCAAATTAAGTAAGGACATTAGTATTTGAGGAACGTCCATCAAAAGAGAAAAAGGTAATTTTGTGGCAGTAACAATTCTCTTATGTTATGCTCATCAACCCGTTCGGGATTGAAGGACAAAAAGATACCTGGGATATCTGCTCATTGTTGAGTTTGAGTCCTGGGTATTTTAGGCAGTCAAACTCCCTGTTGTTGCAGGTATGTGCTGAACGCCACCGGCTTGAAGCCGAAATCGCGCTCAACCGAGTTGATATCCGTGATATTGTCAAAAGTAAAAAGCGTCATCGCCGCTTTCGTCAAAGGCGGTTTGGGCAACACGGCCTCCATTACGGCTGCGCCCACAGCGACAAGCGCGTTCGGAGCAGGAGCTTTGATGCGATTTTTATGCATGACGTGTAACAGGGCATCGATGACCTGGGTAAAGGTGTAGTACTCAGGACCACCAATAATATAAGTTTTGTGATTGGTATGCTCAGGGTCTTGCAAGACTTTCACGATAACCGTCACAACATCCTCAATATAAATGGGTTGGAATTGTATCTTGCCGCCGCCGATGAGAGGCACAACGGGCGAGGTCCGTATCAGATCGGCCAGGCCTTTGATGAACGGGGCATCCTTCCCAAACAACACCGACGGCTGAATGATCGTCCAATCCAGGCCGCTTTCCTTGAGCATGCGTTCTGCCTCGTAGCGCCCCTGCATATAGGTTCCGGGCTTATCTGGTCTGGTACCCAACCCGCTCATCTCGATGACACGTTTGACGCCTGACGACTGCGCCGCCTTAATCAGATGCGCGGTTCCCTGCACATTGGTTTCGTAATAGTGATTTCCGTTTGATTGTTTGTGATCCGCGGTTATAAAAGCTGCATGCACCACTGTATCCACACCCTGCAATGCTGCCTCCAGCGTTGAGGGTTGCGTGGTGTCACCCTGCACAAGTTCTACCTGAGCAGCGGGCAATATACTCGCCGCGCGCCTGGCATACCTCACAAGGCAGCGCGTTTGCAGCCCCTCTTGAGCAAGCCGCGTTACAAGGTGTCTGCCAATATATCCTGTTGCTCCAGTTACAAGTATCATATGTCACCCTCTTCATAGTCTTTAGTGTTGCTTTTTTACTCTCCTACCATTATAGTCTTTCCTCCCGTAGAATACGAGCGCGCCACAGCATGAAAATTATAGTGAGTCTGCTCACCGTAAAGCTATTTACAACCTACCGCATCACATGCGGCAAAATATGGTATGTGGTATTAGCGCAGCGAGCCTGCGGGCAGCAGAATACGCACGGTGACGCCTTCGCCGGGGGAGCTTTTGATGGTCAGGCTGCCTCCGGCGATAGCCAGCAGCGCGCTGTGAGTGAGCAGGCCGCCGCCTGTGCCACTGGTAGAACTGGTGGCCGAGGTGATACCCACCCCATCATCGGTGACGACGACTTCCAGGCTATGATCCGCTTTGTTCCATGCTGCCTTGAAGAGCAGGCGCAGTTGGCGATGCTCGTCCGAGCCACGCGCGTGACGGGCCGCGTTGCGCAGCGTTTCCTGTACCGCGGCAAAGACCAGTTCGGCGATAGCGGGCGGCATGACTTCATCGATGTACGCGGCTGTCTCATCGGACACACACCACTCCACCTCGTCGAAGGCATACTGAAAATCCTGTTCCAGCATGGTGCGAATAGCGCTAAGCATGCCATCTTGTTCAAGACGATGGGGCGCGCTGGGAGCAGTGGCGCGCATCATGGCTGCCAACCGGCGATGCGTGTCTGATATGAGCGCGATAGTTTCATCAACGGCCTGCGCGCGCTCCTCTTCATGACCGGGCGCGGGTGTAGCGCCGTTAGCCGACTGCGAACGCAGCGTTTCCAGTTGCAAAAGGGCCAGGTGCATCTGAGGCAAGATTTCGTCATGCAGCACGCGCCGTTGTTGCGCTCCCAGCAACTTTACATCGACGATGCGGCGGCGCAGCAGTCCCGCCACGGCTTGCATGGCCTCGTGATCGCCAAGCGTGTCAAGGATGCGCTGCCCGCAGGCGTGTGCCAGGTTCATATCCTCGTCGGTCAGCGCGCCCCCGTCTTCGAGCGGGCCAAGATACAGCGTAGCGACCAGGCCGCGCTCGTCATGGATGGGCAGCACCCAGCATATCATAGGTTCATCATCGACGAATAGCTGGATACGCGACGGTGTTTCCGACGCGCCATTACGCATCCAGGATACCTCGCCCTTTTCCAGCGGCGCTTTGTCTCCCACGGGCTGGAATAACGCCCCGCCTGCAACAGATGGCATAGGCCAGCGATAGCTGAAACGCCGCCTGACCGTGCCGGCCAGCACGACAAGATAGGCGCACCGCACGCCCAGCACGTTGTGACACAGGTGATAAAAAAGGTGCTCCAGGTCCTTTTCGGTCTTCTGGAGATCGGTATTCAGCCAGTGACGCAGGCTGGTGCTGCGCACGAATGGTCCCAGCATGGCAACGTAGCGGTCGTGCGCGGTATAACTGCTCCAGGTGAAAAGGGCATACGCGCCGGTCGCCAGTGAAGTAATCAGCAAGAGACCGCCAACGTTGCTATGTGTTATGAAGACCAGCAAGGCTATAAAAATAGCCACGCAGGTCGCGACAATCACCGTACCGCTCCATTGTTCAAAAAAGCCACGCCGCGAAAGGGAGCGTTCGATCAGAATACCATGTCGCACGATTGAGTACCCGATCAAGAGAATCACCAGCGCTACCGCGCCCGTCGCGCACAAATCCATGATGACCAGGTTCAAGGGGATAAAATTACCACTGGCGAATACCACTTTGACGGGAACTTGACGCGGGACAGGAGCAGATGGATGTTGCAGCCAGACAACGATTGACTGGATTACCAGCACTCCCAGCGTCGTGGTCAGCAGTACCATGAGCAGCGCGGCCAGCAGCAGACCCGGACGAGCCAGGTACCAGGAAAGATGTGGATCTTCCAGCAGATTTTTGTCGCGCGGGTCATCCCAGAATGCATCGACCAGGGCGTGTCGTAATCCTGCTTTACGGGGAGTTCGCTGTACCAGGAAACGCCAGAACACGCGCAACAAACGGCTGATACGCCCCAATGTGAACCAGGGTGCAATAGCGCAAAAGGTGACATAGCAGAGAAAAAGCAGGGATAACACTACAGGCGTTGAGAATATGCCATTGCGGATATCATTCAAGGCATCATTCGAGACAATCAGCCCCAGCGCGCCAGCGTAGGTGAAGGTCGAATGGTTCACGAGCAGGAATACCAGGACAGTCCCACCCAGCAGGGCGCTGAAGACCAGCAGATAAGGGCGGCGTCTGCGCCATTTTTGATTGATGAGCGCGGCATAATACAGACCTATGGCGAACCAGATGTAAGGAACACCCAGGGCAGGCAACCAGATGAGATGCCACAGGAAATCCTGGCTCACCAGGCCCGATGGCTGCGTGAGCGGGCTGGCTATAAGCAACGCCTGTATGTAAAAGAAGAGCGCCGACAATCCCAGTCCAACCACTCCCAGCCGCGCAATGCCCGCCTTGCGATCGCCATTCAGCCATACCGTAAAGGCCAGCCAGAGAAACGCTATCAGGTTAAAGATAGATAATGCCAGCAAGCAGGTCAGCAATATATAGGCCGGTCGTAATAGGGATGTGATACCCATATCACTCCTCCTTATACAACGGAACCCACTCCCCACGCCTATCCTGCACCAGCGCGACGCCATCCTCACCCCACATAATCATGCGGTTGAGCGTATAGATCAGGGTAGCTCTTGCGCGTGCAACCTTGTCATCGACGGCTGTTTCGCTAAGGCCCCAGGAGGCGTAGATGCGTCCGTTGGTGCGGCTGACGGCGCGTTTGTCGTGCAGGTTGAGACGGGCGGCGATCTGTTCGTTGGTCATGCCCTGCGCCACCAGTTCGGCCACACGCAGTTCGTTGGGTTCCAGCAGGGCGCGCGGGGATTGTTCATCGAGGTCGCGCACCTCTTGCACGCGATCTTCGATTTCGGGATCGACGAGGCTTCGCCCGTTGATGGCGTCGCGCAATAGAGGTACGAGCATGCCGGGCAGCAAGTAGTTGCTCTTGCGCACGTAGGCATAGTGCGTCAGGATGCCGGAGGCGCGAAACTCGCGGTAGTAGTCGTCGTCATCCTGGATGGAATAGAAGACCACCGGCATACGCGGGCGTTCGCGGCGGATGGCGATGGCCGCGCCCACGCCGCTCAAGGCTTTGCGTCCGGCCTGCGGGTCTTGCAATTGCACATCCATCAAGATCACGTCAGCATCAAGTTCCAGGGCGCGTGCCAGGGCCTCGCGTCCAGTCGCGGCCTCGCCCAGCACCTGTACCGCCCCGGTCGCCTGTAATCCTTCGCGTAATGCCTTTCGCAATGGCCCATGATCGTCCACCAGTAATAATTTAATTGTATGCATATCATTCATCATAAGCAGCGCCCGTTAGTAATACGCCTGCATCCTTCATAGTTTTCTGGTAAGTACATTTCAGTATAGCAGCTTTGTGTGCAAGGGCATAGTTTTCAAGACACGCGTAGTTGTGTTTCAAAGACAACTCGCGGAGGACAGGGGCAGGCAAATTCGGCATTCTCCCCTCTTGACTTCAAGTACACTTGAAATTGTACGCTTGTTTTCGAGGGGACACCAATGCTTGACCCTTTCCGGCTTTTTAAGCTATAGTTGGTATCAAATACGAAGATCATTCTTTAGGTGAGGTTTATGACAACTGTACAACGGAGTTCTATCCATATTGGCTTAGTCCTGCATAATCACCAACCGGTCGGTAATTTCCCCTGGGTTTTTCAACAGGTGTACGATGAAGCATATCTGCCCTTGATTGAGGCGCTGGAACGGCATCCAGGAGTGCGCCTTTCGCTGCATTATACCGGCTCGCTGCTCGATTGGATGCAGGAGGCGCAGCCCGATTTCCTGAAACGTATCGCGGCGCTCGTGCAGCGCAAGCAGGTTGAAATTCTCAGCGGTGGATACTACGAACCGATTCTGCCCGCCATTCCTGACGACGATAAGCTCGCGCAAATCCATCGCCTCACACAACGCGTGGCAAGCGACTTTGGCGCGCAGGCTAGCGGAATGTGGATAGCGGAGCGCGTCTGGGAACCGGGTCTGCCGCGCATCTTACGCGAAGCAGGTATCGAGTGGACGATTCTGGATGATTCCCATCTCAAAGGTGCCGGGCTAGACGATAGCGATCTGTTCGGCTACTACGCCACAGAAGATCAAGGCAGCGTGCTCAAGGTATTCGCAACCAGCAAAACGCTGCGCTATACCATCCCCTGGCGACCGGCTTCAGAAACTATTCAAGCTATGCGCGATCTGGCGACTCCCGATGGCAAGCGCATCGTCGTGATGGGCGACGATGGGGAGAAATTTGGTAGTTGGCCTGGCACTCAGGAGCATTGCTGGGGGCCAAACAGGCAGGGTGGCTGGATCGATGATTTTTTTAGCCAGCTTGAAATGAACAGCAACTGGCTGCATTGCACACCGCTCGGCGAGTATGCGCGCGATTACCCCGCGTTGGGACGCGTCTATATCCCCACCTCCTCTTACAATGAAATGAACGAATGGGCTTTGCCCGCCAAAAAATCGTATGCTTTTGGGAAACTATTGCACACGCTGGAAGAAGAACATCGCGACGACATCCTGCAGTTCATGCGCGGCGGCTTCTGGCGCAACTTCATGGTGCGCTATAGCGAGGTCAATAACCAGCACAAGAAAATGCTGCGCGCGCACAAGGCCGTCTATAAGGCTGGAGCGAGCGCGGAGGCAGGAGTAGTAGACCTGTGGAAGGCGCAGGCTAATGATACTTACTGGCACGGCCTCTTCGGTGGAATTTACATGAACCACGTGCGCTCAGCTATTTACCATTACCTCATCAAAGCGGAAAACGCAGCCGATGCTCTCAACATGGGGACAGACCCATGGCAACGCTACGAGTTTACCGACTTTGACTGCGACAGCCAGGACGAATTGCTGGTTGAAGGCGATCGCCAGAATCTCTATATCGATGCGCAGCGCGGCGGCACCTTATTCGAGTGGGATATGCGGCGCAGCATGCATAACCTGCTGTGCGTCATGACACGCCGCGAGGAGGGGTACCACCAGACGCTGCGTGATTTCGAGCAAGAACGCCGCCGCCAACAGAATGGGCAGCCTGACGAAGCGAGTGGTACAAACTCGGAAGTCGCCTCACCACACACTACTGTCGCAACTAAAGAAGCCGGTCTCGACCGCTACATCGTGGTTGATCGCTATCGCCGCTACAGCCTGGTAGATCATTTCTTCGACGCGGGTACCAATCTGACCAGCTTCGCGCAGGGGCAATTTGAAGAATACGGCAATTTCGTCGAACAGCCCTACGCAGTGGGTGTCCAGCAGCACGCCGATGGACTTACTGTCGCGCTCCAGCGTGATGGTCAGATACGACGGCCTGGCGCGCTTGGCCCGCTGCCTGTACATGTCACCAAGACGCTCTTCATCCCACCCGGAGAAGAGGAGCTGAGCGTGCATTATCTCATCGAAAACAAAGGCGCTACTCGCCTGCAAACACGTTTTGGCTGCGAATGGAACTTTAACCTGCTCGGCGGAGGCTCGAACGGCCAGGCTTACTATCGCGTCGATGGACGTGATCTGGAGAATGGGCATTTTGACAGCACAGGCGAAGTGACAGAGGTTAGCTCTTTCCATATCGGCAATCAATGGATACAACAGGACATCGCCTTCTCGCTGAGCGAAGCCGCTACGCTATGGCGTTTCTCAATAGATATCGTCTCCGGTTCGGAAGCTGGCTTCGAGCGCACCCACCAGGGAAGTAGCCTGACGCTGCTCTGGCCCCTGGTGTTGGAAGCTGGCCAGACTTGGCAGGTCGAGATACAGTGTAAAGGGCAGTCATAAGCAAGGGAAAGGATTTCACGCATGAAACGAGTGCTGGCGCTCCAGTTTGTCTGGGATGATCCTCCGGGCTATCTGGGCGAGATTATGCAGGAACACGCTATCACCTGCGATATCGTCAATGTAGAGGAATCACCTGTTCCAGATCCAACGACCTATGATGCTCTTCTCGCCATGGGTGGCCCGCAGCACGTGGGCCACAACGATACCTACCCCTATCTTGTTGGTGTCACCAGGGCAATTCGTCACGCGGTACAGCAGGAAGTGCCCTATCTTGGACTATGCCTGGGCGGACAATTGTTGGCCAGCGCCATGGGAGCGCGTGTAAAAAAGCACACCAGCCCCTCCATCGGTTTTTACGAGGTGCAATTCACAGAGGAAGGCAAAAAAGACCCACTCTTCAAGGGATTGCCCGGCTATCAACAGGTCATTCACTGGCACGAGGACACTTTCGATATTCCCGTTGGGGCTGTGCAACTGGCAACCAATCCGCATACGCAGAATCAGACCTTCCGCTATGGTCGCAACGCTTACGGCACCCAGTTTCACATCGAGCTAACGCCCGCCATGCTCGACACCTGGCTTCATTATCCCGAATACCGCCAGGAAATCGTCAACTCAGTAGGAGACGCCGCCGCCGATAAGTTCATCTGCGACAGCGAGAAGCTCTACCCTCTCTACCGCGAGCACACGCGCGTCATGTTCGAGAACTTTCTGCGCATCGCGGGCCTGATCGATGAACATGAAGATGGCAAATTCCTATAAAAAACGCTCCGTTAGCTTCTCGCCTAACAGCGTTTCCAGGTAAGGTGTTACGCCCCAGTAGCGCTTCAAATCCAGGTACTCCTGGACATAGACGGGGTTGCCGGGTTGCGCGCGCCGGATCGCGCGAATCATCAGATTTTTATCGGTATGTTCGGCGGCGATGAACTCCACGACATCGGTTTTGTAACCCATGATACGCAGGATAAGAGCGCGAAAGGTGTCGGTCAGGATATCGGCGAGGCGTTTTTTGAGAATACCATCCTGAAAAATGGGGGCAAAGGGTGCAACCGCGCGCAGTTGTTCATGCAAGTGGTGGTGGCAGCACGGAGCCGCGAGAATCAGGCGCGACTCAGAGGTAATCCCCTGGTACAACGCCTCGTCGGTTGCCGTATCGCAGGCGTGCAGAGCCAGCACGATATCAGGCGCAGTCTCAGGCACATAATCGATAATGGCCGACTTCTGAAAACACACCTCTGAGAAACCCAGATGTTCACTTTGCTGTGTATCTTTCTGGATCAGAGACTCGTTGACATCGACCCCCACCAGGCGTGCTGGAATTTGCCGCACCGTGTTGAGGTAGTGATAGACCGCGAAGGCGAGATAAGCGGAACCGCAGCCGCAATCGAGTATCTGCACGGGCAACCTGTCAAAGCGATCCAGTTCGCCTGTGTGTTCGAGCAGCTTGAGGAACTCGTTGACCTGCGTAAACTTGTCCTGCATAGCGGGCCGCACTTTGCCCTGAGCATCCATAATGCCGGTAGCTTGCAAAAAGGCATCAGGCCGGTCGGCTGGCAGCAGCAGATTTTTACGCTGATCGTGCGTGAGGTCAGGAATTTGCGCAGCAGCTTCGCTTGCCACGCGACGTACCACTGCTTTGCCTTTCTTCGTGAACTGCACCTGCACTGTCCCGCTGAAGGACTGCGCGGAGATAGTATGAAAGGGCAACGCCAGCAGCTCGTCAAGCTTTTCCCCGGCTTCACTACCGCGATAGTTCTTCGTGATGTCCTGTTTCTGTGTAAAGTACGAGAACTGGAGATAGCGTTCGTTCTTAATCAGCACAGGACGCACCATCACCTGCCGCCAGGGCAGGAGCGGTGCGCGTATCTGACCTTTCAGGGTCAGCCGCACAAAGCGCTCCTCGTCCAGCACGACATACTTGATCTGCTCTTTGTAATCAACAGGCTCGCGTGTTTTTAGCGCGTCAACATCCATTATGCTACGGTTTTCTACTTGACTATGAGGACAGGACAGGTGGCTTTTTCAATTAAAGAATGGCTGACGCTGCCCATAATAGCGCCGCGTAACAGACTGAGGCCGCGCGTACCAACCACGATGATATCCGCCTGGGTGTCCTGGGCTGCTTTCAAAATACCCTCATCCACACGATTACTTACTACCACGCGGCCAGAGACAGTCACCTCAGGAGAAGTTACCAGGTTGCGTATCTCGGCCACAGCACGATTTACTATATCCTGGACCAGCGCGAGTTCTTCTGGTTTTGGCTCTTCTATGAGGCCCTGCTCCTGTTCCAACAGGCTTTCAGGTGTCAGCACAGACGCCGCGAGAGGGACATGTGGCAGCGTTCGCAGGTGAACATAGATGACAGTGACTTCTGCCTGCTGGCGGCGGTCTGCGACCTCGGCGCTGAAACGCACAGCACGCTCCGCATTTTCTGAACCGTCGGTCGGGACAAGTACATGATGAATCACTGGCAGAATCCCTTTCTTTGTTGCGCGTGGCTTACTTTGCCTCTTAAGCTTCACTGCGATAGTGCGATAGAAGACCGTTTATACTATACCACCACAGCAGGTTTACTCAAGTCTTAAAGGGCATTGCAGGCACATTCAATTTATTCCCAGTACAGATTAAAGTTTGATGCCGAAATGCGCTAAAGTCTCCTTCATCCACTGTGTCTGCTGTATTTGCTCTAAGGTAAGCGTTGTCGGCAAGGGCGGGCGCACATGTTCTTCCGTGGCTTCTAATCTTGTACACGGCTTATGAAATATATCGCAAACCGCGTAGTAGTGACTTAATCCTGCCATAACGATAGGGGACGTCGCATCCGCAATTTGTCTACGGCCATCTGGAAAGGTTAATATTCGCCGCGAGCCATGCGCTGGATGTGAACAATGCTGGCACTGGGTTGCAAGCTGGAAAACATTCCAGCCAGGTAAGAAACGAGACATGAGCAACAGGTGATGCATATGCGTAAAGGGATCTGCTTTGAAATCATAATCAATGCCATTGATAACCACGGTAAATCCGGCCTGCTGTAATTCTAACAGCCCTGCGACTGCTTGATAGTGTGCCTGGTTGGTGCATAATTGCACTTCATCGATACAAATGATATCTGCTGTTGCGCGTGTTATGCCTCTTCGAGCAAGTTGATCTTTAATTTTATGGAGACTATTTGAGGTTATCACAAGCGCCGGGGTCTTCTTTTCAGGGAAAGCCCGGCTCACAATATATCCCGTATCGGGAGTTTCACCTTTTTGTCCCTCATCTCCCAGGCCATTTTGTGGGATCAGGAATACTGTTCGTTGTCCCTGCTGTTGCATATACCAGGCAAACAGTTTCATGTTTTTCGTTTTTTCTGTTTGCATGCTTTCAGCATGAATAAATAAAACAGGCGCTATTCCCTGGGATTTCACTTCGTGATATGCTTGCATCAGTTGTTTCTGTAACTCTGGCGGGGATGGTGTTACTAACATATCTAAAGCATCTGCTTGCTCGTAAACAAGATAACGTGGGTGTTTCGGAACGTCTAAACTATAGGGATCGTGCTGTTCCCATGGTTGCTCTAATGACAAATCAGAATACTCCAGGGCAAATGCTAAGGTGTCTGGTTTGGTGAGGGGATTATATCACACATGTATGAGTTTTCCCAAATGACACTCCGACTTCGATTGAAGCGAGCAAATTGCAGGGAAAAGCTTCAAAGTGTGAAGTTTTGTCATTTTTTTACTGCCAATGCTCTTTTCTTTTGATCCCACTATCTGTTATACTTGCACACATATATTTCTTAATGGAAATCAGAAGCATGGACTCGCGTTACTAGCAGCGCCGGTACTGAATAAACGACTTTATATAGAGGCCACGCGCCACACTTATACCCGATGTTTTAACACAATGCGAAAGGCAGCAACCGACATCGATGTCGCAACATAAAAATATTCGTCACAAGCAGGGCATCTCTGACAACCATCTTCCATTTAAAATTGTTAAACATACTCTTGCCTGCGAACGGCACCCACTGCGCAATGAAGACAGTCTCTTTTTTGAGCAGGCCAGCGGGCTGGCTGCTGTGTTCGATGGCGTTGGGGGAAGCGCAGCCGGGGAGATCGCATCTCAAACCGCCAGGCGCGCTGCGCTGCACAGGTGGCACCAGGAATTACGCGAAATACAGCAGGGGCAGCAACTAAAGAAAGGCCTCGTTGATTGCAGCACTGCTGATTATTGTGCCGTCTTGCAGCGCCTGGTTGAAGCAGCCGACGAAGAGGTGCGCACCGAGGGAGCGCGCGAGGCTGGCACCGATGATCTTGCTACTACTGTCGCCATGGCAATGTTCTGTCACGAGTCCAATAGCAATGAATATACCATGTTTTACGCGCACGTCGGCGACAGCCGCGTCTACCTGCTACACGAAAATGAGCCTCTCAAACGACTCACTATTGATGACGGCCTGCTGGGCAGACTGGTGGAAAGCCAGATGGTCGAAGAGGAGAACGCCCTGCGCATTGACCAGGCTATGCGCGCCGAGGACCTCACTGATGTGGAATTTAGTTATTTCCGCTTGCGCGGTGGTATCACCCAGGCCCTCGGCGGGCCAGTTCCGCCGAACATACATCTCAATTCAATTCCCATCGCCATAGGTGATCGCGTCCTGCTCTGCACTGATGGCATTCATGACAATCTCACCGATCTCGAAATCCAGGATATTTTGCGCACTTCTTCCCGCCATGCAGCCGCGCGCAACCTTGTCGAACGCTCCCTGCTTCGATCTCGCGAAGAACGCTTTATCACGATACGAGCCAAACCAGATGATATGAGCGCGACTGTGATTACACGCCGTTTCTAAACCACTCTATCCTCCATAAGTACCAGCTAATCTCTCAGCCTTGCTCGTTCATATACCTTATGTGCTACACTCCAAAAGTAGTTCAAGAAGAATCTTGTCAAAAATACCTGCTGACCCGCTAAAGCTGACAGGGAGGTCTGATTGCGCGTGAAAAGAAAATTCTGGTTACTAATGAGTCTTTGCTTGATGGCGTTGCTTACAGCATGTGGAGCAGGTCAGGCCAGCAAGGGAGTACCAGTACAACCGATCACGGGCGATAGCTTGAGTATCGCGCAGCAGCAAGCGCCTTCGCCGCCTATTACCATTCCCAGGCAGATTGTCAAACCATCGTCCACCCCTACTCAGCCTTCTAAACCAGCTCAAACGTATCATCCCAGCGCGCCACCTACTAACATTCCCAGCACGGGTACAGGGGCTGCGCCATGGGGCGCGCCTCCGGCATTAACGGCTGAAGAAACTCAACTGACCCAGCAACTCTTTAACCAGATGAACCAGGATCGTGCTGCGCGCGGGCTGTACGCATTTGTCTGGAATGCAACGCTGGCCGGGGGAGCGCGTTTGCATAGCTGGAATATGTACCACTGCGGCTTCAGCCATACCTGCCCCGATGGTCTCGACCAATGCACGCGCATCGCCAACGAAGGCTTCGCTGGCTACACCGATTGCGGCGAAAACATTGGCCTGGCCGGCCCATCCAATCCGCCCTGGGCCAACATCTACGCCGTGCAGGAAAGCATGATTAACGAGCCGCCCAGCGGTTGGCACCGCATCCACCTGACCAGTACGACGCTGCACCGCGTTGGAGTTGGCATCTACATCGACCCAGGCGGCTGGGCCTGGTTCACCGAAGATATGGTGAGCTAAGGATGGAGTAAAGTGCCATGGTTCCTCAAGACGACTTCACCCCCTTTGGCTACCTCGACAACCCTTATCACTCCTGGAAACTCAATCCCGGCGGCGTTTTGCGCTCATTAGAACCGCTCGGTATGGGCTGGCACGTGCCCAACCTGGGCAGCTATGTGAATAACCAGTTTCAATACACCGCTCATCTCACCATTGGACTGCAAATAGGCAAGACCACATTGATCACACTCGATGATTTTCGCCACAATAAATGCATTATAAACAGTTCGTTACATACTAAAAATCGGTTTGAATATTCCTGCGTTGTACACAAATATGGACTGACCCTCACTGCGCGTTACTTCCTGGCACAAGAGCATGTCCTCGGCTGCATCCTGACCCTGAGCACAGCTTCGACCGCGCCTCTTCCCGTGACCTGTTACTTCATTCACCTGCACACGCATAATCCCAACACCAGCCGCGCGTGGGAACATGGACTCTACGCGCTGCAGGAGCGCGAGCAGGGCTACGGCATGCTGGGCATCGCCAGCGAGGGCGATGTCTTCACGCATGGCGCGCGCGCCGCTGGTGATACTTCGCTTACCTGGGGAGCTATGGGTTTTGGAGTGACACTTGATGACATCAACGCCTGGGCGCAGGGAGCGCGCCTGCATCCACCGGCAATCACACAGCGCGAGCAGGAAAGCGGCTGGCAACTGCGCTCGCTGGCTCTACCCTGCTCTCTGGTACTTGGCGGTGCCTCTCCATCTACCTGCGTCATGCATGCAGCGCTGGCACGCGGCGTTTCGCTAGATCAATCACTGCAAATGTGGCAACAGGAGATCGGGCACTTATCCGGCACGGAAAACAAGTTGCGCAGCGAGGATGAAGAGTTCTGGCAGCATGCCCCGCAACTCTCAGGCGACTGGCCCGCGAGCTGGCGGCGCGGATTCAACTACGACTTTGAAACACTGCGCATGATTATGCGTCCACCGGCGGGTATTATCCCGCACCCCTGGGACGGTATGCAGATTCAGGCTCCACGAACGGTACTGGCCGAAGCAGCAATGGATGTACTTTTTCTCAGTTACGCCGACCCCGATCTGGCAGCCAGCGCCATCCTGGGTCATTTTGAAGCGTCTCCACGCCCCAACCTGCCATGCATGCGCGAGGACGGCAGCTTTAACATGGTAGCCGACGACGGGCAAATTTGTGGCACCGCGCCCGAATGGGGCTATCCTCTCTGGTGTTGCGATCAACTTTTCCGCCGCACGGGGAATCGAGCCTGGCTGCGCCGCCTCTATCCGGGAGCGGCGGCATACCTGCGCTGGTGGCTGGAACACCGCAGCGATGGCGAGGGCTGGCTGGGCTATGCCTGCTCGTGGGAAAGCGGGCAGGATGTTTCTACGCGCTTTGGTACACAGCAAACCGGCGGCAGCATTATTCAACACGTGCGCCCCGTCGATTTGCAGGCAAGTATGGCTCAGGGCGCGGCACTTCTTTCACGCTGGGCGACCTTGCTCGCTGACGAGGGCGGTGAAGGCGAGATAGCACTCAAGACTGAAGCCGATTGGTGGCAAAAGGTTGCCAACGATTTTACCACCAGAACGCGTCTGATGTGGCACGATGGCTGGTTCCGCGACTACGACTCCGTCGCCAGAGAGTGGTCAGCCGAGCAGGATGCCATGCACCTTTCGCCTGTCTTCTGCGGAGTAGCCGACCGGGGCCACATCGAGCAATTGCGCCCGGCCCTGGCCCAGCCACCGAGTAATAACCCTTACTGGCGACCGTTAAGCTGGCCTCCCATTCTGATGATGGTGGCCGAAGCCGCCAGGACCGCCGCTATGTTGCCCGAAGCTGCCGAACTGGCCTATCGCTTCATTGATGCCTCTTATCGCAGTATCGACAGCCGCGCACGCGATGAATACGGCAATATCCCCGGCATCACGCGTGAAAATCGCCGCCTCGTTCAACAGAAATACAACGTCGATTACGTAAACTCTGGCATCGAGGGCTACGGCTGGGGCGCGCTCAGCATCTTCCTGGTCATCCGCTACATCATGGGCTTGCAAGAAGAGGAAGCCGGTCTTCTCAGCGTCGCGCCCATGTTGCCACAGCCCTTACGCCGCCCCGGCGCATCCTACAAATTAGGGCCGCTTCCCTGGGGAGCACATATCCTGAGCGCGCAATGCACCGTGAAAGATGCCAGCGCCTGCACGATGCATCTTGAGAGCGCCACGCAACAATGGCAGTGGGAAAGCAAATGGGGCGAAGCGCGAATCATCGCCCTTTCCTGATGCACAGGACTTTTGCTGCCATCCTTTTTCATGTATACTGTACGCGCGAGAAGTCTCACAGTAATCAGCAAAGGATGATCTCCCATTAAACGAGTGCAATTCGCCCGCGCCTTAAAATCGCGACCCTACGCCATGATCTGGATTGGCCAGACTATCTCAAACCTGGGCGATGGTATTTTCAACATTGCCCTGGCCTGGCAGGTTCTCCTCATGACCCACTCTGGCACAGCTATGGGCATTGTGCTGATCGCGAGCATGATTCCCCGCCTGATTTTCGTCCTGATCGGCGGGGTCGCTGCCGATCGCCTGCCGCGTCGTCTCATTATCCTCTGGTCTGATGGCGGACGCGGCCTGCTCGTGCTGCTCATCAGTATTCTGGGCTTCATGGGACTTCTGCAATTCTGGCACCTGATTGTCGAATCGTTGATCTTTGGCGTTGTCGATGGCTTTTTCAATCCCGCCATCATGGCGATAACTCCTGACCTGGTCGAAAAAGATGATCTGGCCTCGGCTAACGCGTTGATATCGCTCAGCGGCAACCTGGCGCAACTCGCAGGCCCACTACTGGGCGCAGGGATGATCGCCCTGTTCAACCCGATGGGGGCCTTTGCCGCCGATGCCTTGAGCTTCCTGATCTCGGTGGCTTTTCTGCTGCCGGTGCGCATCCCTGAGCGGCACGTCAAGAAGCCGCTTGAGATACAGGAGCCGCCAGTCGAAGGTATGCTCATTGGCGAAGACTTTCAAATTCAGGAGGAACAGCCAGTAAAGCGGCGCGGCTTTCGGGGCGTCATGGAGGATGTCCAGGAAGGACTGGTCTATGTGCGCGCCTCGCGCTGGCTCTGGGTAACTATTATCAATTCGGCCATCGGGAATATTGGCTTCATGGCAACCCTGGCTGTCGCGATGCCCAAACTGATTCATGACGCCTACCAGCAGGGTGCCTGGCTGCTTGGCGTGATTAGCGCGACCGAGGCGATCGGCTCTATGCTGGCCCTGGTCTTAATAGGGCAGGCCACGCGCGTGAAAAAGCGCGGCTTGCTGGCCTATCTCGCGCTCAGCCTGAGCTGCATCGGTATTCTCCTGTTCGGCCTGCCTTTTCCGCGTGTCGCGGCCCCATTCATCGCGCCTCTGGCCAGCATGCTGGTGGGTTTTGGCCTGGCCTTCTTCAATACAATCTACTTCACCATCCTGCATGAAACTATCCCCGGCGACAAACTGGGGCGCGTCATCAGCCTCGACACGCTCGGCTCCTTCGCCATGATTCCCGTCGGCGAGGCGCTGGGCGGCATCCTGACCGACCGCATCGGCCCTGCCCCGGTCTTCGTAGTGTTCGGCCTGTTCAACCTGGTGATTGTGTTGATCCCTCTACTGGTGCGCGAGGTTCGCGAAATGGAGTGACGCGTACTAACCCGTTGGTACACCTTACGGCTCCGGCGTCTTGTAGGGACAGGGACGTGGGGATGGGCAGATGCGGGGGCCTTGCGCCTGTCCCCAACCCGTCCCCATCTCATCCAATCGTCCCCGCCGTGCGTAGGGACAATGACGACTCCCCACCCCTTCATTACTCTATTCGGTTGGCAAATCTCAGCAGGCATTCGTACTGTTCTTACACTACTCCCCCATCAGCACCTCGAATTGCTTGCGGTCAAGCTGCTCGTGCTCCAGCAGTGCACCGGCCAGCCTTGTAAGCTGGGCATTATGCTCGCGCAGGATAGTGCGCGCAAGTTCATAGCCCTCGTTAAGAATGCGCTGCACCTCAGCATCGATGGTGTTCGCCATCGTCAAGCTGCTCGCTTTGTTTGCAGCGGCAGATGGCGTGGTAAGGGTATACTGGCGTGGTGGCAACTCCTGGCTGGTGAGTCGGAGACGACCATTAGCATCGGCTACGAGCGCGTGGCTATAAGAAGGAACGGCATCATCATCGAAGCGGCGCATGTTAAGACCAGCGCCGCCAGCTTCTGCGCGATAATCGGCGAACACGACGCCAACCCGCTCACTCATGCCCCAGCGTGTCACCATGTTTCGAGCGATATTGGTCACAACCTGTAGATCATTTTCCGCGCCGGTGGTGATATGATCCGCGCCAAAGGTCATTTCTTCAGCCACGCGGCCACCCAGGCCGACGGCGATGCGCGCCATGAGGGTTTGACGGCTGTAGTTATAGCGGTCTTCCTCGGCGGTGAATTGCGTGACACCCAGGCTCTGCCCGCGTGGTAAAATCGTCACGCGGTTGACTGTATCGGCTTCTGGCTGGTGGTAGGCCACCAGGGCATGGCCGCCCTCATGATAGGCGATGATGCGCCGCTCGCGCTCATTCATGACGATGGGACGCAGCGCGCCAAGCTGCACGCGCGCCAGCGCATCCTCGAAACATTCGTGATCTATACGCTCCATGTCCTTCCTGGCAGCGAACAGAGCAGCCTCATTGACCAGGTTCGCCAGGTCCGCGCCGCTCATGCCGGTTGTGAGGCGAGCCAGGCGTTCCAGGCTGACCTCCTCGTGCAGCGGCGTCTTACGCGTATGCACGCGCAGGATAGCTTCGCGACCAACACGATCGGGCAGCGAGACATTGATATGGCGATCAAAACGCCCCGGACGCAGCAGAGCTTTATCCAGGATATCCACGCGGTTGGTAGCCGCCAGCACAACCACAGCCTGACGATCTGTGAAGCCATCGAGTTCGACCAGCAACTGGTTAAGCGTCTGGTCGCGCTCATCATTGCCCATGGCCTTGACGTTGCGCCTGCGACCCACCGCATCGATTTCGTCAATGAATACGACACATGGTGCAGCTTGCCGGGCCTTGCTGAAGAGATCGCGCACGCGGCTCGCGCCGACGCCGACAAACATCTCCACGAACTCGGACGCGCTCATGCTGAAGAACGGCACACCGGCCTCACCGGCGACAGCCTTTGCAAGCAGGGTTTTACCCGTACCCGGAGAACCAACCAGCAGCGCGCCGCGTGGAATCTTCGCGCCAAGCCGTTCATAGCGTTCGGAACTGCGCAAATACTGCACAATCTCTTCAAGCTCCTCGCGCACCTCGTCTATGCCAGCTACATCCTGAAAAGTGACCGGCGGCTCCAGATTTTTACGCGTGGGGGTAGTGGTACCTGTTTTTCTCACACTAAACGCAGAAGTGTTGTCCGCTTTGCTAGCGGCGTTGGGCGGACGCGTCGCCGTCTTACCGCCGGCAGGACTTTTCTGTTCGGGCACCGGATTGCCTTTCTCGAAGAGACGGGCCTTGCTTTTCCCCATCTGGTTGAAACGCTCATCTATCCCACGAGAAGAGGAGCGACCCGCTGAACGCGGGGCAAACATCAACGCGATGATGAGTGCCAGGAAAACAAAAGGCACAACTCGCCACAATATAGACAGCCAGAGCGGCGTCTGAGCTGGCGGAAGTGTGTCCACCTGCACGTGGTCCGCAACCAGCAGGGGCGCAAGTGACGTGTCTCCTGTCGCAGGCAACATCGCGTAGACCAGTCGCGCCGGATCAATGGCAGGAGCCTGCGACGCGGTGGCCCAGGTAGAACTCGCGCCAACATAGCGGCTAAAGGCTGTAAAGTCAGCCGCTCGTTGACTCGGCGTAATGGCTGGTACCGCTCCAGTCTTCTGGGTAAGCGGCTTTATCAACAGCCCGTTAAGATCATTTCCACGCATGGTGACGGCCAGCATATTACCCGTTTTTACCTGCGTCAGAAATGAACTATAGTCGATGACTGTTTCCCCACTCGGCGGAGTGTTTGTAGCCGGGCCTTGAAAGTGGCTGAATACCCCGAAGAGTAGTACTACCATGGTTAATACCAGGCCACCAGCCAGAATAGCTTGTATATGCGTCTTCAAGTAGTGTGCGAAAGATCGTTTATTCTTCACAACTGTCTTTTGTCGTTTCCGTCCATCCCTGGATGAATGGCCACGACCACCCTTACCGTCCATGTATTCACCTCATTGCAACGCGCAGTGAAGATCACCGGCGGGTACCGACGCTGGTCACCCCCAGACCTCACTTATGTGATAGCTTCGCTATTTCCATTCTACAGTACAAAATCATATTCTCCTCTACCATCCCTGGCAAAACGAACAGCATTTGTTCTCGTAGGAGAATCCATCTTTTGGGCCTGTGATAATACACAGGAAAGAGGGCAAACACAATCAATAAATTAGAAAAAAGGCGTTACTGTACATGGACACTACTGTATGACTTTCTGTATGACTTTCAGATTGTACCGTGTTCCACACGGAAAGTGAAGGGGTTTCAGTACTTTCTTCTCATTATAGGGCGATATATCAAGATGTATCTATGTGTCGTTTCATATTATGACGTATATCTTTGTGCTTTGGTTTCATCCTGCCGGCTTACCGCGCAAAAGATGGGGAAGCGGGTACAATCATTAATGGATACGTCAGGCAGCCACGCGAGGATCATGTTTTGCTGCCATTGCTGATCGAACGGCTGGAGAAGCGCAAAGGCTAAATGGCACGTTCGCGACGTACCTGCGGGATCACCGTTACGACAACTGTGGTTGCCAATAGCCACGCCCATGCCAGCCAGATGGTAGGGAAGACGCCGGCACGCTGAATCAAGATGCCCGTCAATGCCAGCCCAGTGGGCGCATTGTGCCTGGAAAGAGGCGGCAGGCGCTGAGCACTCTGCCCCGCAGTTCGTCGGGAATGAGTTTCAAACGACGGCTGAAGTAGGGAACGTCCTCGATCGGATCAACCAGGCCGGTGCCAAATTCAATCGCTCCGAGTACGGGAGGAAAGGGCGTAAGCGCGTACAGGGGCCAGATCAACACAAAATACCAGCGACACAGCAGAATGGATTGTCCGACCGTCAAGCGATGTTCCAGGTGCGGAGCCAGCAGCGAACCAAGAATCGAACCGATACCGTTGACGGCGAAGATCAGGAGCGCGTAAGCGACCGGGATGCTGGCAAGGCTCATAGCGCGCCCGGCATCGCACGCCAGCATGACCCACTTGCGATCCCAACGATCCACCAGCACTCCCGCGAACAGGCTAAAAAGCAAGGCGGGCAGGGCGCGCAGGGGCTGCCACGAAGCCAGCCTGGGCGGGTGAATGTGTGACCGCCAGCACCAGCAATGGAAAGGCTGTTGTTTGTCGAAATACTTTTCCGCATTCAGCGCATAACTTTTCGTAGCACTTGCGGATTCAACATGAGTGTGGCAGAGATTCCTCCGGCCACTGGTCGCGCGCTGGAAGTGCCAGCCCCGTTCACTTCGCGCTTCCTCTTCGATGGGCGACTCTGGGAAGCGAGCATGGAAGCAGCAACCGTCATCCTCCAGCCGGAAATTGGCGCAGCATTCAGCTTGCCGTCTGAACACTTCCAGCGCCTGATTGCATCAGGAGAGATGAAAGAAGTCGCGCCCTCAACTCCCTCGCCGCTGCAAGAGTCGGTGCGAGAGATCGTGTCGCTCGCTGGTCCCAAAGCCCTGGAAGCAGCCAATCGACGACTACGCGCCATCCTGGCCTGGAAGTGTGGTGAAGCGATTACCGTGACCACGCGCAGTATTCAGAACTGGATGGCTGCCTTTCGCCAGGCAGAAGCACAGTATGGATGTGGCTATTTTGGGCTGCTCGACAAGGTTGCGCAACGTGGCAATCGCAATGCGCGCGTTCCAGATGCCTCCAGGCAGATGCTGATCGAGTATTTGACCGCCCATTACGCTGTCCCACATCGCCCACGGGCTGCGGCGGTCTTTCGGCTCTACCACGAGGAGAGTGTGAAGCAAGGCATTGCTCCCGTAGGAGAGCGCACCTTTTACCGCGAACGCGCCGCCTTCGAGGATCAACAGGTGACCACCCTGCGCCGAGGCAAACGAGCTACCTACGCATCAGCGCCTTTTTTCTGGGCGCTCGACCAGACGACTCCGCGACATGGTGGCCGTCCCTTTGCGCGAGCGCACATGGATCATACCGAACTCGATATTGTCCTGGTGTCCTCTGTCACCGGAAAGCCGATAGCAAAGCCCTGGGCAACGTTTCTGACGGATGCCTACAGTCGGCGTATGCTGGCCTGTTACGTGACCTATGATCCTCCCAGCTATCGTTCTGCCATGATGGCCTTTCGGCTCTGTGTCCAGCGCTACGGACGACTTCCCCAGGAACTGGTGGTGGATCGCGGCCCGGAGTTTGGCAGTGTCTACTTCGAGTCCCTGCTTTCCCGGTGTTTTGTGACCAAATTAGAGCGCCCAGGCCAGCAGCCTCATTTTGGTTCGGTTGTCGAGCGCCTCTTTGGCACGACTACGACTGAATTGCTCAATCAGCTTCGCGGGAATACCCAGGCCAGCAAAACGTCACGGCAGATGACTCGCGAGGTTGATCCCAAACGGCTTGCGGTCTGGACACTGGAGCGGTTTGCGAGCCGTCTCTCGGAGTATATGCATGAGGTGTATGAGCAGATGGATCACCCTGCTCTTGGTCAAAGTCCTCGGGAAGCGTTTGAGCAAGGGATGTTGCTTGCTGGCCCTCGCGCGCATCGCTTGATCGCCTACTCCGAAGACTTTTTGATGCTAACGCGACCTACCACGAGGATTGGCACGGTCAAAATTCATCCCTCGCGTGGGATTACGGTCAATGGATTACACTACTGGCACGAGAGTATGCGCTCGACACACGTGGCTGGGCAAACGGTGGCGGTGCGCTATGAGCCTTACGATATGGGAGTGGTGTATGCCTACATCGGCGGGCAATGGATCGAGTGTATTGCTGACGCCTATGGCTCTGTCCATGGACGATCCGAACGGGAATGGAACCTGATTTTGGACGAGTGGCGAGAACAGCAGCGCCAGCACGCCGGCAAGCGGATCTCCCTCAATGGGCCACTTCTGGCGCAGTTCTTGCACAAACTGGAGCAGGATGAAGCCCTGTTGCTGCAACAACAGCACGATTTTGAAGAACAGAACACCCACTTCGCGCATCCCACGTGATGCGCAACGAGATTGCATAGTGGTAGATTGGCTGAAACTTCGACCGCAAATCCTGGGCCGAGACCCCTTTGGTCGAACTTTCAGCCAAAAAACGTTTGGGTGAAAGTTCGACCTCATTTCGGAGAAGGGTTCTCCGGTTCATCGGAAGAAGGCTGTTGTTTCGGCTCTTTCGCTTTTCTGCCTTTTGGCTTTGGCTTCTCTTGTTCTTCTCCTGGCTCCGGTTTCTCCTGTGCTTTTTCTTTGAAGCGGTTGTTTTCGGCATCAATGATCTGAATAGTGTCCCGACGAAGGGTGAGGAGTTCCGCAGCAGCTTTGAGATGTTTTGAGGTAACATTGGGCTGACGCTCCGCATACGACCACTTGAGCGCCGTTGTGACCAGCTTCAGTAAGGGGTCCATGAGCACTCGCCCACTTTTTTGAGGATCGAGTAACGGATGGGTCAGCCATTTGTAGATGCTTCCGGTCCACTGCTGCAAATCTAAGGCAGGAAATGATGGGCGATACACCTGCTCCAAAGCAAGCAGGATATCCCGCACTTCTCCCTCGGTATGGCTGACAACGCGGCAATACGGCTGGCTACAATCCAGGCGTCGCCGGAACTGCATCCACATCGTTTCTGGCTGATCGAAGACATCTTTCAGGGGGATAGATGCCCCTCGACCGGCGGTCACTAAGCAGAGGCCCAGGGGGTGCGCAGGATATGCCAGAAAGAGGTGATCGGTTACTTCTTTGAGGAAAATCAGATGCGACATGGAGAGATCATGAGCATCGTCTACGACCAGGCACTCGACACCATATTGGCCCAACAGGTCATAGAGCAAATATTTGCGTTCGCTCCAGCGTCCTCGCGAACCGACTCCCAAGGCTCCCAGGAGCAGGTTGCCCAACGCCGCTTCACGAGGGTCATTTTTGGGGGCTGTCACCGCCAGTATTGGGTATCGTCGTCCTCCAACCATTCCGGCCTGGCGCGCCGCCTCATCTCTGAGGTCGCCAATGCCCATCGTTTTGCCGGAGCCAGGCTCGGCCACCATCACATGCCAGCTTCGTTGGAGCCATGCCTGACGTAACAGCGCCTGAAAGCGGCGCTCAAAGGGGGTTTCAATGAAGCCATCGAAGAGCGGGAATGTGCGCGTCATCACCACTCGCCCTCCTTTTCTCGATACCGAATGGCCAGCGGCTCCCAGGAATACACCTTCTCCGGGTCAGGGATGGCATCGGCGAGCTGGAGACTTTCTCGGGCAGATGGGGCAAGGCTCTCCAGAGCCTCAACCACAGAGGAGGGATGGATCTCCTCACGTTGTCGATCAAACTGTCGAGCCTTTTCTTTCAGGCGAAGAGCTTTGCCTCGTTGCTTTTTGGTGGTTTCGATGTCTTCCTGGATCTGTGCTCGGACGTTCGCCACTTCCGCTCCGGCGGCTTTTGCAGCTTTCGTATCGGCCTGGCGCATGGCTTTCGCCTCCCATTCACTGACTCGTTGCCCCATGAAGGCGGGGCAGTAGGCTTCGCCCACATAGCTGCCGTCCACAAAAAGGTAAATCACGCTGACATCGCGGCGATCGTAATAGATCTCGAACTCCCGGCCCGCCAGGCGATTGAGCAAACCTGGACTCACATACCAGTTCCCTTGAAAGGAAAGGCGCGAGCGATCGTGAACGTGGTAAGCGCGACTGCTCATTTTGCGATTTTGTGCCTTCATCAGCAAAAGTTTGAGATCATCTGGGGCTCCCAGATACTGAGGAACTCCTGTCTGGCGCACCGCTTCTTCCCAGAGAATGTTCCGCTTTTGCCGACGTAACCCATCCCAGTTTTGTTGGTAATCATCGACAATGGCGCGGATGAAGTAGCATTCGAGTTCTTCCAGCGTCATTCCCCCAGCCTCCGCTGCTTTGTGTGCATCATGAATCCCAAAACTGGTGTTGGGCAAACGCCGCTCAAAGCACTGAGTCATCCAGCGAAAGAGGCTCTCTACTGTCCCCTTGGCCGAAGGGCAATACGGAGGTGCCTGTTCGGTGATGATACCCAGCCGGTCTACCAGCACCTGGCGCGCCCGCTCGGAGGTGAAAATCTTGCCCCGGTCGTGAAAGATCGTCGCCGGTTTCCCAGAGCAAGGCCAGTCGTGTTGACACCCGGCTTTGAGAACCAGCCGATCTTTTGGCTCTAACATGCCTTTCACCAGGCGCATGTAATCTTCCTCAGCCAGTGGCCCCAGGGCAATGACACCACTCATGATCGCAGCAGTTTTCACACAGACGAGCACAGCAGCATGGACGCGACTGGCAACAGGGATGCCATCTTTGGTGACCACATAGAGTTCCATGGTATGCTCGTCAACCTGGGCCAGTTGGGCCGGAGCAGGAATGGAGAGAGCAAAGGAGAGAGGCGATTGCCGGGAACGTGGGGAGCCTTTCTCCTGGCCGCGCTCCTTTTGCACAGCAGGCTCCTGTTTGAGGGCGAGAACGCAATCCCTGACCTGACCGTAGGAAGGAAGCGGAAACGCAGTGCCGGTCTCCTGCTGCAACCGAGTGGCAATCTGCTTGAGTTCGATATGCTCGGCGATGGCCTGAGTGGAGAGTTTGGTGGGGCGGCTGTAGAGGAGGCGAATCGCTTGCTCAAAGGCCGGATGGAGCTGCCGCGCCCGATGGTAGGTCGCATGGGGAACACATGCCATTTGTCCAAACGTGACCGTGCGTTGAACCAGTCTACTCAGGGTCGAGCGCCCCATCCCCGCAGCCTCTGCTGCTTCCTGGTGAGTCGCTCCATTCAGAACGGCTTCTACCGCGTGCAGATTGCGAAGAAAGACTGTCCTTTGCTTCTCGTTGAGGTGCGAATCATCAAAGGTGGAAAGCTGATCGAGTGGCTCCCCGTCCTGCTCTCCAGGAAAACCAATGACAGAGGAGTGAGAGGGTTCAGCATATTCGAGGCTTTCCAGATGGGAGGGCAGAGGGTCAGGGAGAATCGGGGGAGAGTCGGGAGGAAGACAGATCAGCGGAGTGAAGCGAGTTAACTGAATATTTGCCAGATCAACGAGCAAATGCCCACAGGCCGCTGCATCAGCACACCTTTTCCAGGCGGCGGCTTCTTTTTCGGCTGGCGACCAGCGCTCTCCTAATCGCTCGACGATTTCTGAGATCGTGGCTGCCTCGCTCCAGGGCCACACCACCTGTAACGCCTCTGCCAATTCAGGAAAAGACGGAAAGGGTTGCCGCCGGGCATGTAAAAAGACCAGATTGGCATGCCTTTTGGGGAGTAACGTGACCTCAGTTCCAATCCAATAGGCCCCACCCTGTGCCGCAGCGACCTTGCGTGCTGCTTCCGCTTTGGCCTGATTGCGAGCCCTCTGCTTTTCTCGCTCCATCCCTGCCTCTGCAATGAACAGAGAGCCATCGGCAAGCTGGCCGAGAGCATCAGGCAGATACACATGAGCGTTTCCGTCAAACAGGTAGTCGATTGCATATGGGGTGGTGAGTCGCATGGGGATGTGGTACGTTGAAGCAAAGGTCGGACTGATATCACCGCGTCCATACCAGACCACCTGGGGGTGGTACTCCAGAAACATGAGCAGGCGCTCTTCCATCAGGCTACAAAAAGGCTGCCGTGAGGGTTTTTGCCCTCCCAATTTCCAACTGGGAATCCAGCCAGAAATGCTCTCGCCAGCAATTTTGAAGAGATCAACGCCGCGAATTCCGTTCTCAGACATGGCAAGCTCCTTGCATCCATGAATTTCCATCTCTACAGAACAGTGTACTCGCGCTACAAGCACAGCCAGGGGAAGTCCGTGGGCTGGTCCCATCATTGAGCCAAAATGTCGATCATTCGGTTTGATTTGGTCGAGGATTGGCCGAATTTACCA
>DATLSI010000194.1:0-9339 GCA_035534255.1 Ktedonobacteraceae bacterium | reverse complement strand
GCCGCTCTGCGGGCATTCGAGCCTGGTAACGATCAGTTCATGCCCGCTCACCGGGTCCCTGGTGATAATGGGGTACATGTAATGTTCCTCCTGCTAAAAATTGTATCTAACAGCCGTAGGGACGCGATTAATCGCGTCCATGATTATCGCGTCCATTTGGAATAGCACCCGAGTAGGTGGACGCGATTAATCGCGTCCCTACCGTCGAATGGATGACAATGTAGGGTGCGGCTGGCGGGAATGGTCGATTTGTTGCAGCTTTTTGCATTTGTTTTAGTAATATTTACTATCCATATGTAGATATTAGCATGTAGCGTTGAAATTGTCAATGGTTTTGGCAATTAAAATCAGAGCGTTGGTAATAATATGCAAATTCTTTTCAATTGATGCTCATACGTGGTTTTGTGATATGATGGAGGTGTACGAAATTCTGAGGAGGAGAGCTACTGCTATGAAAGCTGTAAAAACGCACGTGGGACGCTGCGATAGCTGTGGGGAACCTGCCGCCTATGCCCAGTTACTGCCGGGTGGGCGCACATTCCGCTTCTGCGATCAACACGTTCCATTGCAAATAAAGAAACAGGCCGAGGCGGCTGAAGCTGCCAACAAAAAAACAAAGTGATTTGACACCTGCTGTCTCTGGAGAGCACAGAGCGTCACGCGTTCGCGCACCCACGGATCGATGATATTCTCCCCTGGATTGCGCTGGAGATTACTGGCGATTCCACCTCAAAAATTTTTCTCACGCAAGGTCATTCTTTCTCACGAAACGGGAAGCGGCAACGCTCTTTCCCACTCTTGCCGCTTCCTCGATGGAAAGGAGTAGCACTTCTGGATGGGAAGCCAGATAGCTCGAGGCAACTTGCTCAGATAAACGCTCAGCAATCGCGTCGAGTGCAAGATGATGCATTGGTTTCCTTCCTGTTCTGTCGTGAACCTCTTTCTTTCCGTCGTTCCCACGTGCTTCAGCTTGCGCAGCAACTCAGCCGGTTGACATCCTTCGTAAAGGAGATGGCGACGAGCTTGAGCGCTTCGGCCATCGTCGGGTAGACATGAATCAGATCGATGAAGTCATCGGTGGTCGCCCCGAAGCGCAGCGCCATCGCGGCCTCGTGGATCACTTCTCCAGCATTCATGCCAAGCATGGAGACGCCCACCACACGGCGCGTTGAGCCGTCGAGCACCATCTTGATGACGCCGCGGGTATCGCGGATGGCCCCGGCTCGGGGTACCACACTCAGGGAGATGGTGTTGCAGTCACAGGCGATCCCGGCGGCAACCGCTTCCTCGTCCGTCAGGCCCACTACGGCCACCTGGGGATCGGTAAAGATGACACGCGGGATCACGGTATGATCAACCTCGCGCAGTGGTTCCCCTGAGAGGGCGTTGTGCGCGGCGATTTTGCCATCACGCGCTCCCACCGGGGTGGCCATCTGGCTCTCGGTTTCCCGTCCAATGACGTCACCTGCAGCCCAGATATACGACACGGACGTTTGCAGGGTGCGATCTACGCGTATCGCTCCCGCTGCGTCAACCTCTACGCCTGCCTGCTCCAAACCAAGCTCTTGCGTGTTAGGACGACGCCCCGTAGCTATCAAGAGTTTGTCGGCGGTAAACGTCTGATGGCAGCCATGACGCAGAGCAGAGAGGATAACTCCCTCTCCAGCACGCTCCACCCCACGCACCTGTGCCGACGTAACAATGCGTAGCCCTTCCTCTTGAAGGAGAGATGTCAGGGCTTCGGCGATTTCTGGCTCGTAGCCAGTGAGAATGCTCGTGCCGCGCGTGACAAGCGTCACTTCCGTCCCGAAGCGGGCAAACATCTGGCCCAGTTCCAGCGCGATGTAGCCGCCGCCCAGGATGAGCAGCGAGCGCGGCTGTGCGCGCAGTTCCGCTTTCCATGGATCATCGGTAGAACTCAGCAGGTCGCTGGTGAGGTAGGGAACGCCAGCGAGTCCTGCAATGGAGGGGATACCTGGTGTCGAGCCGGTCGCGATCAAGACCTGCTCCCCGATGAGGTGACGCACGTCATGAACACCGCGCACCTCGACTGTGTGTTCGGAAACCAGGCATGCCCGACCCGGCACGACCTGGATGCGCTCTGGGTGATCAAGCAGGCTCTCGTACTTGTGGACGCGATATTGCTGGATGATCTCATCTTTTTGAGCGATCAGTTCCGCCCAATTCACCGGCATACTCACCGGGGATAGACCCGGATAGCGAGGGTGCGCGGCATCGTAAACCAGCCGGGCCGCCTCAATCAGATTCTTGGAAGGCAGACACCCCCGGTTGGCGCAGGTACCGCCCACCGTGCGCTCTTCGGTCATGGCGACCGTCTTGCCCAGTTCTACGGCATGCAGGGCTGCGGCAAATGCCGTTGAGCCACTGCCGAGAATAACCAGGTCATAGTTCTCCTGGGTTGTGTTCATCGTGTCTTTTCTCTCCTTGTTGCATTTAGATCCACAGGCTGTGAACACGCCCGCATTGCTCATTCCGTTTGATCTGTAATCTCATCTTGCGCCTCTTGCTGGTCGAGCGCCTCAAGCATGGGACAGGCACTTGCCGGTCCCTGGCCGGTGCAAAGCGCGGCCACCTGGAGCAAGGCTTGCCGCATGCGCTGTAACTCGATCAATTTTCGCTCCACCTCCGCGATTTTCGCCTCCGTATGCTGCTTGACCTCTTCACAGGATGTGTGACCATCAACGCGCAGCATCAACAGTTCCGTAATCTCTTTGAGCGAAAAGCCAAGCTGTTGTGCGCGTTTAATAAAATGGATGCGCTTGACGACCTGTTCGGAGTATTGACGATAGCCCGAGGCACGGCGCGGGGGTTCCTCCAGCAAGCCCTCGCGCTCGTAGAAGCGCACCGTTTCTACGCCGACTCCGGCTCTGCGAGCAACTTGCCCAATCGAGAGGGTATCCATCTTTATTCCTCCTTCAAGAAGAATATACACCCTGTATCATACTACAGAGTCAAGAGGAGAAGAGTAAGAAGTCGAGTTGCTATTAACTGTCGAGGCTACAAACAAAAACATTGAAGTAGGCCGCACTGGCAGTAGGATTGACTGTCTGATTCAGAGGGGTGACAACCAGAACATCGTAGCCCTGTTCGGCGGGGAAGCGCGCAAGGCGATACGTCACCTGCTGTTTGTCGAGCATTTGCAAAAGCAGGGGCGAAGAATCGTTGTGTTTGACGAGCACAACAAGGCTGGGCCGGTCAGCATGCAGCACGGCATTGGTGTAAGCCGGAATGCGATCAAGGATCGGGACATGGCGAATGAGAGGCAAGGGATCGGACATGATAATGTTGCTATGCGTTTTGAAAACGATGGGGTAGGCGAGCCAGTTAATGGCCCAGGCATAGTGAATGTTTTCGCGCTCCATGTAGCTGATGATGGCATCGTTATTAGCAGGCGCGAAGGTGCAATACGGCGATTGAAATGTGCTGCCAGGATCGGTGGCTCCATACAAACCGGCCTGCGAGATAACCGTTAGCATCAAGAAACCCACCATCACCCCTAACATTGCCTTCTGCGCAAGCAAGCCGGGCACAGGCGTGTGAGAAGCCGGTTGAAGCAACGTTGGCGCATTTTCTCCCGCGGAGGAGTCTTTTCGAGTGTGCTGGTACAATTCAGCCTCGAGTAAGACAAGAGCCGCGCAGATAGCCGCGACAAAGAAGGGCATAACCAGCATCAAAGGTGTGGCGTAGCGTCCTGCGAGATCGTACTGACAATTCCAGAGACCAATAGCGGCGGTGCGCGTGACGCAGAAAATAATGAGCGTAGAGGATGCGAACACCAGGGGTAGGGCCACCAGTCGCCGGAAGGTGAACACGAAAGGCTGCAAGCGCGCCAGGACTTCTGTCTCCAGGATGTAGGGCAGCATGAATGATAGAGCGACCAACGCGGCGGTGACAAGCATGCAAGAGACGCCAAGCAGCAACATGGGGAATGCCAGGATATTTAAACCGGGGCTTTGTTGGGGCAGCGAACCGCCAATAACGCGCGGCCCCACGCAGGAGGTAAAGAGGCGTGCCAGGCCGATTACCTGCGACGCGCGGGTAGGATATTGCGCCAGGACTTCGGGTCGCAGGGGCGTATTTGCGCCAAGTTGCAGCAGATAGGTGAAGTTCTGCCACTGGTTTCTGGCACCCCAGACGAGGGCTGGCGTCATGCCGACGATACAGGCGGGAAGAGATGCCAGCGCGGGTAAGATGATGCCGCGCTGTAGTTGTTGCAGAGAGCGAGACTGGCGCAGCACCTTGAGACAGTCCCAGGCAATCCAGAGCGCCAGCGCCAGCACGCCATAGATAATGATGGGATTGACCCAGAAACCAAAACCTACCAGGAAACCAATGGCCGCCCAGCGCAGCGCGAGTTCGCGCGCGGGCGCGCCCGCAGCGCGGCGATTGGTCAGTTGCAGGGCGGAGAGTAGCAAGAGCTGCATCAAAATGAATATTTCGATATACCCGCCCAACATGCGCATTTCCAGCACAGTATCATAGAGGGGGGGAATAGCCGCCAGCAGCGCGGCGATATTCATAAACCACTGTTTGGCGTGCAGCGGCAAACCCGCTGTATCGGCCAGCACGCCCGCCAGTTGCCAGGTGAGCCAGACGACTACCAGCGAGAGCAGGATTGGCTCGGTACGCAGCGTCCAGACCGAAGAACCGGCAACAGCAAAAATAGCCGCCATCACATAGGCTTCCAGACTACCCATGTATGGCTGATTATAGAAATAGGTTGGCAACTGTCCTTGCAGGATGTGCTGTGCCTGCATGCCTACCAGCGCCTCGTCGCCATCGATGAAACCAGCAGTATGGTACGCCAGCCAGGAGCGCACCACCAGCGCGATAAACAGACACAGCAAGAGGGGCCAGGGAGATATTTTGGGCGAAGAATACGAACCCTCGCGGCGGCTCTGCCAGCGCAGGTACCAGTGTGAGACTCCATGCCTCTGTTCTCGCGCAGCACCCTCGTGAATTGCAGTCTCGGAAGCTCTTGTTGTAGTTGTGACGCGATCCCGAATGCTCATACCCCATATAACGAGCCGGTAACAGCCCTTACGGGATTGGCGTAGGAGATAGGAGTTTCAGGCTAGAGGAAGTTGGATATAGAACGTCGAGCCGTTGCCGGGAATACCACTGCTCTCTACCCATATTCTGCCATCCATCGCTTCGACGAGGCGGCGCGAGATATAGAGTCCCAGGCCAGAGCCGCGCACCGAGCTATTCAAATCACCTTCCAGGCGCACAAAGCGTTGAAATACCTGCGCCTGGTCTTCGGCTTTGATGCCTTTGCCTTTATCAGAGATACTGATAACGGCGGAAGGACGTTGATCGTAGTAGGCTCGGGCGGTAAAGGCCAGTGGAGTGCCAGCACTGGAGTATTTGAGGGCATTCGTACCCAGATTGAGCAAGACCTGGCGCAGACGAGCGGGATCGGCTTTTACCTGAAGCTGGTCAGGGATGTACAGGTGTACCTCGCGCTTTTCCTGGTTCACCTGCGGCTCAATCAGGGTAATCACGTCGGTCACTACCTCGTGAATGGTTACGCGCTCAAGGTAAGCCTGGCGTATGCCGGCCTCGACCTCCAGGCGGCTGGCGTCCATGACGTTACTGAGCAGCAGCACCAGTTCATCGCAGCCGCGCCTGGCTTTCTGCAAAAATTCCTTTTGCTGCTCCGGTGGCACAGAATCCCCAAATTGCGCCAGCAGCTCAAGATAGCCCTGCACCGAAGTGAGGGGAGTGCGCAGTTCGTGCGATGCGGTAATCATGAACTGGTCTTTGAGCTGATCCAGTTCCTGGAGTTGCCTGTGCGCTTCACGTATTTGCTGATAGAGGTGCGCGTTTGTGAAAGCGATAGCTGCCTGTTCCGCGAAATCTTGCGCCTGGACCAGATTCGCGCGCGTGAAAGAGCGTTTGTGATGCACATCCGGCGGAGTTGAACGCGCCAGGACAAGCAGCGCAACTCCCTGGTTGCCCACGATGAGCGGCGCGAAAATGGCTGTACTCACCCTGCGGCGCATGAGAACCTCGCGCAGAGAGATCATTTTTCGCCCGCGCAATCCGCCTGATGGCACGCTCAATGGCGGCCTGGAAACGAGGCTCTGCTGCGCCACGGAAATGGGTACAGCTGGCAAAGGACCACTGACAGCGGGAAGATACCCACTGGATGACAGGTCATCAATCGCCATTAACTCAGGTTGCAGCGACTTCAGCGCCTGGTATTCCGGCGTGTGGCTGCGAATGGGAGGCCAATCGCCCACGACTGAGCCTGTCGCTTCCTCATCGCGGCTTTCGACAGCGACAGGTAAGAGCACTTTGTTTTGCGCGGGCATGTACAAAACGGCATAGTCGGCCTGTAGCGCGCGCGCGCCCTCGGTGCAGATGAGTTGCTGGATTTCGGTTCCGACTCCCGTGCCGTTGGCTGCTGCTGAGTTTAAGCGTGCCGCCACCGTGGCCAGCGCCTGGGCGAATAATTCGTGTTCGCGCGCCTCTTCGTATAGGCGCGCGTGTTCGATTGTACGCGCAGCCTGTTCAGCAAAAGCGCTGGCCATGTATGCCTGGCGTTCATCAAAGTTGGGCAGGACGCGACTCGAAAGAGCCAGGCATCCTATTGTTTTGCCCTGCGTGGCAAGTGGAATAAACAGGGTGGACAGAATATGTTGTTCCGTTTGCCACCGTTCTAATTCCTCAGGAAGCTCAACCGATGCTTCAGGCCAGTACACTTCTATCTGTTTACCCGCTAAGATAGCGTTGTAGGGAAACTGCTCTCCCTCGATTTGCCAGGTTGTATGACTATCGAGGGCATCAGTCGCGGCGCGCACCAGCAGGCTAAAATGAGAAGTATAGGCCTGATCGCGTGTTTCCAGGAGCAGAAGCGCGGCAGCCTCAAAGCCCAGCGTCGTAGTGGCTATGCTCACAATGCGCGTAAGTAGTGTATCAAGCTGGATTTCTTCCGTCAATTGCGCGGTCAGCATGCGCAGCATATCAGATTCCTCACGCCGCCGATCTCGTTCCGTCAAAAGCGTTTCATTTTGATAATTGGAGAATACAAAGCGCAGGGTGAGCAAAAGGACAACCATGGTTGCAATGACGATAAGGAAGCTATTTTCAATGTGCGCAAACTCGCTGTAGAGAATAACAATGATCAGGACGAGGATGGGGATATAGACCAGAGAACCGCTCAAAAACGGATTGTCGCGCTTTTCTTCGGCGTTGTTTATCGATGTATACCTGCTACGTTTTGTGTTTGCTCCTGCATGCTCGCGTTCGCGATACGCGCTGCGCGCAATACTGGCGTATTGATAGGGCGCACTGAGTCCAATCAACAGGTAGCCAATGAACCAGAATGTATCGATATACCAGGTGCCTGTATTGTAGGTATTGGATGGAATAGTCAAGGCATAGAGGGTATCCGCCCCTATTTGCGCTAGAATGCCGAGGCCACAAATGACGAGCAAAGGATTCAGCATAGGCCGGGTGCGCTGGTAAATCAGCATGATGATAGCCAGTATCAGCAGGATATCCCAGAACGGATATGAAGCGGCAACATAGAGTTGACCCAGATTGGTGAACGAAGAAAAAATGGGCCTGAGCACAAAAAACCAGCTTACATCCAGCAGACAGAGGGTCGTAATCAAAGTGTCCAGCACGATGAGCATGAGTGATTGCCTGCTTTTGGGAAAGATCGGCAACATGAACAGGCCAGCAAAGGTCAGAATATAAAAAAGGGTGAAAAAGAAATCGGCAGGAGAAGGCACCGGATTTTTCATCACATAATCTTCAAGGTAGGTGTAAACCACCCCCCCTATGCCATTGGCCAGCAGCCCCAGACCGATCAAGAGCCATGCGCGCTGATAACGCGGTGCCAATATTACCGGTCCCCTCCGCGCGCGGTATGCCGTCTGAAAACACCAGAACGCGCCAATAAAAGAGACAAACGCGTACATTGAGTTCGAATAAAAGACCAGCACGGTGGCGCGTGCCAGGGGAGTTGTTCCGCCGATTTGAAAGACCAGCCAGAGCAGACTGAAGACACTGATGAAAATAAAAATAGCGGTCGCGATATAGTTCTGGCGACTGAGTTTCCTGAGATAATTCAGGGTTAACGCGTCCGTGACGGTCGTCTCTCCCTGTATAGCAGACCTGCGCAGCGACATTATATTTCCTCTGGTGGCCAGCGCGAACTCATTTATTATCCTATCGTATTGCATGTGTAGTATCTGAAGCTAGTATACCCGACTGCTCTATGTTTGTCACCATAAAGAAAAAATATGTTTACACAAGCTTTTGCTGTCGCTTTATTTGTCATATAGTAAGGATGAAAGGAGATCGCTATCATGCAACCAGTTATGATTACCGCCGCGCTGGTAGGGGCGGAAGTGACGAGGGCGCAGCAGCCCAATCTGCCTGTAACGCCGCAGGAAATTATTGCGGCAGCCGTGGAATGCTACGAGGCCGGGGCCTCGATTATCCATATACACGTGCGCGACGCGCAGGGCAACGCGACACAGGATGGTCAGCTTTTCAAGGAGGTGGTCGAGGGCATACGCGCGCGGTGCGATGTGATCACGCAGGTCTCAACGGGCGGAGCCGTGTGGATGAGCGCGGAAGAGCGTTTGCAGAGCATCGAGTGCCGGCCTGATATGGCAACGCTCACAACCGGCACGGTCAACTTTGGCGACGGGGTATTTATGAACAATCGCGGGCTGGTCGAGACCTTCGCGCGCCGCCTGCGCGAGTACGGTATTGTGCCGGAAATCGAAATCTTCGATGTGGGCATGCTCGACGAAGCCACGCGCCTGCGCTCGATGGGGCTTATCAGCGACCCCGTACAGTTTGATTTCGTGATGGGCGTACCCGGCGGACTCGGCGCTGATCCCGCTCACCTGCCGCACATGGTGCGCTGCCTGCCGCCCGGCAGCACCTGGAGCGTGGCGGGTATAGGCCGCCACCAGTTGACGCTGGGAACCATCGCTCTGGCTATGGGCGGCAATGTGCGCGTCGGCTTTGAAGACAACATCTACTATCGCAAAGGCCAACTGGCAAACAGCAATGCGCAACTGGTGGCTCGCATTGCCCGCATCGCGCAAGAGCTTGATAGACCTGTAGCCACGCCCACGCAAGCGCGGGAGATATTGCAATTAGGGCGTTACCAATCGACGAGCAAACCCCAGTAGGGACAGGGACGTGGGGCAAGCCCGCGCCCTGGCCCGTTGCTGGCCCACGCCGATCTCACCGGTACCTGTTTAATTGCAAAATCTCACGCGCCTGCGCGGGCGTTGCTATGGGTCTATCAAGCTCTTGCGCGATACGGGCGATGCGCGCCACCAGTTG
>DATLSI010000193.1:0-20267 GCA_035534255.1 Ktedonobacteraceae bacterium | reverse complement strand
CTGTACTCCTTCCTCTGCCTGCGACTCCAGAAGTTCAAGCAGCCGTTGTGCCATATTAACAGTGATAGTGTCTTGCGAAAGGCCGGTCTTGATCAAAGCATCTCTGAGCGGCTTTTCCCAGGTATCAGGATTCTGCTCATACTCATCTAGAACCATTCCCGCCTGGGGACGCCCTGAAAAAGCTTGTCGTATACGCTTTTTCAAGGACTCTAAAGTCTCTTTGACTGCATCGCTAATTGCTGCCTGGCTACCAGCCAGAGTAGCATTACCAAGCGCCATGAGAATAATGTTGACGGGATCCATTTGATTTATTCTCCTTCATTAATGCAGATGAACGAGCGACAAAAAGAAAGGTAGCCCACATTTCCTCAGGCTACACCGAACTTACGCTGAGTCTTTTTAACATTCCATTTCTTTTTCACTGAAGACGATGAAAGAATTGTGCAAAAAAAATCAGCCAATGCGTATATATTCGTACTCAACACCACCACTGCTCGCGCTTTGTTCCCGCCGTAAAATGTAACCTTCAAGCCAGAGCTGCTTCAGTTTATTGCTTGCATTGGGAACCTTCAGGCCAAGAGCTGTGGCAGCCTCGCTGGTTCGCGCAATTGGTACTGAGATAACGTACTTAAACATCTCACGTAACCCCGTTCCTGGTTGTGGACCCAGAATTCTATCAATTCCGTTTTTGCCCCATACCATCAGAGGTTGCTCTCTCTTGGAAGCCGCTGCATCCCAGTTATCCAACAGATCCTGATCGTTTGCGTTTATGATGCAGAATCCTAGTAGCCCCCGGTAACTTCTCGCGAGTTCTACGACCGATTCGCGCGGAAATGAGATATCTGTACGTTTTACACCGTCGAACGAAATCCTGAATATCTCCACTGAGGAATGATCTTCAACTAATGCTCGAAGCTTTTCGTATACCTGACGCCCCTGTATGTGGCCCCATCCATCAGGACTATCCATCAGCTTAAGCAAGCGGATATTCATCTCTCTCTCCTTCACTGACTTTAGTGTAGCAGATTTATTTGGAATTGTCAAGAGGGAAAGAGAAGCAAATATGGGTTCCTTTCAATGGCACAAGGTGACGTTGGTAATGAATGTTGGTTGTCTCATACCCATGTGGTGATGGGTTTAGATGCATGCTGCATAAAGCTAGCCGAATACTGACGCTTCCGTGAAGTTTAAGAGATCGACGCGCGCATTCTTGCAACCCCTGGCCTTTATTGCCACTATCCCAGGCGAGATCACCACGAAAGAATAAACGGATCAGTTCCATATCCTCAAGTTGTTTTGTTGATGGCGAGAGTAGTTTAGGCCTCAAGGTCTCTAGAAGACCAATGCCACTATCCGACACGACGACTTGCACTCTTTGCTTGTATACTTGGAGAGCCGCAAATCCGTCAAGTTCTGTTTGGCTGTGATGGTACACATTACTGATCAATTCGGCAAAGATAGTGAATGGCGTCTGACCAAATGGTTGGCTAGCTGAATGCGTGGAGATAGCAGCTGCCAGCTTATCTGCCAATTGAGAAGGGACTACGTTGACAGACTCAATATGCCTGGGATGGATGGCTTTGAACTCAACTAGATTGGGGCTATGTCCTTGATAATAAGAGGTAACAATGGGATTGGGACGCACTGGTAGTACCACCACTTGTTCGGAAAGCAGCGCAAAGAAATTGGCACGATTAAGGTAGCTCATTGCCTCGTGTTGCTCACCTTCAAATTTAAAAGTGACTTGTGATCCTTCTTCCACTAAGTGGTTTGCCAGGGAAAGAAGACGCACTGATGCTTCTACCATAATCTTACAAGATGAAGGAAAGTGAAAGGTGACCCGGGTGTTTTTATAGATGGACAAGTTCCTGATTTTCCATGCATCTTGCAGTGCCTGCTCAAATTTCGCCGCTGTTATCCATTGATCTGTTAACTGAACAATTCTCTCTTCGGTCATAGCGTCCTCTTCTAGACTTTTTTCCTTTTGATCCCCTAGTATGCACTCTATACAGCAAAACAGTGTAATACATCTTAGAAGCGTTTTAGTGGGCAATGCTTCCTCTGAATATTCCTAATAACAAAGGTACCATAAAATACGATGATGTTCAACAATTTTTTTATATCTTCCAAAATTTGACAGATAGCAAAGGTAGAATTTCAACTAATAAAACACGTATATGAGGATGGCATTACTAATCACGGGGTCTTTGCTACCCGTTTGGCTAATTTACCAAAGAATCTCTTGCATTTTCCCTCTCCAGACTTTATACTATCTACATAGCCTGCTTGCTTACAACGTGCTGAACAATCTACACCTCATCATACGAGCAAATTTAATCGCTCGCATCCCTGATACAACTGATACAACTGATACATCAGACACATCAGACACAACAGCAACTATCCCCACCGTTAGAAAGTAGTATTATATAGGCAAGCTTACTGGAATGGAGGCCAGCATACGCATGAACGTGCTGCGAAGATATATTCCAAAGTGGATGCTTGCCCTGGCTGCCCTGGTCGCGCTCTGGCAAAATCATCGCGCGCGGCGCAGCGTCAGAGAAACACACCCGCCGCACGAAGTTCCGTTGCCAGCGCCAGCGCCGCATGTCTCAATAATCCTGCCTGTACGCGATGAAGAGGCCAATATAGATACCTGTCTCGCCTCGCTCCTGGCGCAGGATTACCCGTGCTACGATGTGATCGTTATAGACGATGGCTCGACCGACGCAACTCCCCGCCTGCTCGCTGCATGGCAGGCGCGTGATAAGCGCGTGCGTGTGCAGCGCGTCGAGAAACTTCCCGCTGGCTGGGCGGGTAAGGCGCACGCGTTACATACCGGCGTCGAGCTTGCACACGGCGCATGGCTGCTTTTTACCGATGCCGATACATGGCACTCTCCAGGAACACTGCGCCTGATGGTCGGGCACGCGCTGCGGCAGCAGGTCGATATGCTTTCCATGCACACCAACCTGATGACTATCAGCGGACTGACAACGCATTTGCTCATGCCCATCACAGAGGTACTGCTGGCCCAGCGCGTCACGCCCGCGGAGATAAGCGACCCGGCATCATTCGCTTTTGGACAGTATATTCTCCTGAAACGCGCGGCCTATATGGGGACTGGTGGCTATGCTGCCGCCGGAACACACACCACCTCCGTCGATGACCTCGCCCTGGCGGAACAGTTCAAGCACTACAAACTGCGCGTTGAGGTGGTCAATGGGCGCGGTTTGGTCAAGAATCGCCAGTGGACGACCTGGGAGAGCGCTCGCACCGGCTGGGAAAAAAGCTATTTTGGCGTCATCGTGCTCGCGCGCATCCCGTTTGCCGGTTTACCTGCCGGACTGGCTCTCGTCGCCTACGGCCTGGGGCCACTTTTAACCCTCCTCAAAGCACTCACAGGAGGCAAGGTGCGCCGCCTCTCAGCAGTCCTGGCGGCTATAACCGTGCTGGCTCAAATCGACGCCAAACGCTGCTTTGACCATACATACGACCTGGCCTTCCCCTGGTCGCTAACCGCTCCGGCAGGCTGGCTCGTCTGTGGAGCGATGGCGCTCGACACCACGCGCCTTATCCTGACCGGGCGCAGGGCTAGCTGGAAAGGACGCCAGGTTCCCAGGCAGGAAGCGCCCTCGCGCGCGGCCGTATACACGAAAGCCCGGTCGACCACGACTCCGTCCCCGCAAAGCCCTATTCACCTGTAGGAGGCAGCGCGAGCGTACTCGACAGGGACTGCACGCGTTCTTCGACGGCGTGTAGGAGCTGATCAGCGCTGGCGAAATCGCTGAGATACAGCGCGGGTCCATAGCGCACGGTGGCGTGCCAGTGTTTGTCAGCTTCCTGCCTGTAACTCAGTCCGGCAGGGATAATGGCCACCCGCGTGCGCCTGTCCTTCTCCGCCAGTTCCACCAGCTTGACGAAGCCGGGCCGGAAGGGGAGGAAGGCGTCAAGGTCGGCCTTGGGTGTAGGGTGCGGGTCGATATTGGGATACCCTTCTGGAAAGATGACGAGCATCGACCCGGAGCGAAGCAGGCGGCTCGCGCCCAGCATTACCTGCCGCAGGTATTGTCTGGCCTCGCCGGAATCATATGCCCAGCGCTCGTCCTCCGCGTGTTCGCGAAATTGCTCGCTGCGCAGCACAACAGGCCAGTCTACCAGGGAACAGGCGAACTCTATCACGAGACGCAAGCTGCGCGCCTGCACCCAGTCCAGAGCAATAATGGTATGTAAAGGTTGCCGGATAGTACGCACCAGGATAAGACCATCGTATAACCAGTGGAAATGGCGCGCGGCAACCAGTGTCGGACCTGATGAGGGGATATGTTCCAGACCCTCAGCATGAATGTCTATTCTGCGCCAGGCAAAGACCAGGCTGCTCGCGCGCATTACCCACCACAGCGACACGCTGATGGCTTTGCGGCCTGAGCTGGCGTGAAGATTATATCTCTCCTGGCGCGGGAAAAGCACCAGCGACTCTGGCAGCAAGACAAAAAACGCCGACAAGATTGGCGGAAACCAGAGTCCCACGCCGATGTTGAGCGCCATTGCGAAGCCGGTGCTGGCCGTATAGACGCCAAACGGAAGCCAGGTAATCATACGACGCGTATCGAAATTGGAACGCCAGAGCAGCCTGATTAAGCTCAGAAAGAGCAGTCCGTTAAGCAGCCACCCAAGCGGGTTACGTATGGGCATACCGAAATAAGAACCATATACTTGCCACATTCCCACCCCTGCGGCCTGTGTAGAAAGATGCTGACCGGCTAGCGCCGAGTTTAAGACCAGGTCCCAGCTTATCAACAGGTAGGTACCCAGCAGCAGCGACCAGAGCGTTTGCCGCACCAACTTGAGCACCGCGACCAGCTTGCTCGCCAGCAGGAAAGCGGTGAACCCCATGAAAAACCAGCAGAGGAGGATGGAATACGAAACGAAGCCTGCCACTTTAATGCCTGGATAAGTCGCGGATGTGGAGATGCCAAAAGGAATGCCGATGCTTGTTCCCAGCCATTCCATGCTCACGGAGATCAGCATAGATGTCACTAAGAAAATGAGCGTCTTACGAGTTCCCACGCAGACCAATCCGAAAAGAAACATGGTCGTAGCGCCGCATAGGACGCTCAGGCTCCCGGCGGCGCGCAGAACGTTTTGAAAGATAGCTGTGCTGATTGGGCTGCTATTCCACAGATCAGGATGTGGCGCGATAAGCAGAAGCGCACCGAGACTACATACCAGGGCCGCGAGATAACAGGCGAAGAGGATTTTGATAAACTTCATAAAATACCTCCCTGAACGAACGCAGTATCAAGAGCCATCCATACCATATGTGAACAATCGAAAAGCGTCTTTAGCTTCCATTTACGCTAAAATTGTAAAAAAAGTATCGCTCATGGCGGTGTATACTTATATATACTCAATTGTGTGGTCAGTAGGGCCATCCTTGCCAGTATCCAGGAGCGGATTAATGTATGGCAACAGCGTATCAATACGATGCAGTCGTAGTCGGCTCAGGGCCAAACGGCCTGGCAGCCGCCATCACCATAGCGCGTAGCGGCAGGTCTGTCATCGTGTACGAGGCGAAGGAGACCATCGGCGGCGGCTCGCGTTCGATGGAGCTGACCTTGCCTGGTTTCGTACACGATGTCTGCTCGGCTATTCACCCACTGGGCCTCGGCTCGACATTCTTCCGCGCATTGCCGCTTGAGCAATACGGCCTTGAGTGGATTCACTCCTCTGCTCCTCTGGCGCACCCGCTTGATGACGGTACCGCCGCCGTCCTTGAACGATCGATTGAGGCGACAGCAGCAATATTTGCCGGTGCTACAGAGATTAAAGGACGCCATAAATCGGGTTTCAGTGATGCCCAGGCGTATGAGAAGTTGATGGCTCCCCTTGCCGCTCACTGGGACAGGATCGCTGAAGCTTTCCTTGCTCCATTGCGCCTGCAGCCACTGCTTTCCCATCCATTTACGCTGGCTTCTTTCGGCCTCAAGGCCACGCGTTCAGCAAGCAATCTGGCGGAAAGTCTCTTCAAGGAGAGACCCGCGCGCGCCCTGTTCGCGGGCATGTGCGCGCACTCGATGCTGCCCTTTAACCGGGCAACCAGCGCGGCCGCGGGCCTGGTACTGGGAACGCTGGGACACGTCATCGGCTGGCCCCTGCCGCGCGGTGGCTCGCAGCAAATCGTCAATGCCATGGCTGCGCACCTGCGCTCGCTGGGAGGAGAAATCGTCACTGGCGCGGAGATCAAGTCGTTGGATATGCTGCCCTCTGCTCGCGCGGTGCTGTGCGACATCACTCCCCGCCAGTTGCTGCGCGTAGCGGGTTCTCGTTTGCCGTCCGGCTACCAGCGCCGCTTGCAGCGTTTTCGCTATGGCATCGGCGTCTTCAAGCTCGACCTCGCCCTGGACGGTCCTATACCCTGGCAAGCGGCGCAATGTACGCGTGCCGCCACTGTGCATGTCGGTGGGACGCTGCCAGAAATCGCATCTGCTGAAAATGCCGTCTGGCGGGGCGAGCATCCCGCAAAGCCGTTCGTCCTTCTCGCGCAGCAAAGCTTGTTTGACCCATCGCGCGCTCCGGCGGGCAAGCATACGCTATGGGCCTATTGCCACGTTCCCCCTGGCTCGACCTTCGATATGAGCGAGCGCATCGAAGCCCAGATCGAACGCTTCGCCCCTGGCTTTCGCGAGCGCATCCTGGCGCGGCATACGCTCACCCCGGCACAGCTTGAGCAGTACAACGCAAACTACATAGGCGGCGATATCAACGGCGGCGTGCAGGACCTGTGGCAACTGTTCACGCGCCCCACCATCCAGATCAACCCGTATGCTACACCTGTCAAGGGACTTTATCTCTGCTCCTCATCCACACCGCCCGGCGGCGGCGTGCATGGGCTATGCGGCTATTACGCGGCTAAGGCCGCGCTAAAAGAAATGTAACCCGTTCAGGCATTACCTCGTATGCTTTCCAACCCTGCGCCTGGAGCAGGAAGAAGTAGAGTGGCAGCCGGGTATGGTCTTTCGCGGCCTCAAGCAATTGCCCGTAGCTTTCGATTGACCATACCAGGGTGGGGAACAAGGCGGATGGGATACCGGGATACCAGGGCGGGGAACAAGGCGGAGCTTGCGAGCGTTGCTCCCCTATGTTACTATTAGCTTGTGACAATAAACGACACTCTTTTGTAGGAACAGCGTAAAGGATAGAAAGCACATGACAATGACATCTCCTGGGAGAGTGCCAATGGTTATCCCCGCCGATCATATCCCTGGCCCTGGACAGGGTCGCTGGACCTATGAAGATTACGCTGCCATTCCAGATGACGGGCAGCGCTACGAAATCGTGGATGGAGTGTTGTTTATGGCACCGGCCCCCAATGAATGGCATCAATCTGCTGCACTTGAGATCGCTTCTTATCTGCGCACTTATGTCAAATTGAAAGACGTCGGTCGAGTTTATATCGCGCCATTTGATGTTGAATTGGACTACCGAACGGTGGTGCAGCCTGATGTGCTTGTCGTATTGAACGCGCACCTGGAGAGAATCACGTTTTCGCGTATCATCGGCGCGCCCGATCTTGTGGTCGAGATTTCTTCTCCCGGCACCGTTGGACATGATTGGGAGAGAAAACAACATGCCTATGCTCACGCGGGTGTGCCGGAATACTGGATCGCCGATCCCGCCACACGCACCATGGAAGTGCTCGCCCTGGAGCAGAGCGCGTATCGTTCGCTCGGTGTCTTCGAGGGTAAGGCCACGTTACCCACACGCATCGTGCCGGATTTTCCCGTGCTTGTCGAGCAATTTTTCAGATAGAAAATAAATTTTACCAGATCAGGAATCCATGCCACCATTTACCTTTAGCATTGACGCCGAATGCCCCGCTAGTTGGGCGCGCGCGGGAACCATTCAGACACCGCACGGCACTATCCAGACGCCCATTTTCATGCCTGTTGGCACACAGGCCACCGTCAAAAGCGTCTCGCCCGAAGAATTGCGCCAGGCAGGGGCGCAAATTATCCTCGCCAACACCTATCACCTGATGTTGCGTCCTGGTTCTCAGTTGATTGCGGAGTTTGGCGGCCTGCACTCCTTCATGCACTGGAACGGGCCAATTCTCACCGATAGCGGCGGATTTCAGGTCTTTAGCCTGGGCCACCTGCGCAAATTGAGCGAAGATGGAGCCGCATTCAAGTCGCACCTCGATGGTTCGCCGCACACCCTCACGCCTGAAAGCGTCATGCGCATCGAAGCTGAACTGGGCGCGGACATCATCCTGCCGCTCGATATCTGCGCGGCCTACCCGTGCGCGCCGCAAGAAGCAGAGGCGGCTATGCAGCGCACGCATCGCTGGGCCGAACGCGCATTGATCGCTAAGCAAACAGAGCGGCCAGAACAAACACTTTTCGGCATCGTGCAGGGCGCGTTCGAGCCAGAACTACGCCGCCAGAGCGCGCGCTACATCGGCAATCTGCCTTTTCCCGGCCTCTCCATTGGTGGGCTTTCGGTAGGCGAACCCAAGGAGATGATGTGGGAAATGCTGCGCTACGTCACGCCCGAACTGCCGCGTGATAAGCCGCGTCACCTGCTCGGCGTCGGCTCGCCTGAAGACCTGGTAATCGGCGTTGGCCTGGGCATGGACATGTTCGATTGCGTCTTGCCCACGCGTGTCGCCCGCCACGGCGGCCTGTTCACGCGCCGCGGGCGCGTCAACATCAAATCGGCGCGCTTCCGAGCCGCGCATGGCCCCATCGAAGAGGGCTGCGATTGCTACACCTGCCTTAACTACAGCGCCGCTTACGTGCATCATTTGTTGCGCGCCGGAGAACAGTTGTATTATCGTCTTGGAAGTATCCATAATATTCGTTTTATGCTGCGACTCGCCGCCGAACTGCGCGCGGCCATTAGCGCGGGCGACTATACCGCCTATCGTGACGACTTTCTGGCACGCTATACGCCTGCCTCGCAGCAGGTGCGCGATGAGCAGCGCGAAAAGTGGCGGGCCGCGCGCCAGCATTAAGCTAAAGGACACCATCATCCATGCCTGAACCCTATCGCTTCCTCAATACCTATGTACAGGACGCTGCCATGAATATGGCCATCGACGAGGCTGTACTGGTGCATCATTTGCGCGGCGAGGCTGCGCCGACCCTGCGCGTCTTTCGCTGGTCCTCTCCCTCTATCTCGCTGGGGCGTTTTCAGAGCGTCGAGCGCGAAATACTGCTTGATGCCTGCGAGCAGCAGGGCGTGCAGCTGGTACGCCGTCCGACAGGCGGGCGCGCCGTCTATCACCGTGACGAGTTCACCTACAGCATCGTCATCAGCAAACGCTACGGGGTGCCGTCTGGCATCGTTGCCGCTTACGCCTATCTCGCGCAGGGCTTGCAGTCCGCGCTTAACCTGTTAGGGGTGCGCGCCGAACTGAGCGATGAACGGGTCAGCAAAACCCCTTCCGCGGCCTGTTTCGCCTCCTCCACGCAGGCCGACCTGACCAGCGGCGGCTTCAAACTAATAGGCAGCGCGCAGGTGTGGAAAGATGACGCGCTGCTGCAACAGGGATCGCTGCCGCTGGACGACCGCGCGGCAGAATTTTTCGCCATGCTGCGTTTCTCCTCCGAAGACGCGCGTGAGGAGGCGCTGGCAGCCTATCGCGAGAAAACCACGCCCCTGCACACCTTCGCGTCGCAGGTCGCGTGGGATGAAGTAGCGCGCGCTTTTCGCGCTGGATTCAGCGCCGCTTTACAAAATGAATTCGTGGAGGGTGAGCTGAGCGCGTCCGAATGGGAACTGGCTCGCCGTCTGGAGGAAGAGAAGTATCGCAAGCTTGAATGGCGTAAAGAGCGGGTCAGCCTGATCGAGGCGATATAGGTCTTGTACGTACCATCGCGATGCGCTATACTTGCAGCAATGTCAATACTATCTTCTCTGGTAGGCGAAATTCTGGGCGGTAGAGTATATCAGCCGTCACAAAGGAGCGGTTTGTGAGTATATCCATAGAGGTCGCGCGGCGCGTTATGGAAGCATGTAAGCAGCGCGCGCAAGAATTGCGCAGCCCTGTCAGCATAGCAATAGTTGACGCGGGAGGGCATCTTGTGCTGTTCGAGCGCATGATGGCTCCGTATGGCTGGGCAACGGGCAATATCAGCCTTGCCAAAGCCAGCACAGCGGTTATGTTCAATCAATCCACCGACGCGGTAGCGCAATGGGGTTCAGGTATCCCTGGCTTCGCTTCCAGCATGGCAACTATGACGCAGGGAAAGTTTATCATGGCGGCAGGTGGATGGCCAATCCGTATGGGCGGCACGACTATCGGTGGCATCGGCGTCAGCGGCGGCAACGCTCCTGGACGTGATGACGATATCGCGCGCGCGGGCCTGGCTGCCATCGCGCCGTCTCCCGCCCCTGCGCAGCAGGCTTATCACCCTCAGCCCGCGCAGCAACCACCTTTGCAACCGACACCTGCTTATCCGTCTATATCGTCGCCATCTCAATCTCAAGCGCCGGGTTCTGGCTTCGCCTCCCCGCAGCAACCGTCGAATAGCATGTATCTTGGTAACGATCGCGAGCCGTCACGAGATGACGAGCAGTTACCATTTGAAGATTATCGTGAATCCAATGGAGGTCAGTCATGAGCCAGGAGCAAAATGCCGGTACATCGCCAGAGCAGCAGAGCAAACCGGCAACCAGTAAACGCAACAATCGCAGTGGGCGCAACCGCCCGGTTCTGGTCACTGGCGCCGCCAGTGACCAGCAGTCCGACGTGTCAACGCAAGATGACTCACTAAATCGAGCCTCGACACAGACCACCGTTCCAACGCTGACGGAGGAGGCTCCTGTCGCCAAAAGTCGGCCCAGTTTCTTTTCTACCTTAGGCGGCAGGAAAGAGGAGACGGCAGACGCGGCAGCAGCGCGCCTGGCTCGCGCAACCCGCAACAAAGCAGCCGTTCCCGGCAAGAAAGAAGTCAAAGAAGTCAGGGAGATAAAGAAGTCAGAACCTAAGTCCGCCGCCAAGGGCGCGCCCGCCCGCTCAGGCGCTGCGCCCGCCAAAAAAGGCGGGTTTAAGCCACGTCACCTGATCGGTATTCTTTTGTACCTCGTTGTGGCGGATGTCGTGGGCGTGTACGAGAAAACCTGGTTGGTTAACGCGCACCTGGAAAAGTTGCTCTTTAATCTCGGCCCGCTCTCCATTTATGCTTCGACCGTCGCGTTCTTATTAACGCTGGTTATCCTGCTGGTCCTGCTGGCGCGCTTCGATCTCGTGCCTCGCAGCCTGACATCCGCGCTCCGTCAGCCAGCAACTACGAATAGAAACTCGTCGCGCAATGACTCCGATGACGACTCTGGAAATGGCAGAAACGCGCCCAATGTGAAACAGGGCGTCAAAGGCGCGAACGACGATCTCTACCAGGAGTATCGCGAGACGCAGCGCTACTGGCAGCGCCGCGACCGCAAAAAATAGGCAACTTGTTCCTCAGCCGGGACTCTGCTGGAGAGCCAGCAGAGTCCCCCTATACCTTTTCATCGGTAGAGGCTTTCTTCACCATCTTTGTCCAATCTTCTTTGGCTGAGCGGGGAGTCAGCGCTTGCTCATCTCGCACAACGTGTCCATCGCGGAATGTAACCTGGCGCTTTGCATATTGCGCGATGTCACTTTCATGCGTCACGAGTATAATCGTCAAACCCTGCTCATTCAACGCCTGCAATATGGCCATGATCTCCAGACTGGTGCGTGAGTCCAGGTTGCCCGTAGGTTCATCAGCTAGCAATAACGCTGGCCCGTTCACCAGAGCACGCGCAATGGCAACTCTTTGTTGCTGCCCACCTGAAAGTTGCGATGGTCGGTGATGTATCCGATCTCCGAGTCCGACGAGTTGCAGTATCCTGCGTCCGCGAAGCTCTCGCTCATCACTGGGAATACCCGCGTATATCATCGGGAGAGTGATATTCCTGAGCGCGCTCGCCCGGCTGAGCAGGTTGAAGCTCTGAAAAACAAAGCCGATCAGGCGGTTTCGCGTGTCAGCAAGCTCGTCATTGGATAACTGGCTGACAAGCTTCCCTGCCAGCCAGTATTCTCCCTGTGTTGGACGGTCCAGGCAGCCGATAAGATTCATGAAGGAGGATTTACCCGAACCAGAAGGCCCCATGATAGCGACGAACTCCCCCTGATAAATTGCCAGCGTGATGGACTGTATGGCGGGAACGCGCGTCTGGCCCAGTATGTAGGTCTTTGTCAGATTACGTACAGCGATAATGGGCGTAGATGTGACAATGGTATCTACTGCTTCCGACCTGGCAATAGCCCTTTGTGGCATCGTTGTCTGGCCATAAAAAGCAGGCGAACCGCGATTGACGGCAGCTTGATCTGGTATGGTCTGCTGCTGATCGATAGGATTTGTACCGCCAGGTGAATTCCCTGGCGATGATTTCAATTGTTCGCCATCTTCTGGCGGCGGGGAATCGTTGTTCGTCAAAGTCTCTTCTCCCAATCTCAGACCGCATTAGCCTTTTTTCTGCGCGCCGACGAGGATGAGGTCTCCAGGCGACAGGCCTTTCAATACTTCGTAGAATGTGTCATCCGTCAATCCGAGGACAACCGGAACCGGTACGATAGCTGTTTGACCGGAAGGCCGTTCAAGCACGTAGGATGCCGTGGGACTATCCTGTAAAATCGACGGATTCGCAAGTTCAAGTTGTCTGAGCATCTGGCGCGCTTGCGCCAATACTGTGACCGCCTGCTGGCTGCTGATGAGCGCGGGAATGCCGTTAACGGTTGCAATTGCTGTACGCGCAAAGTCTACCGCGTTGACTGGAATAAGCAAATCATTGGGATGTTGCACTACAATGATGGTGACGCTCGCTGTCATACCAGGCAACAGCGTCGCGCCACGTAAGGTAGTCATATTCACGTTCATGGTCACAGGATAGGTTACTACATTCGAGACCGTTTGTCCGACTGGCGAGATAACGCTGACCGTTCCAGTAAAGAGACGGTTGCTATAGGCGCTGACGGTAAATTGCGCTGTATCACCGACCTTCAGAAACGTGGTATCCGACTCGTTCACGTCAGCCTGAACCTGTAAAGATGATGTATCAGAAATCTGAATAAAGGTGTTCCCGCTGGAAGTGGATGCCGTGGAGTTCGCGGGGACGCCGGGGGTACCCCCTATGGTTCCGTTGATGACCGTCACCATGCCAGCATGGGGTGCCTTGAGTATGGCGTCGTTTAAATTGTGCTGCGCTGTTTGTAGTTGTAGCAATGCCGTCTGCAATTGACTCTGGGCCGTATTGACCTGCCCTTGCTGGCTGGTGCCGCCCGCGCTGGCAGAGGCTTTCGCCGTCGCTAACTGGCTCAACGCGGTGTTGATCTGGTTCTGCGCGCTTGTGTTGTTTGAGTTGGTCTGCGCCTCCACTGAACTCAACTGTTGCTGGTCGCTATTGACCCTGGCCTGCGCCGCCGCGTTATTGGCAGCAACTTGCGCCTGGGTCAGGGTGAGTTGATTCTGGTCGCTGCTGACTTTGGCCTGCGCCGCCGCGATACTCGCGTCTGCCTGAGCCACTGCCTGATTATACTGTTCCTTCGCCAGTTGCACACAGTTGGGTGTAGGGGTAGTCGCGCTATTGCAGCTTGTAATCGCCTGCTGCTCCGTGGTATAGGCCAGATTTATCTGTGCCTGCGCCGTTCGTTTTGTATTGCTCAGGCTGGTCTGATCATTGCTCAGCGTCGTCTGCGCGGCTGTGATGCTGGCTTGCCCCTGCGTTTGTGTCGTAATCAGGCTGGCCTGGTCATTACTCAACGTCGTCTGCGCGGCAGCGATGCTATCTTGCCCCTGCGTTTGCGTCGTGGTCAGACCTTTCTGCGCGTTGGTAAGTGCAGTCTGCGCGGCCTGGACGCTTGCATTTGTTTCATTATTAGCCTGGTTCATGTTGGCCTGGGCATCATTAAACGCGGTTTGCGCAGCTAAAACCCCCGCCTGCGCCTGATTGACCGCATCCTGAAGGGACGTTTCATCCAGTTTGGCGAGTACCTGGTTCTGTTTGACGGTCTGGCCTACCTGAACATCAATCTCAGCGATTTTGCCTGAACCAGAAAACACCAGGTTATATACAGCGCTCTGCAATGGCCCCGTCGCGTTGACGCTGAGAGAGAAATTACCCTGCGTCGCGCTCTGATATTGATAGGTAATAGAGGGAGTACGGCCTCGAATCAGCGGAATCACGATGCCAGCTATCAGGGCCAACAGCAAGAGAAGGGCGATGATTAATTGCGTTCTCCGTTGCTGCCACCATGGACGCCTGCGGGGTAATAGGCTTTCCTGCGGCCCCGGCGCAATATTACTAAAATCGGGTAAGGAAAGCTCCGTATCTCCAGTATTTTGTGGCTGTTGAGACATTTTCAGTCAATCCCCCTTATGACTTTTTAACCGATATTTCAGCTAATGAGATTCTAACAAGATAGGTATAAAGTTCCTGTTAAATTTAAATGTAAAATTATTTGCTTCGATGCTTTGCGTGTCGCATTTTATTGAAGTTTCTTTTTGTCTATGCTATCCTCTGATCGGTAGTAATGCTTCTGACCGCCTACCGATTGAAAACATACCTTAGTAATTGATGGAAGCAAACCTGAGTTGGACAACTATACGGCCTCAAAAAGAGAGTTGTGACAATAGTTTGAGGAGATACTGCTCTATGGCCAGAATAAGACGATCTTCGGCGAAGAAGGCGCTAGCAACCGCAACCACAGTAGCAAATAACCCTCCTACGCAGCAGGTACCAATGAATGCCTTCGAAAATTTGTGGCGGTCGCAACGCAAGCGCAGCATGTCAGGTGGCGCTCTCCTGGGTACCGCTTTTGAGTCCTTGCAGGTCAATCGCCTGCGTTCATTTTTGACCATACTCGGTGTGATTATCGGCGTATCGGCAGTAATTACGGTTGTGACTCTATCGCAAGGGGTTAATCAGAGCATCAGTCAGCGTTTTGCCAGCCTGGGTACGAATGTGATTACAATCTCGCCCGGTGCCGCTACGACCGGTGGCGCATTAAGCGCCGCTGGATCAAAACAGACGCTCACCCTGGGCGATGCGAATGCCGTGGCAGGACTTCCTCACGTGGTCAACGCGAGTCCCCTTCTCGTGGCTTCGGGACAGGTGATCTACGGAAGCCAGAACTGGAATACCACCATACGCGGCGTCTACCCCAATTACCAGTCGATTCAGGATTGGCAAATTGCTGAGGGAGCGTGGTTTAGTGACGAAGCTGAACAGACAAGCGCCCCTGTAGCTGTGATCGGGCAGACGGTTGTTCAGAATCTCTTTACCCCTACAAACACCGACCCGATCGGCCAGACAATTCGCATCAATAGCCAGCTTTTCCGTGTCGTCGCCACGCTTCAGGCCAAGGGATCGCAGGGCTTCTCCAATTCGGACGACGTTATCTTCGTGCCTTTCAGCGCGGCTAATGAGCGACTAAAACCATCTCCCCTCTATGTTGATCAAATTCAGTTGCAGGTCGATGATGTCAACAACGTCGCAGTGGTGCAGCAAAACATCACAGCGCTGCTCAGAGTTCGTCATCATCTCGGGGGCGCAACCCCCACGCAGAGCCAACAAAGCGGTAAATCTGGCGTGGGAACCAATCCTTTGGCCGGGCTAGGCGGAAGCAATGCAGGGGGTAGACAGGGTGGAGGGAACTTCGGCGGCAGAGGCACTGGTAATCCGAATGGTGGCCAACAGACTGGCGGGACTTCGACTACAGGCAATAGCACATCTATTGCGGCGGTGTCAGACCCCAATGACTTCCAGGTGCAAAACGGGAGCCAACTAGTTCAGACTGCTGAGCAAAGCACCGCGGAATTGACCATCCTGCTGATAGGCATCGCAGCCATCTCGCTTACAGTTGGTGGGATAGGCATCATGAACATCATGTTGGTCTCCGTTACGGAGCGCACCCGCGAGATTGGCATAAGTATGGCCATTGGCGCGCGCCAGCGCGATATCCGCAACCAGTTCCTGCTAGAAGCCCTCATGCTCAGTATTCTCGGCGGCTTGATCGGTATCCTTATAGGTCTGCTGGGCGGTATTGAACTCACCAGAGGTCTCGGCTTTCCTTTCGTCTTCAATCCCATCTCTATGGCTCTTGCGTTCACGGTCTCAGCCATCGTTGGAATCTGCTTCGGCTTCTATCCGGCGGTGCGCGCGGCAAAGCTTGATCCGATCGTCGCCTTGAGGACGGATTGAGAAAGCCAAAGCGTTCCAAATGACCTTATAGGCCGCGCGAGAAGCGCGCAAAGCTCGACTGAGACTGCATCTTTATGGTATACTGTGAATATCCAGTATTGTGGGAGCATTTTCCTGCTGACAGGTAACGCAGAATAGCATGTTTGAAGAGAGTAGCGCGGCCCGGTGTTTCGCGCCGCCGGTGGCATGCAGCCCTACAGGTGCAAGCAGGCAGATAGAGAAATGTAGGGGCTTATGATGGCACCCTACGGAGGTAATTGCTATGCCAACACGTATTATCATCGCAGACGACGAAACTATACAACGCATGGATCTTAAAGAAGTCTTGACGAAGCAGGGCTACCTGGTCATTGGGGAAGCGGGAGACGGAGCGAGCGCCGTTAACCTGGCCCGCGAGGTTCGCCCGGACCTCGTCATCATGGATATCCGCATGCCGGACATGGACGGCATTACCGCCGCCGAAACGCTTACAGCGGAAAAAATCGCGCCGGTCTTGCTCCTGACTGCTTTTGGAGACCAGCCCCTCGTCGAACGCGCCAAAGAAGCAGGCGTTGTTAATTATATTGTCAAACCCCTGCGCGAAAGCGAGGTGGCCCCCGCTATCGAGGTGGCCCTGGCTCGTTACAGCGAGTTTCGCTTGATGGAAGAGAAGGCCCGCACGCTTACGGATCAGCTTGAGACGCGCAAAGTGGTAGAGCGCGCTAAGGGCCTGCTCATGGAAAAGCAGGGGCTTAGCGAACAGGAAGCATTCCGCAAGATACAGAAGGCCAGCATGAACAACCGCAAATCCATGCGGGAAGTAGCGGAAGCTATCCTGCTGACAAACGAAATGTAAATCCTTTACTGAATAGGATGGAGCCATTATGTCTCCAGCGTCAGTTGTAGTTGAGAACGTCGTAACTATCGTCGGTATTCGTTTCCGTCCCGCCGGGCGCATCTATTACTTTGACCCGCAGGGGGCATCGTACTCGACGGGACAATACACTATTGTGGAAACCGTGCGCGGCGTCGAGGCCGGGCGCGTAGTAATCGCGCCTAAAAAGGTCACAGAAAAAGATTTAAGTGACCCTTTGAAGCCGGTGCTGCGCCTGGCGAGCGAAGACGAACTGCGTCTGATGCTCTCCTTCAAAAGCAAGGAGAAAGAGGCGCTGGTGCAGTGCGCTCATCACGTCGCGCAACACAAGCTCCCTATGAAATTAGTTGAGGCGGAGTATACTTTTGATGGGAGCAGGTTGACCTTCTACTTCACCGCGGATGAGCGCGTCGATTTCCGCGCGCTGGTACGCGACCTGGCTGCTACCTTCCGCACGCGCATCGAATTGCGCCAGATCGGAGCGCGCGACCAGGCGAAGTTGCAGGGCGGCGTAGGCATATGTGGTAAAACACTCTGCTGTAGCTCCTGGATCAGTGATTTCGGGGTCGTTTCTATCAAGATGGCAAAAGAGCAGGATTTGCCGCTCAACCCCTCCAAGATTTCCGGGGTGTGTGGCCGCCTGTTGTGCTGCCTCTCCTATGAAAACGACACCTACATCCAGGCCAGGCAAACGATGCCATCGATCGGTTCTTTTCTGGATACGCCGAGCGGTCAGGGCCGAGTCGTCTCGATCAATGTACCAAAATCGTCGGTTGAAGTCTTGCTTGAGAGCGGCGTGATTATCCAGTGGCCCGTTGAACAGCAGGAAACCAGAGGCGGCGGCGGATGTGGGAGTTGTAGCGCAAAAGGCGGCGGGTGCGGCGCTGGTGGCAGCTGCAGCAAAGGCGGTGGATGCGCATCGGGTGGGGCGTGTACCTGTTCCAGCGGCGCAAAAACGGGCAACCAGGAAGGCGGCAAAGGCGGATGTGGCTCTTGCGGCATCAAGCGAAAGGCCACTCCTCACACATTTGCATGATGCATATTGTAGAGGTATGGGTCGCACTGCCACGTTTACACGCATCAACTATAGAGGAGGGAACCAATGACATCGGAGCAGGATAACTCGCGTGCCTCGTGGTCAGATTCCAATACCGTTAGCTGGGATGTCGATTCTGACCTGATGGATATTGATAACCCTTCGGCTTCTCCATTAGAGGACGATCAGCACAGCCAGCAGTCGGCCAGCACAAGTACAGTAAGCGAAGATGACGAGTGGCAGAAGCCACCTTTGTTCAGCCGGGACTCATTGCGGCAGCTTGCGCGCCAGCTTTCCCCTGTGCTGGTACCACTTCCTTTTGCGGTCTTGATTTTCCTGTTCACATTACCCGCTAACCTGAAAGGCCAGTCGTATATTCCTGCTGTACCGTTGGCTATCATTCTGCTGACGCTGGTAGTCATTCAGGGGACTTTTCTGTACTACGCGGGTACCAATGATAGTCTCTGGACGTTGTACACTATCCTTGGATACGCTCTGTTTTTACTGGTTGGAGCCTACGCCCTGTTTGGCCTGGGAGCCTGCCTGTTTTTACTCTTCATTCTGCTTGTCATTGGCATTGTTATGGGTGGCCGCGCTATGCGCCAGGTACCAGAGGGATACGTTGACCTGGTTTTCTCATTTGGCAGGTATAGTCGCACGCTGTTTCCTGGCCTGAATTTTATATTGCCCTGGGAGAAAGTTCATGGTCGCCTGAATACACAGGAAACGACCTGGACCAGCCCGATGCTGCGAGTCAACATCTCGCGTGACCAGGATGTGGAGATAGCCGCTACACTTACCTACCAGCTAATGCCGGAAGACGCGCATATTGCTGCTCTCTATATGAAAGACTGGGAAGAGAGCCTGCGCCAGCATTTTATCGGCACCATCAAGAGCGTTGTGAAGGAACTCTCCCCGGCAGACTTCGTGGCCTGGTCGCATCACGTGCATGGTCGCGGAGCAGTAGTTGAGACATTTGTAGATCCCACCACCATTACGCGCTGGGATCGGCTCAATGTCTTATTGAGAAGGCGTTTGCAAGATCAAATGGCGATGCGCGGCATCCTGGTTAACCTCGTGCATATTCAGGATATTACGCTGATTCCGCATCTGGCACCGGTCGGGGGACCGCCACCCGGCATGCTGGCTCCCCAGGGCGTCGCGATGGACATGGGCGCGATGCGCGGCGCAGCCCCGGTGCAACAGGCCAGGCCGGTGGCTGCCATGCCAGCGCCATCCGTTTCCCCCGCTATACCAGTCGCCGCGCCTGTAGCTGTACAGCCTCCACCTATAGCAGTGCCTAAGCCCGAAATGTTTGAAGCGATGATCGAGATGTATAATTCTGTACGCGAGGGGCGCATCACTGACCCCGATACGATTCTGAAACTGGCAGCCCGCTTCAATGCCGTTGCCCGTGACCCCGAAGTCAGCCAGACTTTCAACTACGACTCGGAGCGAGCCGCGCAAAATCTGTACCAGCGCGCGCGCGCTTTGAAAGCCGCCGAAACGCATCATTCCGGCGATGCCGAGGTCGCTATGGAAACGCAACGCCCAACACGCCGCCCATTCAATGACAACCTTACATCGGGGGGATAAGCACCCTGTCAGGCTCCTTTTGAAAGATTGTAAAAGATGGCTATTTCGACAACCACACGTAATGCGTCTCCTTTTCTGAAATGGGTTGGAGGGAAAACGCAGCTTCTTCCGGCATTGCTCAACTATGTACCCAGGCACTTTGATACCTATATCGAACCATTTGTTGGTGGAGGCGCGCTTTTTTTTGCCTTACAACCCGCGAAAGCCATCCTCGCTGATTCTAATCAAGAATAAAAAGGGCCAATTCAATGTTCCCTTTGGCAGATATCATAATCCGCTTATCTGTGATGCCGATAAGCTGAGGATGGCCAGTTATGCGTTGAGAAATGCAGAATTACACTGCTCCAACTATCGGGAGACGCTGGAAACATACGCAAAACCGGGTGATTTTGTCTATATTGATCCTCCCTATCATCCAATCTCCCAATATTCTGACTTTAAGCGCTATACTGCTGAGTTCTTTTATGCAGATGATCAACGCGCACTGGCTCAAACGGTCAGAAAATTAGCGGAGCAAGGATGTTCAGTTGTGGTGAGTAATTCTCATTGTGA
>DATLSI010000192.1:0-4788 GCA_035534255.1 Ktedonobacteraceae bacterium | reverse complement strand
CAGGGTAGGGGCGGGGCTTGCCCCCGCCCTGGTCAACGCACACACCCAAAACTTCCAATTCTACCTGCCTGCCGATCACCCGACCAATAGTATTATAATGAATGCGGCGCGTCAATTGATCGTTTCGTTGTTCGCTTTATTTGACTTTTATCTGCTATGTGCGTTAATACTTCAATAGATACTGAAATATCAAGCGGATTAGTTTGCTTTTTCCAGCACGATATAATAGAAAAAGAGGAGTTGTTCCGCATCATGGACGAAATGTTACAAACTGAACAGGCAGGCTCGCGTCAAGGCGGGCGCAAAGTCGTTATGGATGTGCGCGATATTACAAAAAGCTTACCCCTTGGCCGCGAACGCATTGATATACTGCGCGGTATCAGCTTTCAGATATATAGTGGCGAGTTTATCTCGATTGTTGGCCCCTCCGGTTCGGGCAAAAGTACCCTGCTAGGTATCATTGCCGGGCTGGACAACCCGACCAGCGGGCAGGTTTTGATTGATGGCGTCGATATCACCACCATGTCCGAGGGGAAACTGGCAGAGGTGCGCAATAGCAAAATTGGCATGGTCTTCCAGGCTTTTAACCTGATTCCCACGCTCACGGCGCAGGAAAATGTCGAAATTCCTCTCTACGTGGGAAAGCACAAAGGGTCGCCCTCCGAGCGCGCCAGAGAACTGCTTGATCTCGTGGGCCTCTCTCATCGCCTGACGCACCGGCCAAACCAGCTTTCCGGCGGCGAGCAGCAGCGCGTAGCGATTGCTCGTTCGCTGGCGGCTGACCCGGCCATCGTGATCGCTGACGAGCCTACGGGCAACCTGGACGCTCGTAATGGGGAGAACGTGCTGAAACTAATCACTTCCCTGCGCGAGCAAACCGGCAAAACCTTCATTATCGCCACGCATGATCCTGCCGTAGCCTCGCATGCCGATCGCTCCATTCACATCGTCGATGGAAGGATCGCTTCCATTGATACGAAGGATGGGAGCGCCGCGCTATGAAAGCATCGCTCTACTTCAACTACACCACGCGCTCGCTTTTGCGTGGTGGGCAGCGTACCGTGCTGGCCCTCTTCTGCGTGGCCGTGGGCGTGATGGCTATCGTGGCCTTGCAACTGGTGGGCCTCATGATTAACAACGCCTTCACCAGCAATGTGCGCGATGCCAACGGCGGTGATATCGCCGTCACCTCCAACACCAAACCGTTTACATCCAACGATTTGAACTACTTTAGCCAGCTCAAAAATAGCGGCACAATTTCTAACTATACCGCCTACAGCAGCACGACTGGCTCGCCTGGCAATGCCGCCTCGATTACCAGTAACTTTACTATCCTGGCGGTTAATCCCGCTACCTATCCTATTGTGACTCCTCCCACGTTCGTCAATCCCTCTAACGGCAGCATTTCCAACCTGCTCAGTGGCAACGGGGCCATTGTCGATAAAACCCTGGCTGACCAGTACAATAAAAAAGTAGGTGATACCCTTGTTGTGCATAGCAGCTCACGTACTGATGGCAATAACCTCGTTTTGCAGGTCAAAATTGTTGGCATCGTCACAGATTCTGGCTCGCTTGCCCAGAATAGCGGCGTCATGCTCATCGCACAGTCGTACCTGGCCTCTGTTGCACCAGCGTCGGCCAGTCTCTTTAGCACTGTCAATATCACCACCGCCGACCAGCAGCATACCGACCAGGCAGTGCGCTCCATCAACGCTCAATTTCCCCTTGCTACAACGCAGACCGCTGCCGATGCCCTGAAATCACAGCAAAGCCTGGTTGATAATATCAAGAAGTTCCTGGAGATCGCCGGTCTGCTGGCCCTGCTCATCGGCGGCGTGGGTATCGTCAATACCATGCAGGTTCTGCTCTCGCGGCGCAAAATCGAAATCGCCATGCTCAAGACCACCGGCTACAGGCGTCTCGATCTCTACCTGCTTTTTGGCCTGGAAGCGGGCTTGCTGGGTCTGATTGGCGGCCTCATCGGTGCCCTGTTGGCAACCGGCGTCAGCTATCTCGTGCGCGGTCTTGTACAGCAATCGTTCAATATCAACATCCCCTTCATACTTGATCCCCTGACCATCGGCGGAGGCGTCTTGATCGGCCTTGTGACCGCCCTCATCTTTGGACTTATGCCGATTGTGCAGGCCGCCAACATCCGCCCGTTGAATGTCATTCGCGAACTTCCAGAAAGCAATCGCGGGGGCAGCATAGCCCTGACTATTGGCCTGCTGGTGGTTCTCTCGGTGCTATTCTGCCTGCTCTCGATCTTCATTCTGAATGATGTCATCCTGGGCATCGGCGCGGTTTACGGGGCCTTCATCTTCCTGGGCCTCTTGAGTCTCTTCTTCACCCTGATAGTATTCCTGGTGGGAAAACTGCCTGTACCCGAACGCTTCAATTTTAAATTCCTGGCGTTGCTCCTGCTGGGAGTCGCGGTTTCAGTGCTGATCGCCCTGGTTCTGCCAACTTTCGGCTACCTGCTGCTGGCAGTAACGCTGCTGGGCTTTGTAATTGTCTTGCTGCCGCGCACCTGGAAGTCCAGCACGAAAATGGCACTGCGTAACATTGGTCGCCAACGCGCGCGCACCACGACTACCCTGCTGGCCCTGTTCGTGGGCATCTTTACCATCGGGCTGCTTCTTGTGCTGGGACAGAACCTGCGCGATACCATCAATAACGCGCTGGCAAACAATCTCACCTACAATGTCGTCACCATCGCCTCGAAAAACGATGTAGGCGCGCTTCAATCAGGGCAGAATACCATTCCTGGTCTGAGCAAATCATCGCAAAACACCATCGCTACGACGGTGCCTGTCGCTATCAACAACCAGCCCATCGCTGACATCTTAAAGAATGTCCCCTCGGGTGTCTCGTTCACCAGCCTTGGCCGCCAGGGTGTGCTGGCTGAGCTAAATGGTGTCGAGGGCTTTGATGTCGCCAATCATCAAGTTCCCGATACGACCAGCCTGACTATAACCGATGGACGCAATCTGAACGCCAGCGACGCCGGCACGCGTAATATCCTGCTTCCCTGGCAGCTTGTCCACCTCGATCCCCTCAAGGGAAGCATTGGCGTGGGCAGCACAATAGTATTAGCCAGTGTTGACGGCAAGCAGACTGTCACAATGACTGTTGTTGGCGTCTATCGTTCCAGCGGCTTTTCCGGTTCGTTTGAACCCATCCTGACCACTACCAGTGCTGTGCAGGCGTTTAGCCCGGCGGTCACACCACAGACAATTTTCTACATGAAGATTGCCAGCGACAAAGTAGGCCAGGCGCTGGCGGCTATTGGCAAGCTCGCCCCCGGTGCCTTCGTGTTCAACCTGGCCAACATCGGCGACTACATCGACCAGTACCTGAACTATATGCTGCTGACCCTCAGCACCATTGCCGGACTGTCGCTGCTGGCAGGCGTCATTATCATCGCGAATGCCGTGGCTCTAGCCATGTTGGAGCGCCGCCGCGAACTGGGTATTCTCAAATCCGTCGGCTACACCAGCGGCACCGTGCTGAGCGAGGTGCTCATCGAGAATGGCATCATCGGTGGTCTTGGCGCAACGCTGGCCATGCTGCTCGTGACCTTTGCAATGAATCTGCTTGGCAGATTGGTTTTCCATACCAGTTTCGGCGTCAACGACCTGATCGTGCTCGTTCTCATTCTGGGAGCCGCGCTGCTCGCTATGATTACGGCAGCCCTTGTCGCTTACGGCTCCGTGCGCGTGCGCCCCCTCGAAGTGCTGCGCTACGAATAGTAGGGACGCCCCTCGTGGGCGTCCGCGTTGCTGATTCCTCACCTCTAAATCTCCTCACATCCCGCGTTTACCAGACGAGAACAGAACGTTCCCATCCATCTCATAATGCTCAATGGTATTCCCTTGTCATTATTTGGAGCGCATTCATGGTCAATTGCTGTATAGGACATCACATCAACAATGACGACGCGTTGTGGTGTACGGCGTGCGGAAGCCTGGTTGAAAGGGCGATGATCGGCGATTATCGCCTCATCTCGTATGTTGGCAATGGCAGCAGCGCCGATGTCTACCTGGCGGAACAGCCCCTGCTCAATAATCGCAAAGTGGTTATTAAAATACTGCACTCGTCCTGGAGCGAGGCGCGGGTGAGCAGTTTCCAGCGCGAAGCAGCCGCGTTGGCTACTTTCTCACACCCCTATATCCTGCCGGTCTTTGCCTATGGCGTACTCTACAAAGAGTCAGGCCAGAAAAAGCAGCCAGGACGAGCGGAACCTGTGCCCTACCTGGTTTTGCCCTTCGCCGAGCAAGGTTCCCTGGAAGATATCTTTACGCGCCAGGGCAAGCGCCCCTGGCCGCTCGCTCGTGTCGACACCATGGTGAAAGAGATTGCCGAGGCGCTTGACTTCGCGCACGCTCAGGGCATATTGCACCGCGATGTCAAACCAGCTAATATCCTGCAAATGGGTTCGCACGCTGTGCTTTCTGATTTCAGCGTCGCGGCCCTCATCGATGCAAATGTCTCACATTTGAACACGCCGTGGGCCGGGTCTCCCGGCTACATGGCTCCCGAAGTATGGCGGCTGCACCCTGGCCGCTACTCGGACCAGTACGCGCTGGCAGTCTCCGCCTATTACTTGCTGACGGCTCAGCTTCCCTGGCAGAGAAGTAGCGGCATGCATACCTTCAGCTGGCTGGAATTGCATTGTTTTGTCGCGCCTCGTTCAATCCTGGAATTGTGTCCCGACATGCCTTCAGCCATCGATGTTGTTCTACAACATGCCCTATCCAAAGACCCGCACGACCGCTACGCGACTGC
>DATLSI010000191.1:0-41932 GCA_035534255.1 Ktedonobacteraceae bacterium | reverse complement strand
GCTATGCAAGCCGCCATTGATGGTGATCGAAGAGTAGAGGGGGATCAGGCACATGATGCCGACCGCGACTATCATCGTCACGCCGGCTAGAAAAGTCAGCAAGCGGGCGCGGCGTATTTGCAAAAATGTCAGGCGCAAGGTGGATGAGCCAGTTGATAGGCTGGCGCGGCGTCTCCTGGCCGGTTTCGCCCTTGAACGAGGCGGCGCGGTGACTACTTCGCGCGTGGCAAAATCCAGCTGCGCGTCATCGTTCAAACGCAGTTCGCGGCCTATCGATCTGCGCAGCGCCAGCGAGACCATCATGCCCAGAGCAATGGCGCAGATGGCGATGAAAACCAGCAAGGCTATGACCAGCGTGGAAGGCAGCACCACCTGGATGGGGATGATATGCTGCAAGGTGGAAAAGTTGATAACATTCCCATTGACTACGGTTGCGGCGGGAGGAACGCCTGTAAAGAGCAGCGCGGGTACTAACGTGATCGCCAGCAATACTCCGAAGAGGATACCGAGTAACAGCGCCGATGCGTATACGATGCCCTGTTCCCACAGAAATACGCTGCTAATGCCTCGCATGGAGGTACCCAGCGCGCGTAAAACAACAAAGCTGGTGAGCCTGCTGCGCGCGCTTAACCAGGATGCCAGCAGGTTTGCGAACAGCGCCAGCAAAAAAGCCGCAGTGACGCCGAACGCCAGCACGCTGATTAGATTCAGGTAGGTTGGGTCACTAAGTAGCGCATCTACCAGCGCGTAGCGATCAGAGAGGTACGCGAGGCGCAAATTCGAGGAAGTCAGGATGGTGTGGATGGTGTGAACGACAGTTGGGTCGTCAGAGGTATGCAACCAGATATGGTTGGAAGCAATGTTTACCCCGTTTTCCCCCCCATCTCTGGCCTCGATTGCCGCGAAGGTCTGATAATCTACCAGCACGCCGCCTTCTACGCTCTCATCAATGCCTGGAATGTGGTCTACCATGGCGATCACCATGTAATGCAAATGACCGACAAGCGTATTTGCCTGGTGAGAAGCATCGGGGAATACCGCAAAGGTCGACCCGATATGTAACGGATATTCATTTGACAAGGCTCTATCGATGATTGCGGGGATGTAGTCATGCGCGATGGCTGTATTGCGCCGCGCGAGCAGCTGCGCCATGAGCGATGACAGGAACTGCGTGGCGTCCTGAGCTGTCCATGTGGCAGCAGTGGCGTATGTGCCAGGATCAACAGCGCGTAAGAGCAGCGGAGCATAGGGAGGTACCTGCACAGCGCTCCCCTCTTCCTCAAAGCCGGTGGAGGCGGATAGCACTCCTGGAATGCTGTGATATAGGGCTATCTCCTTTTGTGGAGCATAGACGTAGGAATCTATGGGGATAGCGCCACTGAAGTCAGCGCCCACTTCGTAGGCAGCGATGTTATTGGCCCGTTGCCCTTCAGAGGCGGCGAAGACGAGGGTAAAAAAGGCGAAGGCAAGGGTTAATGCCAACAGCAGGATCATGCGCAAGGATTTGCGCGGGGCGCGGCTTATTTGCGCCAGGGCTAGCAGCGGAGTAGCGCCGCGCCCACGCATGGCGATGCTGGCCCCCAGTCGTAAGAGCCAGGGAAAGATGCGCAAGAGCAGCAGGATGGCGGCGATCAGCAAGAAGAATGGCCCGATGAATGCAACTGGCCCGGCAAGCAGCAGTTGCGTCTGGTTATCTAATTGTTGCTGGATCGAGCCGAAATAGAGGGATAGCCCGTAGCCTACAAGCGCAATCAGGGCTGCGAATAGATCGAGATTGAGACGACGCCAGAGGGGATAGCGTGTGCGCCCGCTCGTCATCAGGTTCAGACGGGAAACGCTCAGCAGTGACAGGCTCATCACAATTACAGCTATAAGAGCGGTAATCAGCGCATAGTAACGCACGCCCCACACGGCCTGCGCGGGCGCATGCATGACGACATTGAGCGCGCCCTGATCGCCGGCGCTGAGAAATAGCCGCGCAATGGGCAGTAACGTAAGCGGCGTGAATAACAGACCAGCCAGGAGCGCGATAATGCCAAGGCCAATACATTGTGTGAGCATTGAAATAAATATTTGCGCATTGCTGGCTCCGCGACTCCGTAAAACGATGATGGTCTCTGCCTGCCGGTCGATCAGCAAGAGTATCATCACCCCCACGAAGAACAGGAGCAGGCAGACGATGAGCGCGGCAAAGATGCCGACGGGAACGCGGGCGGTTGAAAGCTGGGTGCGAAACTGTTCCAGCAAGCTCGACTGTGTGGGACTGTGGAAAGGCAGGCCGGAGAGCGCAACGCTTATGCCCGAAAAGTTAAAGTTATTGGCGACGTAGGTCTGTACTGCATTGAGCCGGTTGATAAGATCATCAAGCTGGTTGATCGAGATGCTTGATGGGTTAAGCTGGTAGTACCAGGTGAGAAAGGATACACTTGTGAAGATCACCTGAGCTTGAGGCTCGTAATGCGTGACTGCGATATGGTCTAATGTTGCCAGTAACGATTGGCTTGAGGCCAGGGCTGTAAACAGCGTGAGGGGTACGGCGTCAGACTGCGGGAGTTGTGGCAGGAAATCCGCGCCGTGCCAGAATGCATCTCCTGCTATGACATGAAAAAGGCCGACCACGTGGAGTGTGAGGGCTTGATGGGTTGGTACAAGTGTGGCTGTAGGCAGAGATGAAGTTCGAGCGACGAAGGATAGCTGCAAGGTGATAAAATCGTTGAGCTTGACCCCTATGATTTGTGCCGCCTCAGGTGTGAGCGCGATTTCTACATCGCTGCTGTTGGCGAGTGGCAGGCGTCCCTGCACGAGCGTCACGTGACTGGCTGAGAGCGCCATTGAGGTAGCATCGATCGTCATTTGATTGGTGAAGGGAAGCTGCGGGGACAGAAAGGTGAAATTCGGGGTCTGCACCTCTAAACGGGGAGAGCCACTGAGATACGATTTCAGATTGTTTTGAAATGCCGAGTCGATGGTGGGGAAAAAGGTTTCGATAGTCTGGTTGGATAGCCCTGAAGAGGTGAGATGCGCAGCAAGCTCCGCATTCTGCGGTGTCGCACTTAATGTGCTGCGAAGACTCGCCGTTTGGAGTACCTCCGATAACAGCGGCAGCGTGCAGACCAGCGTAATGGAAGCGATCATGCCCAGGGTGATAACAAGGAGCAGCAGCCAATGCTGACGCCAGCGACTGCTGGCCAGTGTAAGCGTAGAGGATATGCCTCGCGAGAAGTGGTGCGGAGACTGTGTTATGCGGGCCATGTTGACCTCCACGTGTCGGTGTTTGTTGATCGCTCCGGGATGATACGCGTCAGTCTATCAGAAAAGCTTGTCTCAGGCAAGGTGCGTATGCCTGGAAGTTCATGTCTTGTTTGCAATCATACATGGCAAGCATCATTTGAGCCTGGGCAAAATCAGTTCTTCGATGGCGGCGGCTACGCCATCTTCGGCGTTGCTGACTGTCACGTAATTCGCTGCGGCTTTCACTTCGTCATGCGCGTTGCCCATCGCGATACCCAGCCCGGCGAAGCGCAGCATGCCAATATCGTTGTGATTATCGCCAAAAGCAACCACTTCTTCGGCTTTGATACCCAGATCTGTCGCCAGTTTGATGAGCGCGTTGCCTTTGGAAACGTCGGGGTGCAGGAACTCCAAAAGGTCAAACGAGGATTGCGTGACGTACAATTTTCCCGCGTACAGGCGCTCAAATTCGTCGCGCCGAGCGCGAATAAATTGCTCCGCGCCAATGCCGACAATCTTCACACAGGGCAATGGATAGAGGCTCGCGACATCTTCGATCTCGATGGTCGGCGGTACGGGAAGACGATACCACTCGCGCACGCGTGGCGAGCCAGCATCCGCATAGACGCGGTGGATGGTGTGATAGGCGCGATGGAAGCCAGCCGCGCGCAGCATCGCCAGTGTAGAGAGAACATGTTCTTCTGGCAACAGCGTTTCGTGGTAGATTACGCCATGAATATCGGCGATGACAGCGCCGTTTTCGAGGATCTGCGGCCCGTTTAGTGGAAGGTCGCCGCATTCGTGTCGCAGCATAGCCAGGTTCTGGCCCGTGGCTATCACGATGCTCATCCCTGCCCCGGCGGCCTCGCGCAACGCGTGCCGGGCGCGTGCAGTAATGATTTTCTGCGGGCGTGGAGTGAGCAGGGTGCCGTCAAGATCGATAGCCAGCAGGCGGTACAAGCGGTGTGCTCCTGAACAGATTTTGAGAAGTTCAACGGTAACATGTTGTCTCGTTCATTATATGTGTTGGGCAGGTCAATTGCAAATTGGCATCAGCTCTCCCTCCGACACTTTTTGGGGAGGCTTGAAAACCAGCGGAGAAAGATGCCCCAGGGCGACCGCAAGGGTCCCTTCCCATCCACCCAACCGCCCCCGCCCTTACCATGAACGAGCCTGGGAAGCTGCTGCTTCCGGCCTTTGTGGCTTAACTTGGTGCGCGAGGCCATCGCCTCATTTTAGTGCGTCCATGTCACTTCTACGCTGGCGCGTGAGATATATGTCACATTAACCGCGTAGAATGGGTTATGAAAATTCAAATTACAGGTGCGTATTAAGAGCACTTCTCCGTTTTTCTGAAGTGAACTGGTGTCTGGACCGTTGTAGAGTCCTTGATTGGCTGACTCAGAACTTCCATTAACCGGCGAGTCGCCTGCATTGTCGCTGGCCGTAGCCGTAATTTTGCAGCTACCGCTATAGGCGCTTGAGGGAAGCGAATAACGGATAATGTAGCCGTGGCTATTGATGACAGGTTGTTGCGGTGATAGCTGGCCTGCTGGCGATAGATTAAACATTGGGACGAATGCGAGTGGGTCCCCATCATTCGTATTGCCACTGTAGGTGCAAGAGTAACCTCCACGCTGTACATGGAATTGATAGTTCGGAGCATTGGATAATTTTACCGTGACGCCATTGCATAGAACCGTTTCATTCTGGTCATCGAATATGACGTAATAGCCGTCCTCGATCAGATGAGTTTGGAACTGCAAGGTGATATTACTGGTACCGTCAGTGGCATCCTGGTCCTCAACGATTGTGACATTCGCGATGAGTGTTTCGGCTGATGTATCCATGGGCGTTACTCCGATAGGAGTTGGCGGTGGGTCTGTAGCTATCGAAGACAGAGCCGCTACAGGATCGCACGCGCTAAGCATGACGCAACAAAATAGGATTATCAAGGCTGGCAAGAAGTACTTCAAGTAGTGTAAACGCATAACAACCTCTCTTTTGTAACGTGTTGAAACCTGTCAGTTGCTAAGGTTCTGATTTAATACAGTGTACTGGAATGCAAAGAGGAATGTATCTACGATCCCAATCTTGAAGGACTATAGATCGTACTACTAATGCTCTAATCATTTGGGGTGTATACGATAAATATAGACGGAATTAACGGATGAAATTAAAAATAATGATAGAGTAAGAGCTTTCTGGCATGATTTGTATGGATTGTTACTTTGTGCCTGCTTTGCTTGCCAAAATCGGAGAACGCCCATATACTTCACAATAGATAAGCGAAGATAATGGTGAACATTGACGAACAAAATGGCTACTAAAAGAGCAGTATTGAAAGGCATTCTATACTCAGGAAAGTAAGCGGGATGAAAGAGAAGATAAAGGGTATACTGGCAGGAATAGCTTATAAGATCATTGTGCTGCTGACGTTGGGACAGATCTCTCCATTATTGGGAGCGGGCATTATAATTGAACAGGATGGCAAAATACTGTTGATCGACCGTTCCGACAGGCTGGGTTATACCGTTCCGGGCGGTATCGTGCGTCACAAGGAGACTATCGAGGAGTGTGTGTTACGCGAGACATGTGAGGAGACGGGTTACACCGTTAAAATCACCGGATTTGTGGGTGTCTATTCGTCGCCTGATCGCGATCCACGCTTTCGGGCGGTTGCCATTACTTACAAAGGTAGTATTGTAGATGGCACGCCGCATGGTTCTGGCGAGGGCGAGCCTTGCTGGCGCGCTCCTGAAGAGGTATTTGGACATATGGCTTTCGACTGCGAGCGCATGCTCAAAGATTATCTGAGCGATCAAGTACATTACGTATGAGGAATCTTGTAATTGTTCAATGATGCTGGATAACAACATCGAAATATGTAAAAGTACTACTGACTGAGCGTAATTTGACTCTATTACAGAGTAGAGGTTACACTACACAAGATATACTGTGCCAATAATCTATTCCTGGTTAGCTTCGGGCTGGCAGATGAAGGAGGAAGTACCTCATGCGTGCTACTATGCGTTTCGTGCTCTATTCAGTGGCAGCGGTGGCGACGGTGATGGCGCTTATTTTAGGGCTTCATCTGGGAGGCCCGTCAGTTCTCAAAATTGGAAGATACTCGCAATTAATAGGCGCTTTTATTGGTGGATTGCTTACCATTATTTCGGTCAACACTTCCATCAAGCGGAACGAGGATGCTGAACCCTGGCTGGGACGCGAACGATTGGCCTGGACCTTGACCGGGCTTGGCTGTATGGGGTGGGGTATTGGTGAGTGCTTCTGGCGGTATTACCTTGCCCATGGCAATCCTAACCCTTTCCCATCGGCTGCCGATTTCGGCTATTCCAGCCTACCGCCATTAATCTTCCTGGGACTCGTACTACAGCCGTCATCAGGCTCAGGACGCAGGCGGGCGATGGTGTTGCTTGATAGCCTCATATCTATGGGCGCTATGCTGGCTATCGCGTGGTTCTTGCTGCTTGGCAGCCTGGCGCAGACAGGAGTGTTGCAAAGCCTGGGTAATTTCTTAGGTATCTGGTATCCGACATCCGATATAGCTCTGCTTAGTTGTGTCGTCTTCTTGCTGATACGCGGTCAGGGGCGTGTATACCAGGTGACGGCGCGCCGCACGAGTTTATTGATTCTCGGCATTGGTTTATGCGTTTTCGCCACTTCTGATTTCATTTTCAATCTCCAGCAGGCTGCCGGAACGTATGTTGATGGAACGTGGATTGACCTGGGCTGGCCCTTTGGTATGATGATCATGGGCGTAGCCGCCTACCTGCGCCGTTACCTGCCTTCAACCTCAGTTGAACTCATTGAACAGCGCGTGCGCCGCCGCGATGAGCGTGCCGGATTTGGCCCCGCGCAAATTATCCCCTACGTCTTGCTGGCAATCCTCTTCATCGTGCTGGCAACCAATGTTCTCTCAAACAATGGCAGTCAGAGCAGAGATCGCCCGGTGCTGGTATTCACCACGCTGGTGGTAGTGGCCTTGCTCGTAGTGAGGCAGATTATGACCCAGTTGGACAACGAACGCCTGGCGCGGCGACAGGCTGTCGCGCTTGATCGCCTGGAGGTTGCGAATAGCCGCGTCGAAGAGCAAGCGCGCATGATCACAGAGCGCAATTTGACGTTGGAGGAGGGCATAGCGCACCTTAAAGAGGTGCAGGCGCAGCTCGCGAATGGCAATTTGCGCGCTCGCGCGGGCCTCTCCAGTGGTGAGTTGATGCCACTTGCCAGAAGTTTAAACTTGATGGCTGATCGCCTGGTACGTTTTGAGCAGACCGATGCCCGCACGCAGAAATTGAGCAGGGCGCTGGCCGAACTCAGCATGGCTCTGGAACGCTATCGAGTCGGGTCGCACTTTGTCGTGCCTGCCTCGTGCAATGAGTTTCCAGAAATTCATCGTCTCTTGCTGGCAATGGGGCTGCGGCAGGCGATTGCTACGCCGCAGCAAACCTCACGGCCCCTGGGCAATCAATCAGCGTCCCAGTCGCTGAATCCCAGGCGTGAGAATGCTCCTGTGACACCCAGACCCGACCAGCAACAGGCTGCCAGGCCTCTGCTGGGTGGCGGTGCGGCTGGCATGGCTGATATGACGAGGCGGGCTGCACCGTCACATCTGTTGCATGATGAGCAGAAGGCCAAAGCGTTTATACACGAACAGTAGACTGCCTTCCCTTGAACCTGAGCAGATATGATATAGTGCATAGTGTGTAGAATGTAAAAAATAGCTGAGTGTGAGGAGGCTGCCTATGTCTATCTGCATAATTTGTGACGATACCGGATTGCAAAATTCTGATTCGGCCCATCCCGAATTTTGCTATTGCTCGGCGGGCAAGCAGACCCGACGCCAGTGGGAAGCAAATGCCGGTGAGCGGAACCGGGGCAAAAATCAACCCAACCCGGCCAGTTTCATTGATATCGCGAACCTGGATGAAGTCAATGCAAGCGTCGATGCAATGCGCGCGTCGTTGCTCGGTTCACTGGCGAACGAGACTGGCGCTCCTACCAGGCACGCGGCGGTGCAATTACTGTTCCAGGTCGCGCATGCCCACCACGAAGTATCAGTTGTCGAAGCAACTCAGTTGTACGAATTAGCAAAAGCTCTTGAGGGATTTCTGGGCGCGTTGGCCCCCATCGGACGCAATCCCAGGTGAGCAGTAGCAATTTTGGTATTAAGTATTGACAGTATTACATGTTTTGACTACTATAGCAATGCGAGAACAATCTCTTCGTCAACGGATTGCATGATTCCGTGGTATGGGAACCGCGGGGTTTGTTATTTATCATTCAAGGGTATCTTGCATAATTATTGTATTGTGTTCAGTTCGAGCTGGGCGAATAGCAGCGTAATTGTTCTGTGGGACCAGTAACTGAGGCACAGAGAGAGGTACACCATGTTATGTCCGCGTTGTGGCAACGAGTGGGATGCCAGCAGGAGTTCTTGCTCAAGTTGTGGATTTAAGGTGCGCACAGCCAGCCTCACAGCATCACCAACGAATCCTCCCGATCTAATAAAGAGAGGTGGCGTATCACAGGGTCAAACACCTCCTCCTAACCGGCAATCTGGCAACATACCTAATACCGGGCCTGCGATGACTACACCAAATCCGCAGCAGGTTCCAGGGTCGAGTTGGCCGACATCGAGAGAAAATTCAGGGAGCATACCATCGTTGCGATTAAATTCTGGCGGGTTGTCTGCTCCGGCGCTCCCAACTACCCCGCGTCCATTGTCACCGTCTTCACCTTCTCTGATCCCGCCGCGTGGCTCAAATCTGCACGCGAATGGGCCTGCATCGACGGGCGACGCGTCAAACAGGCGCGCCTTTGAGAAAACTTCTTTACGAAAAGTATCACCTGTGAGAGATACAGAAGCGGGGCAGTCGCTGCCACAATCCCCATTTTCTACCGGCAATCCATCATTTCAAGCGCATGGAGCTGCGCAGCAGGGGTGGCCGCGCCAGTCAGCTCAGCAGGTCGCGGGCGATCTTCAACAAAGTGCGCCGCGCTCATACTCCCAGCCTTTGACGCAGCGTCGCCCTACCTCGTTCGACGACGGGGCGACCGTCAGAAACACTCCGCGCGTACCGCAAACAGCAGCGCCTTTGCAGCAGCCATCTCAGCCAAACGCGGCAGTAAGGCCAGCCGGCCAATCCTCAAGCATGCGCCCTTTGCTCCCTGGGCTGCAATTGCGCGGCAACCGTTATCGTTTACAGGAATTATTGGAGCGGCAGGATTGGTTGTCAGGAGTATTTGAGGCAGTCTGGATCGGCAAAGATGCTCAGCGCGGTGGCGCGTCGGTTATGATCACTGAAGTGGCGCTGCCTGAAACGTCCTCGGTCATGTCACAGTCTATCTTGCGTACTGCCACGATGGCCCTGGCGAACGTGGGACGACATCCACGTATCCCCGCCCTGTGGGATGCGTTTGGCGATCAGGGACGCAGCTTCTTCGTCTTTGAGCCGATTGATGGTGAGTCGCTTTTGCAGCGCTTCCGCTTCAGCGGGCGACCATTGCCGGAGCAGGATGTTATCGAATGTTGTCTCCAGATGACTGAGGTGCTGGACCTTTTGTCCCAGCAATCACCGCAGGTGGTACATGGGTTAATTCGTCCCGAACACATCATTGGCGGGCGCAGTGGGTCACAATATTTCCTCACGAATTTTTCTGTCTTGCTCGCTGGCGGGGCGACACAGTTTGTGGTTGGCATGGAACGTAATCGTCTTTCACCCTATACTCCTCCCGAATTTGTGCGGGGCCTGGTAGATGTACGCACGGATATGTATTCCTTGATCGCCGCAGCCTATCAGGCGATTACGGGCGTTGTGCCAGCCAGCAACAATGGCAGCATTCCGCAGGCACAGCGCATCAATCGTGCGATTTCGCCCGAGTTCGACGCTATCCTTAACAGGGGCCTGCGCGCTGTGGCTAATCAGCGCTATCAACGTCCTGCTGAATTGCGCCAGGACCTGCTGGCCCTCCGCTCGGTCAATGGCTCTCTTGTTTCTTCCAATAATAGCAATGCAGCGGGCGCGGCTATTTATTCTGAGAACTACGCGTCAACGCAGGCAGCAAGGAACTGGCAGCAGTCGGACTCTCCTCAGCGTGCTCAAGAGAAGATAGCGCCATCGTTACCCATTCGCCTGGCGACTGATGCCCAGGATAACGAGCAGATGCTGTTGCTGCCCAAACCCGAGGAACTACCTCCGCTGGAAGAGAGAGATGACAAAATGAATGCGGCTCTCTGGCTGAGTTTGATTATGGTAGCCATCATTGTGCTGGTAATTTTGAGCCAGGTAGTCGCCTGAAAGCTTGTATTGATGTTTCCCACCCCACTCCCAGGGCAGGGACAAGCCCGCGTCCCTACTGTATTGGGCTAATGGTTGCGGGTGATGACGAAGTCGATCAACTCGTCAAGGACAGCGCGATCTGCTGATGGGGGAAAGTGGTTGAGTGATGCGCGTGCTTTTTCCGCGTAACGATATGCATCGGCTTGCGCCTGCTTTACCCCGGCTCCATTGACGACCCATTGCACAATGGACATGATTTCTTCCTCGGTATGGGCCGCGCCATTGAGGATGCTATGTACCTGTTGTAGATTGCCGTTGAGGGTGTGTTCCTGCAAGGCGTAGATTAATGGCAGCGTGACCATGCCCTGGCGCAGGTCGTTCCCTGCTGGCTTTCCAATAGTCGCCTGGTCTTCGGTATAATCGAGGATGTCGTCGATGATCTGGAAGGCGATGCCCAGGTTCATGCCGTAGTCTTCCAGTAGCTGAATCTCTGCGTCTGATGCCAGGCTGACGATTGCTCCTCCCTTGCAGCAGGCGGAGATGAGGCAGGCCGTTTTGTGGCTGATCTTTTGGTAATAGCTTTCCACACTGAGATCGACGCGCCCTGCCGCCATGATCTCCATGATGGTACCCTCGCATACCGTCGCGACGGTATCCGAAAAAAGGTGATCGATGCGGTTATCGTTGATATCTGCGATGAGGCCGGCTGTTTTCGCAAAGTAGTAATCACCGAGCAGGATGGCGATATTGTTTCCCCACAGCGCGTTGACGGTCGGATTTCCCCTGCGTGTCGTGGCGTTGTCTACGATATCATCGTGTAATAAAGTTGCTAAATGCACCATTTCGAAGGCGACGCTGAGAGGAAGCAGCTTCTCGAAGCGGTAGGAACTCATTTTTCCTGAGAGCAAGGTGAGCGCTGTACGAAGGCGTTTGCCGGGTGATCCAAGCGCGTGCATCGATGCTGAGTTAAGAATGTCAAGTCCAGAGGTGGCTCGCTCCTCGAAAGTAGCATCCACCTGCTCCAGATCAGGCTGGATACCGGCAAACAAGCGGCTCAAAGTGGCCGTATCGTTCATATTAAAGGCTCTCCGTTTCGGTGATCGGGTACTAATTCCTATGTTAGATTATAGCACGCAGTTTCTATCAGCCTAAAAAGGCAGCTATACATTAGACGTTTCATCTAGTTCCATCAGGTCTTCTTGCACAAAACCTGCCGTCAAATTGAGTTCTTCCAGCGCGTCTATGGCGGCGCTGTACTCCATCCAGGTGAGCCGCCGGTTCAAGATGGGGTCGTTAACCGCTTTCCAGGCCGGGAAATACTGATCCATCAAGCTGACAGGCGCGTCGGAGCCGAGTTCCTGCGCGATCCAGCGCAGCACTTCGCGCGTGCCAGAAATGTCTTCGGGCATTACAAGGTGGCGAATCAGCAAGCCACGGCGCGCTATACCCTCCTCATCGAGTTGCAACGGCCCCACCTGGCGATACATTTCACGCAGGGTAGCCTGGTTCGCTTCGACGTAATGCGGCATCTTTGATGTGCGCAGGGCATTTTTGTTATCAGAATATTTGGAATCGGGCAGATAGACATCAACGACGCCGTCTAGCAATTGCAATGTTTCAAGGTTTTCGTAGCCCGCGCAGTTATAGACAATGGGCAGGCGCAGCCCTTTTTCACAGGCGGCGACGAGGGCGGCCAGGATCTGTGGCACAAAGTGGGTGGGCGTCACCAGGTCCAGGTTGTGACATTTCTTCTTCTGGAGGTACAGCATCATTTCTGCTAGGCGTTCAGGCCCGACGCGATGTCCTAATCCTCCCTGGCTCAGGGAAAAATTCTGGCAGTAGGTACAGCGAGCCTGGCAATAGCCGAAGAAGATAGTACCCGCGCCTCGCGTGCCGCTGATAGGAGGTTCCTCTCTACGGTGAACGTTCCACGAGGCCACTATGGCTTCGGTTCCAGACCTGCATACGCCTGTCTTGCCCTCGATGCGATTGCAGCGGCAATTCTGTGGGCAAATGGTGCAGCTACGCAGAACCTCCCAGGCTTTAGCGGCGCGTTCTGCCAGCTCGCCTGTTTCATAGAGGTTGAGATAGCCTGGATAAAGCATTCTGGTTACTCCATAAAAGATAATAAACGTCTGGGGGTGTCGATGAACATGGCATCCAGTTCTTGCTGTGAGACACCCGCGTGGCGCAAGCGCGGGACAATGTTGGTGAGCAGGTGATCCCACCCCCAGCCTCCATAGTGACGAAGCTGTATGCGAGTACAGATATCGTGCGCCAGGGTGATTTGGCGCGCAAATCCCTTATCCAGCAAGCGCAAGACGCACTCGATACGCTCGGTGTCGCGCGGCTCCTGGCCGAATTGCTGGTCGAAGTAGGTTTCCGATCCAAAGGTATCGAACGAAAGCACCGCGCCCCTTTCAGCAATGCTGGCGTGCCACGCCGGTTCGTTGAGTTCATCGCAATGGCTGATGGCAACGCGTGTCAGGTCCGCCCCTTCCGCTTCCAGGATATCCAGGATGTGCAGGTGCTCGTGTCCCCAGATGAGTGGGTGAACGTTGATGCTGGCTCCCGTTTGCCTCTGCGCGCGAGCGGCGGCGCGCAATTGCCGTTCCTCAAACGGGTAGATGGGCGAACTGGTTCCCAATTCACCCATCAGCCCGGCGCGTATGGTTGTACCATACAAGCCTTCTTGAAGCCAGCGCAGGAAATCGTAAGTGATTTCCTCCACGCTGCGATCATGCAAGGACGCGGGCAATAACGGCTGGCGGTAATAGCCACAACCTGCTATCACGTGAAGGCCTGTGCGTTCGGCAATCAGGCGCAATCCTTGCGGATTCGGTTTGATGCCGATCGTTGTCATATCGATGATACCTTGACCGCCTGCCTGTTGGAACCACGCCAGCTCTCGTATGCTCAACTCGGCGTCATCAATCAGCAGGTTGGGCCTGGAATGATATGGATTGCGCATCAACTCGCCCCGGTTGCCCAGCGTTGGCTCTTGCTCTATTAGATGCATTCGATGCGCGGGCGGCTCATCCCATAAGCCACGCAGATCGATGAGCAAGTGCTCATGACCCAGCGTGATACCCAGTTCTTCGGGTGCGATATCAGCTGTTACCGTTCTGATGTGCATGTGTGCATTTTCTACATAGGATAGGATTGACGGGTTTATTCTTCGGGTGTTTGTTCCGCATCAACTGGCTCCGGCTCCGGAGTCTGTGGTGCAGATTCTACTTGTCCCGACTCAGAAATCTGTTCCTCAGTTTGCGCCGACTCTGGCCATTTGAATCCGCGATGAGATGGCCTCAGGTGGGGCGTACCGGGATTTGTGGCTGTTTGTTTCGCCTCGGTTTTTTTGCTGCGCACCTTTGCGCTTGCCGAGCGAGTGCCCGTTCTGGCCTTTTTCGCCTTAGGGGATACCTCGTGCTCTGCCGCCCCGTTGCTCGCTTGCTGAGTTGGCACGATATGCTGGATCAAGGTATCAGTTTCCTGCTGCACTTCTGTCATAAATTCAGCATCCACGCTTTGAGCCTGCGCTTCGCGAGGTTTGTGCGTGGCGTGTCTGTCAGGCTGGCGCGACTCTCGCCTGTTCCCCATTTCAGAGGGTGAAGTGCGTCCGGCAAACTGTTCGTAGTCTCCTTCAAACTGCTCTCGCGGAGGCGTTGGGTGCGTGGAATCATTGGATTTTGGCGTGAAGCGTTGTGGGCGACTCTGCCAGCGAGAATTCTGCGGGTCGGGTCGTCCTGATGCGCGTTCCTGTCGCTTCTCACGATAATATCCACGTGGATGCGGTTCAGCATGTCCAAAACTGCGAGGTTGGCGGTCGTCGCGGTCGAAACTGCGAGGTTGGCGGTCGTCGCGGTCGAAACTACGCGGTTGGCGATCATCGCGGTCGAAACTGCGAGGTTGGCGGTTGTCGCGGTCGAAACTGCGAGGTTGGCGATCGTCATGGCGAGAATCGTAGTTTCGCGATGGCGGGCGATTGTTTGAATAACGCGTGTCTTCGCGAGATTGCGGGCGTGAATCGCCGCTTGACGGTCGGGGTTGATAGTTCTGGCGCTCGTTGTACTGTCTCTCGTCAAATTTGCGCATACCCGACTCGAAAGGGCGGGGTTGCGATCCCTGATAACGGTTGGGAGTACGGTTATCCTGGCGGCGGTCATTCGGCCGATTCCCATAGGGCGCGCGGTTATTACCGTTAGTGTTATTGCGACCGTTATAAGCGGATGACTGTCCTGATTGCTGCTGGCGTCGCCAGTTGTCGCGTGGCGGCTGGCCGCCCTGGGTATTACGAGCGCGGTAATCGGGATGATTCTGGCGTGCTCCGTTCTCCCAGGCTTTATCTACTGTATCACGGTTAAGTCGAGGTCTGGCAGGGCGGGGAGACCGCTCTTCTCCATTCCTGCCGGAGGATGAATTGCGAGAGTACGGTCGCTCGTCGTCTCGCTCATGCTTACTGAAATCTCTGGTCATGTGTCCTTTCCAAATGGGTTGGTGGAGGATTAATCTTACGGGGTTGACGGATTGGCAAGTCCCTTAATAAAAGAATTGTCCCGTCGGTCATTCCGCCCTCGCTCCAAAATTACGCGCTCTTCGTGTAGCTGGCATTGGTGAAAGAGGCGTCTGTAGGTAGTATACCACATTCTGGGACGGGTGGCGATAATCTGCTGCTATTTTTACTATAAAATCTGTCCTTATTTCAAGGTGTGGGAGTCGGCACAGGTCCCTCGTGGAGCGGCACGCCTGCATAATTCAGTTCTGCGCTGCCCAGCATGGCAAGCTCTTTCTGCGCGATTTCATCTGGTAAGAGGGGTCGTAACGCTACACTATAGTACTGTCCCAGGTCGAGAAACACGCCTACCTGTTGCCCATTTAGTAGCAAGAGGATGGCTTGCTGTTGTTGCGCGCTCAGCAATAAGCCGTTTTGAGGGACGGTATAGGTCAGGCAACCTGTGTCGGAGTTCGGGCTGGTGATGTCGGTCGGAATAGCGCCGCATTCGTAAATGGCTAGATTGGACAGGGTAAAATCGGGGAATGTCCAGTAGGGGATGTGCTGTGTCAGGTCGGGGCTGAAATCCTGGTGTACGAGCAGCGCCATTTGCTGGCTCGTATAAGGGTGCGTTGGGCCATTCAATGCCTCAGTAATACTGGTCAACGCTGCTCCCAGGCGGTGGTAGGCGTCCTTGTCCGATGTGATTTCCTGGAGGTTGCCGAATGGCCCGTACAGGTAGGCATAGCTGGTGCCATTGAGCCTCAGTTGCAAGAAGGTGGCGTTCTGATCGGGTACATCGTAGAACTGCCTGTTCGTGAACTTCAGCAGTCCATCCGTGTCTACAAGTGTGTGCAGCAATTGTGAGAGCGCGCCTGTGCTCAACTGTCCCGCGCGCATCTGCAAACCTGGGCCAAGAATGTACGCGCCATTGCCATAGATACTAATTTCGGGGCTATACTCAAAGCCTCCCAGTTTTCCGCCTCCGTAGAATGTTCGTATCAGCACATCCTGCGGATTGGCGCTATAAGTGATAACCCCGTTACTGGATGTAGAGATGCTCTGATTCTTGACATTGTTTGTTGTTGTAGTTGGTGTCGAGTTGCAGGCGGTGAACAACAAAACCATAATGCACAACAACGCCGAAAAGCTGACAAGGGTGTAGGGACGCGATTTATCGCGTCCGCATCGTGGGTTTGGCGCGTTAGCGGACGCGATAAATCGCGTCCCTACACGGGACGTACCCATTTTTCGATTTCGCTTGCCAATCATCATTATGCTCTTATAGTTTGCTGCGTCAATGCTTCTTATAGCTATTGTAACGAAAGGTATTGCATATCGGCAACGGAGAAACACTCTTTTGTTTGTATGCCTGCTGTTCACCGGTCTGCGTTGAAGCGGTAGCCGATCAATTTGTAGACGAGTTTGGCGGCCAGAAAGTCGGCGCGGGTCTGTCCTGGCATGGGGCAAAGCTCTACCACGTCCATACCGACGACGGTGGTGCGCTGAAATATCTCGCGCAGGAGGCCGAGCAATTGATGCCAGCGCAAACCGCCTGGCTCCGGCGTGCCGACGGCGGGCATTTCGGCGGGATCGATGGCGTCGAGGTCAATTGTCAGATAGGTATGCTGGCTCAGGCGTTGCCAGGGAATAACGGCATCGCCCCTGGCAAGCTGGTAGTCCCACACGATAGCCACATCGGGGCGTGTCTGCATAAACTCTGCCTCTTCCGGGCTAAAACTGCGAATACCGATTTCCGTTAATGGGATGCCCATATCGACGACGCGCCGCTCAATTGAGGCGTGAGAGAGCTTTGAGCCTTCATATTCGTCGCGCAAATCGCCGTGCGCGTCGATATGCACAACGGTGATATCGGGGAAAAATTCGTGGACGGCAGCGATGGGTGGCGCGGAAAGAGAATGCTCACCGCCGAGGATGAGGGGGAGTTGACCGCGCCGCAGTACTTCGCGCACGGCATCGCCGGTAGCTTCGAGGGCGGCAGCGTGATCCAGGCCGCGATAATCGAGGGCCGGACGCGTATAGACGCCCACTTCGATGGGACAATAGTTCAGTTCTTCATCGTAGAGTTCCATCTGGCTTGAGGCATCGAGGATCGCCTGTGGCCCGTGTTCGGTGCCTTTCATATAGCATACGCTGTACTCAAGCGGCGCTGGTATGATGGTGACGTGGGCAGTGGCAGGGTCACAAAAGGGCGCATCCGGCGCGCCGAACTGGGTCACGGGCGAATCACTCATAAAGTCACTATGCTCCTTCTTTTTAGCGCACCGCCATTCTAGCCACGCGAGTGGCCATCGCTGCCTCGTAGCGCTCAGTGTCGGGCGTTTGCGGGCGCAGCGAGCGGTTGCCGCGTACAACAAAATGCGACTCGACATCGTCGGTCTGGAATATCTCTTTCGCGAAAGCGATAGCATCTTCCTGGCTAAATTCCTTGCAGGAACAGATGTCGATATCGACTTCGCCATACTCAGGCCAGGCATGCAGGCTGATGTGGCTCTGGGCAATCACGACGAAACCCGAAAGACCAGCATCCAGCGGATTGGATGTTTCTATCTGGTAGAGGTGAACGGGACTGACCTTCTCCATCTCCACACGGGCAGGATATTCGTCAAGCGCGCGCCTCACCAGGCTCTCATTCTCCAGCAGTTGTCGATCACAACCGTAGAGTTCCAACATTAAATGCACAAGCATTCCATCTACCTCCTTGTAGTTCAAGTTCTGCTAGCCACTGTCCACAGCATTGCAGGGTGTTTCCCGGTGTGCCATATACACCAGAGCATATTATACATTAGGTTGTCAAGCTAATGCATAACAGGGGAGATGGCGCTTGTATCTAATTGTCATTTCACCTCTATCTAATGACAAGCTTACATTGTACCTAATGCGCATACTTGCTAGCTATTAGATAGAAAACCTCTAAGGTCTGGCTGTTTTTGCACCCTCATACGCATCTTTCAGTTCATGTAACAGCGCCTCGCGTTGCGTATAAAGTTCCTTGCGTGGGCGCGGACTGGCCTTGCTCACTGCGTAGGCGGTGAGCAGTGGTAAGGCGATGGTCGAATCGCTATACACGACGACGGCGCTGTTGAGCTGGCCGGGTTTGATCTTGCCCCAGGAAACTGCTTCCGAGGGAGTCGCGCCAGAGAGTCCGCCCCAGTGAGGAGCGTCCGTGGTGACCTGAATGAAGTAATCATGGCCGCCTTTCTGGATTCCCAGCACTTCCCATAGTTGTGGCTGTGTCTGTAGATAAAAGTTTTTGGGGCTACCTCCGCCCAGTATAATCACGCCGTTGCGTGTGGCATGCTGCACGATGGCGGTTGTCTCGTTGACATCCGCCAGGGGGTCGAGCGTCAGGGCGCTGCCGTCCAGCGCGTGGCGCGCCACGTTCATGCCGATCGACGAATCACCGGGAGAGGAGGTGTAGATGGGTACATTCCAGGCGGCGGCCTGTGCCAGCACCGAATACTCCGACTTGACGCCGACTTTGAGCAACTCTTTTCCCAGGTGATGATGCAGTTCTGAAGTTGAGATGGGGCGTTCAGGCAGAGTTTTCAGACACGCGCGTACAAAGGCGTCGGTATCGAGCAGTACTTTATCTTCGAAGAGGATATCGTAAATACGAATAACGCCCTCTTCCTGCAGTTTGGTATCGTCGAGGCGAAAATCTCCGCGATGCAGGGTCATGGCCAGCGCGTAGTGCATGTCGTGGTAGAGGTTCGCGCCTGTGCTGATGATGAAATCGATGAAACCATACTCCATCAGTGTTATGAGGCAGCCGCCCAGTCCCGCGGGTGTGAGCGCGCCTGCCATGGTCAGACCAATTGTCACGTCATTTGCGGGAAAGAGCATCTCTTCGACATAGAGACGCGCCGCCTCGTTCAAGCGCGCCGCGTTGTAGGCCTGGAACTGTGAATCGATAAGTTCGGCTACCGTCATATCCGGCCTGACCCGGTGAGGTAATATCTGCGCTCCGCTCAGGTACTCGCTCCGGGCGCGATGCTGTTCATGAGGCGCGTCGTGTGTCATATATACTCGTCCTTTCTCTCCAAAACAAAAGCCGGCGGAAATCCTGGCTAAAACCATTGTATCACCAGGGGAATTCCTCCAACATCGAAAGAAAGGAGTCGAGGTATCAACCGCACTTCAGGACTCTGGCAGCCTTTCCCGCCACTGGTATGGACGTTCGGGCTGATTATCAAGAGAGTTATAGCCTGGTGTCTCAGGTACACCTGTGAAAAAAGGATTAACAGCCGGGGTTGGAGTTTCTGGTGAATAGGGCATCTTTTCAGGCGGCCTTCTTTGCATAGGTGGCAATGGCTGAGAAGGAAATGCATTGTTTCTGGGAGGAGAAATGAGCGCGCGTCTGACGTCATCGATTAAGGGATTGAGGATGACTTCTCTGGAGGGACGCCATTGCAAAGGCTGGCCGCTTTGCCAGTAGCGCAAGGCGACGCGGAGTTGTGAGATATCTTCCGTGATACGCTGCAGGCTATATTCTGCCCTGGCTGCGTTTTTGAATCGTGCCAGCAAGTTGTTTAGAGCGAGCCCGATCTGCCAGAGAGCATGATCCTCGTAGGTAGGCGCGCGAGCGTTCAAGTCGCCATTCGCCACGCGCACATGCACCATTAGAATCTGCTCGATTTCTTGTTCGAGTAGCTTTTTTTGCTCAAGTTCGCGCTTCTCCAACTCTGCTATCAATTCGGCGCGATCTGCTCGCTGGAGGGCATTTAAGGCGCTGCGCACCCACAGGTAAGCGACGGTAGCGACGACAAAGTAGAGGGTAATGGGGCGCGCGAGAAGCGAGTAGGCAAGCTGCTGGGACATGACCATCTGATTCCACATCATAGAACGTGGTTGAAAGTTAATGTCGAGCACGATTAATATAATGTTGAGTAAAGCGATGCCAAAGACACTGGAAGGTGTCAGAATAGAGGCGGCGATTAACTCGGTGACAACCAGCAGGTCGAACATGCTCAGAAAAATGGGGTCAAGCCCGTTTTTTTCACTGAGGATGATGCCGGCTACGATCACGTCAACGGAAAGGATTAAAAGAATACCGGCCAGTTGGACGCGTCCAAAACGATTCGCAGGTATGGCCAGCAGGCAACAGAATAAACCAACGCCCGCGCTGGCGAATACCCAGGGAAGGTTGAACGGTACAGGGGCCTCCAGGATAACAATGGGGAGAAGCAGGATAATCGCGCACAACGTTCCCAGGATGATAATGCTGGCGATGCGCGCTCGACGGTATTGTTCACGAATGGTGAAATTCGCGCTTTCCGCGACCTCATTGGGAGCACTTATGCGATACCACCAGTCAAGGCGGCTGTTTAATTTGTCTTTAGAGGTACCATTAATAATAATTTTAGCAGATTCTTGATACTGACTATCTGTAGGGAAGCTGGCCATTTTAGCCCTCCTGACACAGGTAGAAATGTAGATATTGCTTGTACATAGATAGACGATAATCTATACTGTACAACGAAGCTCCATATTCTTAGTAACATTGTAGATACCAATTCAAGAGGTAAATAAACTTAAAGTGTAATTGGAGGCGATGAGATCGAATCGCCACACTAGATGAGAAAAGAGTAAAAACGGAGAAGAGCGCATACCAGCTAAGATTAGCCGAACCCAATACTCTCAATTGCTTGAAAAAAAGGGAAAAACATGTCATACTCCAGGGCAGTATTATAACTCCTCTGTAAAGCGCTTATTTTGATTGTCTGTTAAAAAGTGTCGGGTGAAGTGATAAGAGTAACTTCTTATTAGAGCATGTTTGGAGATCTGTTCCATGAAAACCAGAAAAGGAATGCTGACTCGCTCTTTCTGGTATAGCGTTGGTGTTTATATTGTATTTAACAGCTTGTTTTTAGCTTTTGTCATCATTAAACCCGGCCCAACAAGACAATTTGTTATCATGGACGATATCGGGCAGGCGCTCGGCTGGTTATTGGGTACAATCTTCTGTCTCGTCGGTCTGCAGTTACCGATCAAAAGGTGGTTCTCGCGCTCTGAAACGACGGAAACGGTGGAGAAGAGCGCGCAAAAGTGGGTGCCGTTGTTCTTCGCGGCTGGCATTTTCTGCCAGTTCATCGGCCAGGTCATTTACACCTATTATGATATAAAGCATATGAAGGATTTTCCTTCTCTGGCTGACTTTGCGTATTTAAGTACCTTTCCGTTCTTCTTTCTGGCTTTTTACCTGTTGCCTACACGTCCGCTCTTTAAGACGACGCGCGAGCGTGTCATCCTTGACGGTTTTATCATTATGGTTGCTGCAATCACATTTAGCTGGTTTTTTGTGCTGGGGCCGACGATGTTGCAGGGCCAGGAAACCATACTTGCCAAGATCGTGGGGAGCGCGTACCCATTCTTCGATCTTGTGCTGATCTTCTGTGTGCTGCGTTTGATGATTCGCTCGAATGAACCTGCTCTCTGGCCTGCCGTACAACTACTGGTACCTGGCTTCCTGATAATTGTGATTACGGACAGTATTTATGATTACATGAACCTGGGTACGTATACTAACGGCTGGCAAGATGCGGGATGGCCGCTTGGCTATATGTTGATTGGACTGGCAGCGCAGGCACTAATCATTGCGCGCAGGAGGAAGACGCTGATTTCATTTGCAGATAGCGGGACTTCAGCGGCTATTGATGTTCCTGTGAGGTTTGAATGGTTTTCGATCTTACCTTATGTGCTGATACCGGCGGTTTTCGGGCTGATGGTGTACGTCTGGCAATCGGGGAAAAGTAGCACGTTGGAGGAGGGCGTTTATTTTGGGGGCGCTGTCCTGATCGGACTGGTTGTATTGCGACAATATTTTGTGATTCGCCAGACGCACTTTTTCAATAGACAGCTGCAGAGCATTCAGCAGGAACTTTCTCTTAAAAATCAGGCATTGAGCGATGCGAACAAACAACTGGAAGATCAGGCGCAACAATTAGAGGCTGCCTATGAGCAACAGGTGCATCTCAATGAGATAAAAGACCAGTTCCTGCTCAACGTCAACCATGAACTGCGCACGCCGCTCACAGAGATTCACGGCTACCTGGACCTGCTTTCAGAATACAGGGGGCAGTTGGACGAATCATTGCGGGATACCTTCATCGAACATGCCATGCATGGCAGCGAGGAACTGCTGCACCTGGTGAGCAACGTACTGGACACCATTCGTGGGGATGTGTACCGCAAAGCGCCACAATTCGAGGAACTGTCGATGGCGCACACGGTTAACGAGGTGATCGCCCTCTTCGAGCCAAACAAGCAACAGGACTACGAGCTGAAAGTGCATATAGCTGAATCGCTGATGGTCAGAGCCGACCGGCAATACCTGCATCAAGTACTGGTTAACCTGCTTTCCAATGCTTTCAAGTATTCGCCGCCGGGGACAGCCATTGAGGTCAGGGTAGAACTTCGCGTGAAAGCGGCAGACAGTGAGATTCAGGAACCTTCTTCAGAGGCGCTGGTCAGTGTGCAGGATGCCGGGCCTGGAATTCCATCTGCCGATATCGCGCTCCTGTTTGGTAAGTTTGTGCGGCTCAAGCGCGACATGGTTGGTACGGTGCGAGGTACTGGCCTGGGACTCTATATCAGCAAGCAACTGGTGGAGAGTATGGGCGGTCGCATCTGGGTCGAAAGCACGGGCGTACCTGGCGAGGGCAGCCGCTTCTGTTTCACCCTGGCGTCTGTTTCCGCTGTAGGTGTCATAGAACAGGCGACTCCTCTACCTCTGATTATGGAATCGGATGCCACTATTCAATCATCGAACGTCGAATCTCGATAATCTGATCGCGCAGTTGCGCCGCCTTCTCGAACTCCAGTTGTTTGGCGGCGGTGCGCATCTGTGATTCCAGGTCTTTTATCAGGCGCAAAGCCTCGTCTCTGGGGATGCCCGCCAGAGCTGTGGCAACTGCTTTCGCATCGGCTGTTTCAGTGTGCGCGCCGCTCATGGCTTTGATACGCTCAGAGAGCGTCTTGACATCTTTGGTGATGCCGCGCGGCGTGATGTTGTGGCTTTCGTTATACGCGGTCTGCAGTTTGCGGCGGCGGTTAGTCTCGTCCATTGCGCGCTGCATGGATTTCGTGACCGTATCGGCGTAGAGGATGACGCTGCCATCGATATGGCGCGCGGCGCGTCCAATGGTCTGGATCAGCGATCCCTCAGAGCGCAGGAAGCCCTCTTTGTCGGCATCGAGAATGGCCACCAGCGAAACCTCTGGTAGGTCAAGACCCTCGCGCAGCAGATTGATGCCGACGACGACATCATAGACGCCCAGGCGCAAATCGCGCAGGATTTCGATGCGCTCGATGGTATCAATCTCGGAGTGCAGGTAATGCACTTTGATGTTCAGTTCTTGCAGGTAATCCGCGAGATCTTCAGCCATTTTTTTGGTCAGCGTTGTGATAAGCACGCGCTGTTTTTTCTCTGTGCGCTTGCGAATCTCAGCCAGCAGATCATCGATCTGACCCTTGGTGGGGCGCACGCTGATCTGAGGATCGAGCAATCCGGTGGGGCGAATGACCTGTTCCACGATGGCCACGCTGTGTTCGTGCTCGTAGGGGCCGGGCGTGGCGGAGACAAAGAGCGCCTGGTTGATCTGCTTCTCAAATTCTGGAAACATGAGCGGGCGGTTATCGAGCGCGGACGGCAGGCGGAAACCGTAGTCAACCAGCACCTGCTTGCGCGAGCGGTCGCCGGCGAACATGCCCCGCACCTGCGGCAGCGCCACGTGCGACTCATCCACTACCAGCAGGTAATCATCGGGCAGGTAATCCATCAGCGTCCAGGGTTGCTCGCCCGCCCCGCGTCCGGCCAGGTGGCGCGAATAGTTCTCGACGCCTGAGCAGAAGCCAGTCTCGCGCAGCATCTCGATGTCGAAGTTGGTGCGCTGCTTCAGGCGCGCCGCTTCGAGTACCTTGCCCTCGGCTTCCAACTCCTCAAGGCGTTCTTGCAACTCGGCCTCGATCAGTTCGATAGACTTGTTCAGGCGTTCCTGCGTCGTAACCCAGTGCTTGGCAGGGTAGATGTCCAATCTCTGCCGCTTGCCCAGCACTTCGCCGGTAAGCGGGTCAATCTCCGTCATGCGCTCGATCTCGTCGCCGAAAAACTCGATGCGTACCGCGACATCTTCGTAAGCAGGGAAAATCTCCAACACGTCGCCGCGCACGCGGAAACGCCCGCGCACGAAGTTGGTATCGTTGCGCTCATACTGGATCTCCGTCAGGTGGCGCAGGATTTTGTCGCGGCGGCGTTCCTCGCCAACTTTGAGGGTCAGCACGACCTCGCCATACTCTTCCGGGCTACCCAGGCCATAGATGCACGAAACCGAAGCCACAATCAGCACGTCGCTCCGCTCGAACAGGCTGCGCGTGGCGGAGAGGCGTAGTTTCTCGATCTCTTCATTGACCATACTTTCCTTCTCGACATACGTATCTGTGCGCGGAATATACGCTTCTGGCTGGTAGTAGTCGTAGTAGGAGACAAAGTATTCAACGGCATTATTGGGAAAGAACTCTTTGAACTCGCTGTAAAGCTGTGCCGCCAGCGTCTTATTAGGCGCGAGCACCAGTGTTGGTTTCTGCACCAGCTCGATAACTTTGGCGACCGTATAGGTTTTGCCACTGCCCGTCACGCCCAGCAGTGTTTGTTTCTTATAGTCTTTTTGTATGCCATCCACCAGTTTAGCAATGGCATCGGGCTGATCGCCCGTTGGCTCGAATGGGGCCTCGACCTTAAAATCCGGCATGCTCTCTTTCCCTCAGCTTTTCATAGAAATTCTTTTCCAATCGTCCCTGTATTATATCACTGTCAGGGCAATATGACACCAGGGATGCCTGCCACTTGACAAAAGCTGTTTCACAGAGTACTCTACATCACAGAGTACTCTGTGATGATTATTTCGTTGATAGTGACTGGAGAAGAGGGCGTATTATGAACATCTCTCCTGAAGAGGCGCAAGAGGCATTAGCTGTCATCAAACAAACCAACGCGCAAACGCGTAAGGAGTATGGATACAATGGCTATTACCTGATGCTGTGGGGGTTGATCTGGTTCGTCGGATTTCTCTCCAGTCAGTATGTACGATCCGGTCAACTGGACTGGATTTGGGGTGGCCTGGGTACAGTGGGCTGGGTTGCTTCCGCGTTCCTGGGGATTAATCAGAGCAAGCATGTGCGCGCTGCAGCTGGCCAGCGCATTGGTTTTTTCTATATTGCATTGATAGGTTTTGCCGTCTTGTGGTTAATCATTTTGCAGCCGCTCGATCTCAAACAGGGTGTCCTGTTCTTCATCACTCTTATCATGTTCGGTGGCGTGGTAGCAGGAGTGTTTACGCGTTCCCTCTCGACGATTATTGGCTGCGTATCTCTCACCATCCTGGCTGTTACAGGGTATTACCTGATACCTGCCTACTTCTTCCTCTGGGTGGCTCTCTTCTGCGGGCTTGCCATGTTTGGTATCGGCCTTACGCTGCGTTTGAAGTGGAGGTAGCATCATGGCTGAACTGAACGAAGTGATTCACCAGCCCGCGCGGCTGCGTTTAATGTCCGTGCTTGTCTCATTAGGAAAAGAAAACCAGGCCAGCTTCAATTACCTCAAAGACATGCTTGGATTGACCGATGGCAACCTGGGCGCGCACTTGCGCAAGCTGGAAGAGGCTGGCTACGTCGAGATATGTAAGACCTTTGTGAATAACAAGCCCATTACCTATATAGAAGCGACTGCATTGGGGCGACGCGCCTTCTCGGAGCATGTAGCTGCGCTTGAAGACATTTTGAAAGTTGATAAGCAACAGACGAATCATAACAGTAATCATGATATTCACTAGATAGGAGGCGCACTATGTCAGCAGTCATACAGGTTGAGCACCTGCGCAAAGTCTATGGCCCGGTGATAGCGGTTGATGCTCTCTCTTTTGAGGTGGAACAGGGTGAGATTTTCGGCATGGTCGGCCCCAACGGGGCGGGCAAGACCAGCACCGTTGAATGCATCGAAGGGCTGCGCGCTGCCAGCGGCGGCACAATTCGCGTGCTTGGTATGGACCCACAGAGCGAAAAATACAGGGTGCGCCCGCATATTGGCGTGCAACTGCAAGAGTCGGCGTTGCAGGCGCGCCTCAAAGTGTGGGAGGCGTTAGACCTCTTCGCCTCGTTTTACGCGCGTTCGGTGAATCAGGTAGCATTGCTTGAGCAGGTGGGATTGACCGAGAAGCGTAACGCGCGTTTCGCGAAGCTATCGGGCGGTCAGAAGCAGCGCCTCTTCATCGCGCTCGCGCTGGTGCATGATCCAGAAATCGTCTTCCTGGACGAATTGACCACCGGACTAGACCCGCAGGCACGGCGCGCGATGTGGGAGATGGTGCGCGGCATGCGCGAGCGCGGCAAGACCGTTTTCCTGATTACGCATTCGATGGAAGAGGCCGAGCGTTTGTGCGACCGCGTCGCCATCGTGGATCAGGGGCGTATTGTGGCGCTTGATTCGCCGCATCATCTTGTGAGCAATCTGGGCGCGGACAACCGGGTGGTATTCACCGTTGATGGCATGCCTGACCTGCAATGTTTGCAAGCTTTGCAGGAGGTGAGTGATATTCAGCAAGTAGAAGATCGCCTCGTCATCTCCGGCAAGGGCGACGGAGATGCTTTGCTGAGCAGCGTCGTAACTGCTCTGCCCGCCAGTGGCATCCGGTACCATGATCTACATACTGAGCGACCGACGTTAGAAGATGTGTTTCTGAAAGTGACGGGCCGGCGAGCATTGTGCCAAATACGCGTGTCGCGGCCATCGTGGGCACGTTGCTCTTCTTCATCATGTTCTACCTCTCAGGCGCGACGATACCACTCAAGGTTTACCCGCAGGCGGTGCAGCAGATTGCCCAGTTTATTCCACTGACACATGTGCTGAAGCTGATGCAGGACATGTGGTTTGGTGGAAGCTGGCTCGCTGACCGCGTCGATGTGCTCGCGCTGCTGGGTCTGCTGCTCGTATGTGTGTTTGCTTCGGTAAAGTTGTTTCGGTGGAGATAGGGGATGACATACTGAAGATGTATAGCAAAATGTGACCTGTGTCATAGGTTATCATGGTGACTGTGTTACAATAATTCAAGGGTAGCATAGTCATTTTTGCATTTTTAGGAAAGAATCGAAGTTTCATATGGCACAGGTTTTTCCTCGTAACTGTCCGCGCTGTGGAACACCTACGGCAGAGGGCATGCGTTTCTGCGCGAATTGTGGACTGCCGGCTGAAGCAATGCTGGTTCCTGCTGCTGCATCTCAAATGCCTCAACAGCCGTTCAGCGCGCCCGCGCAGGTTCGATTGTCAGGAGCGCAGGCTCCAACATCGTCCCCGGCCATTACGAGGGAAGATCAGCAGCCAGCCTGGAGGGCGTCCAGCGCGCCAAAAAAGCCAGTCAGGCGCAGCGCAGTTGTGCTGTTGTTGGTCGGGCTGCTGCTCGTACTGGGCGTCATCTTCTATATCGCGGCTGGCCTGCTGGGGCTTAAAGTGCCTGGGTTTGTGGCGACACAATCCACCATTACTACCACGCCAATGAACACCTCGTTTCCCTACGCGGGAGTGAATATCACCTTTGTCAATGCGCAGCAAGCACAGAATTTTCTTGACGATCCCAATACGCGCAGTGATGGTATGCTGCGGTTGAACCTGCGAGCGACGAACAATACGAATGTCAAAGTAGGCTGGAATTATCAAGATGTCGCGCAACTTGTGCTACCAGGGAATAGCGTGGTCAAACCTGTATATGTGAAAGGGCAGGTAGACCTTGCGCCGGGGAAAACACAAAACAGCGTCGTCGATTTTGCTGTACCCGGCAGCGATACTTTGACAAAGTTGCTATTGCGCTTCGGCGCGGCAAACGAAGCGCAGTTGGATATCCCTTTGAATGCGCACGCTGATCTGAGCGTGTATCAACCCCAGACGACAACGCTCAACGGGCAGGCCGTCTATTTAGGGCTAAACTGGACATTGAAAAGCGCAACTGCCAGTCCGAGCTTAGCGGGAGAACAGGCAGCCAGGGGAATGCGCTATGTTACCCTGACGATCAGCGTCAATAATACGCTTTCGCAAACGGTGATCAGCGGTTCGCCCTATGTGTATGCGCGCTTGAAGTCTGGCAATACGCTGGCTGTGCCGGTCGATAGCTCCTTGCCGCTTTCGTTTCAGTCCGGAGCGAGCGGTGTAGCGGGTACATTGAGTTTTCTCGTTCCCCAAAAGAGTACTGCCTTCTCGTTAATATTCCTGCCACAGGGCCAAAATAGCAATGACCAGGCCACTTTTCCTTTTGTAATACACGCGTAGATGTACTAAACCGTGAGCAATTGACCAGTGTTATTGCGTATTGCCAGAAGGTAGTTTAACATACTACCATACTTACGGTGGAGCTAAAATTCACCGGATGGAAAAGCGTAGCGAGTCAAAGGAGGTCATGTATGGCTCAGAATGCCCCTCGACTCTGTCCAAATTGTGGTACACCAGCCGAACCAGGTCAACGTTTCTGCTCAGAGTGTGGCAAGACGTTAAGTATGGATTCGAATCAACCGACATCTCTGGCAAGTGGAGAACAGCCAGGTGCAATACCGCAGGGCAGCAGCGCGCAGTCGAAGACTCAAACGGTACCCACATCCGGCTCGCAATTCTACGCGCAAACTACCGATGCCAATCCTATACCGCCTCCGCCTCCGCCCGATTCATTTGCTTCAGCGCCTTATCAGGCAACCTACCAGGCACCAGCGTCGGCTCCGTCCTCTTCGCCTACACCAGCACCCGGCACATATACAGTGCCTGATTACGCGCGCGCCCCACGACGGTCCAGAGTGGGCTTGATTGTAAGTCTCGTGTTACTGCTCGTGCTTGTGCTGGGGGGTGTTGCAGTGTATTTCCTCTTTATTCATCATGCAAACAACAATCAGGGAAATCAAGGTACATCAAAGATTACACCTGGGACCGGAAGTACACCCACGAGCAGCAACCTGACAGCGACGGCGGGAGTTGGTAGTACTCCTACGCCGGGTAGTAGTAATATAACACCCACAACTGCCGCATCGACGACGGCGAATGGCGCATCGACCGAGCAGGTGAACCTGAAGTTCACCTATGCCGGTGTCGATGTGACGATCTCCACTATCCAGTACGCGCAGAGCTTTGCTGACGATAGCAGTATAACGACGGGAGGAGTGCGCGTTTCCTTTAACGAGAACAATGTGACGACTACCAATCCGGATTTCATCTATGGTGATGTTGCCAGGTTGATTTTACCCGACGGTTCCTCGGTTGCGCCCACTAATGAGTTGCATAGCGTAAGTCCCGGTTCGCAGACCTCGGATACCAACTGGCTCGATTTCCAGGTTGCTTCACAGCCCGCGAACCTGAGTCAACTGGTGCTCCAGATGGGAACCGCGCAAGAGAATCAGATGCAGATTCCACTTAATGCGGGGGCGGATCTGAGCAAGTATCAGCCGAAGACGGTGACGCTGGGGACGCAATTCCAGTACGCGGGACTGAACTGGACGCTGAAAAGCGCCACGGAAAGCCTGAGCGTTGCTGGCAAACAGGCTACGACGGGTAATGTTTATGTCACTCTGGCGTTGAGCGTATTCAACCCTACGGCGGCTGGTTACAGCGCGCTTGCTAGCGATTATGCGCGCTTGCAAGTTGGTGGCACAACCAATGCGCCAACCTCCGATACAAATTTTCCCATATCGATTGCCGCGCAGGCAAATGTTTCGGGGACGATGATCTTCCTGGTGCCACAGGGCAATAGCGCGTTCACGCTGATTATGCTGGGAATTCAGTCTAACCCACCCGTCAAGCAAGCTACGGTGCCTTTTACGATCCAGTAATAAAAAAAGAGAGGGAAAACTGGAATGGTAGCCGCGCGGCTGCTATTCCAGTTTTCCCTCTCTTTACTCCAGAATATAACTGCCCATCAGTTCGCGGCGCAAGGCTGCTTTTTCATCTTCATCCAAAATTGGATTGTCGGTGATGGGTCCATTGGTATTCGGAGCGGACCAGTTATCCACGTGGCGTCTGGAGGCGGTTGAAAACTCGGCAAACATCGCATCTTCCAGGAAGCTGGAAGATGCGCGCACCGGCATCGGCGTTTCGTTCTCCGAAACATCCTCTATTACAAAATCAGAGCCAGGCAGAGAGGTTTCTCGCGCGTCTGCTTGTAAACTCTCGCCTGGAATAGCGGCTGCAGGTTGGAGTGTGAGGTCGGCATTTGTCACTGCGAAAGCTGCGGTTGGCTGGAGTGTGAGGTCATCATCTGTCTTGTAGATAGCGGTAGTTTCTTCAAGCGAGGCATCTGTTTTAGCCGCTGGCATGGCGGCGATAAGAGGCGCGGTATCTTCCATCGTTTCGATGGCGACTTTGCCATTTGAAACTACATCAACAACCTGGGCGTCCGGTGTGGTGGCAAGCGGAATGCGGGTGCCAAGAATCTCAACAAATATCCCGCGACCTGCCTGCAAGTCAGCGAGTTGTTGACGTAGGGTTTCATGCTCTGCTTGCAAATCTTCTAACACTTGTTTCTGTTTGAGCAGCGCTTCCAAAATGGTCTCGAAGCTACTTCCAGTTGATTTCATACGAACTCCTTTAGAGTATCATTCATAAATTCCTCTGGCAGACCCCATAGATACGCCAATGATTGCATACTCTCTAGTTGATAAACGTAGTTTCGCCCAATCTTTGTATAGAAACGTATCAAATTGTCTGAAGTAACAATGGATGAGTTACACAACTGCTCGTATAGTGCGTATTTGCGCGAGCGACCAGGGCGGGGACAAGCCCCACCCTGGTCAACGTACTTGACGCTCATCAGCTGAGCAATAGTTGCTTGTTAGGTATAGGAATCCTATGGTAAACTATGCTAAAGGTATAACTCACGCAAGAGAACCGGTGGGCGACCAGGCCGTGTTGTAAGAGCACGAAAGCCCCATCTCCTTTTGTTTAAAGATAGGATTTGAGTATGGCGCAAGATTCTGTGGAACAGAGAACTTCAGAATCGTCACAAGATGGGGGCGATGAACAAAATCACGGGAAAAACATGCTTGGTCCGCTTCTTTGTTGGGCAGTGGTCTTCGCGGATATAGGCACATCGGTCTATTATGTCCCTGGTATTCTGTATAATACCAGGGGTGTCGGTAGCCTGGCGGGTTTCTTTGTTTTTCTGACGATGTCTGTTTTTGTGCTGCTGACTTTAAAATACGCGGAAGTGACTCACCGCTTTCCACAGGGCGGCGGTGTCGTGACGGTCGCCGCCCAGGCCATCAACCGCTGGGTAGGCGCGCTTGGTGGCATGTTTATTCTGGTTGATTACTTCCTGACGGCTGCGATCAGTTGTTTGTCAGGCATGCTCTACCTCAGTATTGTCGCGCCTGCTATTGCCCCAATCGTGCTAGAAATTACTATTGTGGTACTGGTACTGCTGGGTATCCTCAACTGGGTGGGCATCAGCGAGAGCGCAAAAGTGAGTCTGGTTGGAGCGTTAATCGCCTTTGCCAGTGATGTTGCTATTCTCATTACGGTGTTTACGCACATCTCATTCTCCTATTTTCTCTCGTTGTTTCCTAAAATGTTCGAGAATCACGTAATCGGGCCGACTACCATTCTGATAGGCTTTGCTGGTTCGTTCCTGGCCTTCTCCGGTCTGGAAAGCATCTCTCAGCTTTCTCCAGTCATGAAGGTACCGCGCAAGAGGGTAGCGGGTATTGCCCTCTTGCTGGTCGTCTTGACCATTGGTCTCACCAGTCCTCTGTTGACGATGCTCTCGACACTCTTGTTGCCGCGTAGTGTTTTAGAAAGTTCGTATCTCTCGACGCAAGTGATCTCGCTGCTCGGCGGCAAGTGGGGTGGCATTATTTTGCAAACTGAAGTGGCGATTAGCGCGAGCGCGCTGCTGGTCTTCGCCAGCAATACGGCCATTATCGGGTCATACCATGTCTTTATCGCCCTCTCGCGGATGGAGTTTTTCCCGGTCTTTGTGCTCAAACGCAATAAGTTGCGAGGTACGCCGCACTATTCGATTGCCCTGGCAACCGGTATCCCAATCATCGTACTCATCATCGTACATGGAGATATTAACATCCTGGGTGATATGTACGCTTTTGGTCTGCTGGGCGCGTTCACCTTGACCTGTCTGGGGTTGGATATTGTGCGCAGTCGCGAAAGGAAAGTCGTGCGCATTTTATCGAAGCAGATGCAAAATGGCACGGGCAGTCGCGAGGTAGAAAAGAATATGGCCGGGGATGTGAACGAGGTGCTGCACATATCTGCTGATAAGAGCAATTTGAATGGGGCGCCTCACCCGGGTGGATTGGAACTCGATGTCATCCTGGCTCTGGCTACCCAGCCTACAAGCTGGCGTGGTAAGGTGCGTGACCTCTGGAATCGTGTCGATTTCTGGCTGGGCGTGCTGACCACCGTGTTAGTTTTCACGGCATGGTCGACCAATCTCGTTACCAAACCACTGGCAACTATATTTGGGGGCACCGTGGCTGGCATGGGCATGGTCATTGCCCTGGTGAATTATCGCCTGCAAAGGCAGAAGGGGCATATGCCGGTTGTTACAACTGGCATTACCGGTCGTATACCCGGTTCTGTCCTGGCGGTTCTAACAGCAAGAAATGGACACAACGATATGGTGATCCGTTCCGCGATTAATAGCGCGGAGGGCAAGCCTATTGTGTTCTTATATGTAGCGGAGCGCAAAACTGGTCGTGTTCCCCGCATGTTCGAGGTGGTTGATCCTTATCTAGAAGATCAGCAGGCTAAAGAATATTTTAGCAAGGCTGAAAATCTGGCAAACAAGTCTAAGTTAACGCGTAGTTTTGTGTACCGGCAAGAAGAACCGGGAACAGTCGCGAGCATCTGGCAGGTGGTGCATCCGCGTGATACTGTCGTTGCGGCTGAAGACGCACAGGAAGTTAAAGATGTCAACCCCGATCGCATTCGTTACGAACTGGTGCCCGGTGGCAAGGTGGCGCACCTGCTGAAACGCTGGTGATGTCACCCGTTGTCAACGTTTCTGCGAGAGGTGATACAATAGAATGCGTCACGCTGTTGTGAGTTAGCGTAGCCTTGACGAGGAGTGAAAAGGAATAGAGCAATGAATGAACGCATACGTGAAATTTTGAGCTGGTATACCAGCGAGAATCCCGGCGTGCGCACGAACCTGGCGCGCATGCTCAATCATGGTCGTCTGGGCGGCACGGGTAGAATGGTTATTTTACCGGTTGACCAGGGTTTTGAACATGGCCCCGCGCGCAGCTTTGCGCCGAATCCTGCCGGGTATGATCCCCGCTACCATTTCCAACTGGCCATCGAGGCGGGCTGTAACGCTTATGCTGCCCCGCTCGGCTTTCTGGAGGCGGGCGTTTCGGAATATGCCGGGGAAGTCCCTCTGATTTTGAAGACGAACGACCACGATTTACTGAACGATGAGCGCGACCCCATTTCAGCTCTCACGTCGGGTGTTGAGGACGCGCTGCGCCTGGGCTGTGTCGCGGTCGGCTTCACCATCTATCCTGGTTCAGCCGAGCGCACCGAAATGTACCAGCAGTTGCGCGACCTTGCTCTGGAAGCTAAATCTGTTGGCCTGGCGGTAGTCGTCTGGTCCTATCCACGCGGTAGTAGCCTGAGCAAAGATGGCGAAACATCTATTGATGTGGTGGCCTACGCTGCCCAGATTGCCGCGCAGTTGGGCGCGGACATTATAAAAGTCAAGTTGCCCAGCGCGAAAGTGGAGCAGCCTGAAGCACAAAAAGTCTACCAGAAATATGAAATTCCCATCGCGACCCTGCCTCAGCGTGTCAGCCATGTGATCCAGAGCGCCTTCGATGGACGCCGTATTGTCATCTTCTCCGGTGGAGCAGCAGCAGCCGATGAGACGGTCTTTGATGAAGTGCGCGCGATTCGCGCTGGTGGTGGGTTCGGCTCCATCATTGGCCGCAACTCGTTCCAGCGCAAGAAGCCTGAGGCCCTCAAGTTCCTCGATACCGTGATGGGTATCTACGAAGGCTCGATTCAGTAACATGTTACCTTACACCCTTGACCTGCCGGATTACCAGCGTGCCGAGGCCGAAGTAGACGATGGTGACAAGAAAAAGCACGGTATAGCCGAAGTGGTTGGGCATGTCGCGCAGCACTTGCAGGATTACCGCGCCGATGGCGATACCGATCACCTGCGGCAGAATGCCCATAGCTGACCAGATGCCCATGAACTTACCGGCTTCGCCGGTGGGTGGCAGCGCGTCGGTGGTGAGCGCCCAGTCAACGCTGGTATACGCGCCGTAGCCAATACCAAAGAACGCCCCGGCAATCAATGCTCCATACTGGGTCTGGAAGATGATGAAGAGCAGGCAGACGACGGTCATGACCGCTCCTGAAATGTAGACCATGATTTTGCGGCCATGACGGTCGGAGAGCCAACCGGCAAGCAGCGAGGTAGGCAGGGCGAATATCAAGAGCACCGGCAGGAAAAGCGTTCCCGAAAATGCTTCGCCCGAGAAGTTTGATCCGAAAAGGATGGTTTTTACGCCAGGGCCGCCCAGCACGTCATCGAAGTAGTATTGCAGGAAGTAGAAGACGCCCCAGATGCCCATCATGACCAGCAGGCGCGCCAGCAGCACCCAGGAAAGATCAGGGTACTGCGCTGGCTTGAAGAAGAACTTTTTCGTGACGGCGGCCAGTTCAAATCTGGCGTGTTCGTGTAGAGGCGTTTCCTTGACGGTGAATATGGTGTAGATAACAAAGACAATTTGTATGGCAGCGATGAGCAGGAATATCTGCATGATTTCATTTTTATACATTGGCAGATGGTCATTTTTGTTAACGATGATACCAGCGACCACCGAGCCGAGAATCGTGCCAAGCAAGGTAAACAGTCCGTTGTAGCCAGCCGTAATACCGCGCTGGTTTTGCGGTACTTTATCGGCAATAATGGCGCTCCAGGGTGAATTGGCGATATTGTTGGTGAACTGGATCAGCACGAAGAAGACCGCGAACATAATCAATAAGGTGGTAGAAGAAAACCAGCCCGGAGAAAAGGCAAATAAGAGCAGGGCAACGACGTTGAAGATAGTGCCAACGATCATGAAGGGGCGGCGGCGCCCCATGCGAAAGGTGGCGTAGTCCGAGATCGATCCCACTATGGGGTTGACGGCGAAGGCAACCAGAGTTCCCCAGATGACGACTATGGCCAGGTTGATATCCTTGTTGGGGTTGCCAAGAAACTTGACGACCATACTGGGGATGACGATGGCAAGCAGCGCCTGCCAGTGGAAGTTGTTAGCAATCCAGAAAACGTTGATATTGATTTGCTCGAAAACGGATACGCGCCGCTGCGTTGTGGCGTCGGGAGTGCTGACCGCAAACCCAGGGTTATCGGAAACTTCCATCAGATCGCCCCTCTCTTGCATACATTGCAATGCTGGAAATAGATAAAAGTGCAAAGCCCTTCCCGCCTGTCGCGAGGCTTGCACTAATTATACTGATGAGGAATTGTTTATACAAGATGACATTTGACCCATTTAGTTGCCAGGGTGGGGACAAGCCACATAAGGGCGACCGCAAGTTTGCCAGGGCGACCCTTGCGGTCGCCCTGGCAAATCGGCTACTGCCGGGTGAGGCTGCGTAGTATAATGACGGCATTGACAGACGTTAGCACGCGAATACGAAAGAGACAACTATGCTCAAAGATAAAGTTGCTGTAATCACGGGAGGCGGTCAGGGTATCGGGCGCGTGATTGCGCTGGTCTTTGCCAGAGCAGGCGCTGACCTTGTGCTTGCCGGGCGTTCACTGGAGGCGTTGGAGTCCACAAGGGCCGAAGTGGAGGCTCTGGGACGCAGGGCGCTGGTAGTGATGGCGGATGTTCGACGCGAGGAGAGCGTGCGTTTCCTGGCGGAACAGGCGCTCGGCTACTATGGTCATGTCGATATCCTGGTGAATAATGCTGGTATTACCGGCCCGACCGCTATGCTGTGGGAGGTGACGCCTGCCGAGTGGGAAGAAACCTTTGCCGTCAACGTCACCGGCCCCTATCTGTGCTGCCGCGCATTTTTGCCCTCTATGATCGAACGGAGCGCGGGTTGCATCATCTTCATAAGTTCGATGACGGGCAAGCGCCCGCTGGTGGGGCGTTCGACGTATGCCGCCGGAAAGCTGGCCCTGGTCGGGCTGGCGAGATCGCTGGCCTGCGAAACGGGACCTTATGGCATTCGCGTGAACGTGGTCTCGCCTGGCGCGGTAGAGGGCGAGCGCGTAGAGCGTGTCATTCGCGAACAATCGAGGGTAGAAGGCATCAGCCTGGAAGAAGCGCGGCGAAACTTTACCGGTAATTCGCCGCTTGGCCGCATGGTGCCACCTGAAAATGTTGCCGAGGCCGTGCTTTTTCTGGCTTCCGATCTCGCTGCATCTATTACAGGCGAAGATTTGAACGTGTCTGCTGGCACGGTTATGTATTGAGGGATTACATTTGTTTGTAGGGACGCGATTGATCGCGTCCACCAAAGTAGGGATTACGCGAGTTTGTGGACGCGATCAATCGCGTCCCTACAAAAAAGGCGACCATGACGGTCGCCTTTTTTGCAAATTGTTGTCTTTACTTGACTTCCACGATATCGGATACGGGCTGCGGTTCAACTTCGCCCAGGCTTTCCAGCCAGCGTTCGGCATCGATGGCGGCTCTACAACCGTCGCCTGCTGCCGTGACTGCCTGGCGGTAGCGATGATCGGTTACATCTCCAGCCGCGAAGACGCCGGGAATGTTGGTCATGGTATACTCAACCGGAACGATGTAGCCAGTTTTGTCCATGTCGAGGAGTCCTTTGAACAGGTCGGTGTTGGGCTTGTGGCCGATGGCCAGGAAGAAGCCCTGTACAGGCAGCTCGCTCATTTCGCCTGTTTTCAGATTGCGTAGGCTCAGACCTGTCACAGCATCCTCACCCAGCACTTCTGCTACCTCTGTATCCCAGATGAAGCTTATTTTTGGATGCTTGAAACAGCGGTCCTGCATGATCTTGCTGGCGCGCAGTGAATCGCGGCGATGGATCACTGTTACATGGCTGGCGTATTTCGTCAGAAAATTGGCTTCTTCCATGGCGGTATCACCACCACCCACTACCGCTACATCCTTATTCTTGAAGAAAAAGCCGTCACAGGTAGCGCACGCGGTTACGCCGCGGCCCTGCAACCTTTGCTCGCTCGGCAGACCCAGCCACTGCGCACTGGCACCCGTCGAGATGATCACTGCGCGAGCCTGATAATCGCCCGAATCGGTAGTGATCGTAAAGGGGCGTTTGCTGAAATCAACGGCTGTCACGTCTTCGGTCAGCATCTCCGTGCCGAAACGCCGCGCCTGCGCCTCGAATTTCTCCATCATTTCGGGGCCAAGAATGCCCTCTTCAAAGCCTGGATAATTCTCCACGTCGCTGGTCAGCATTAACTGACCGCCCGTCTGGTATCCCTGCAACATGAGTACTGACAGGTTCGCGCGTCCCGCGTAGATGGCTGCCGTATAGCCGGAAGGCCCTGAGCCAATTATAATAATGTCATAGGTTTTTGCCATGATAAAATTGTTCCTCACTTCTCCATCAAACAGATAGGTTCTGTTCATGATAACACCGGGTGGGGTGATTTTATGCCCGATACTTTCCTTCTGCGCGAGCAGCCTGGATTTAATCCTTATTTATTGTAACACTATACATTTTTACTACGCGATGCGACCAGATCATATACCCGGAGCAAGAATGGCAAAACTAACAGCGCGAACAGCATATTCGGCATCGTGGTATCGAAAAAGGCTGCGGTCGCCTCCGCAAGCGTATAGTAAGGGGTATTGTAAATCCATACCGCGCTGTAGACAACGATAGCTGTAGCGATGATGATAGCGACGGCACACATGATGCCAACGATTGCCAGCGCGTTGAACGTGTTATAGCGCCGGGTATACATGCGCGTCAGTCCGGCAACGAGGCCGATCAAGGCGCTCGCGAGGTAGCCGGGGATGCCGTCCCAGCCGATGACGTCGCGATTAACCAGCGTGAGGGCGTAATAGAGGTAGCCGCTATTGCCGCTTAAATCGTGCAGGAAGAAGTTTGCTGCGTAATCACCAAGCAGGAATCCGAAGCCACCAACAACCAGGCCGACCCATGGTCCATAAATCACTCCTAACAGCAAGGGAATCAGGAGAGCGGGTAAGAATACGTCGGGCGTCCCGCCGGGAATAATTAGTATCAGGTTGGCATGGCTCAGAGCGCCATACAAAAGGACGCCCAGGATAGCAGCGATCAATTGACGCGGCCCAACGTACAATAGATTCGACTGCTTAGTGGGAATGGGCGGCGCGCTTCCGCGTGGCGATGCCTGTGGTATTACAGGCGAGCGTGGGTCGTTAGCTTTCATCAATGCGCCTCGTCTCCCTTGTAGAGCAGGGAACTTCTTATAGCCATATACCACAGTTCAATTTGAGAGTGTAGTTATTATTATATACGCTTCGCTAAATGATATGAGCTATCGCCATTTCCGTATCACTTGCAAACTATCTTGCGCGATCTGTTCTAGAGGGGCCAGCGCGACATATTCTTCTGTCGAATGTTCGTTCATGACGCCGGTTGAAAGCGTAAATGTTTTGATACGCGGGCGGAACGCGCTGGTATCGCTACCGATGAAGGTGGGGTGCATACGCAGTTTTTCGCCGCGCCGCGCCAGTACATCACGGTAGAGGGTAAGCAGAGGTTCGTGTTCGTCTAGCTCGTAGCTGGTACAGTGCGGGTCGAAGGTGACTATGGCGCTGCCGCCATGCTGTTGCGCGGACTGCTCGAAGGCGCTTTGAATGGCCTGCTGGTGGCGTTGGCGTGCCTCCGGGTTTTCATAACTGCGCAGTTCGCCCTCGATGTGCGCGCTGGCAGGGATGGCGTTGCGCGCGTTGCCCGCGTCGATGCGGCTAACGAGGATGCGTGTCTGGTCGTGCGCAAGTGAACCATGCGGATAAGGCGCGTCCTGGAAGATATCTATCACGTTAACCGTCTCGGACAAGTTTTTGCCGGGGTGTCCGGTTTTGCCGTTGATCTGCACATCAAATGCCATGTACGTTGCGCCTTTAGAAACAACCGCTCCCGCCTCGAATGCGTTATCAAATACGATGCCATCGCTTACCTGCCAGGGAGATGGATCGAACGCGCTCGCTCCATGTAGCCCGATTTCTTCCTGCACGGTGAACACTGCAATAATTGGCGGGTGCGGCAGTTCGCTCGTCACGACTTGCGTGAGGATGTCCAGCACAAGGGCAATCCCTGCCGCGTCGTCAGCGCCGAGGTTGGTGCTTCCATCGCTGTACATTATCCCGTCGCGTATAAGTGGCTGGTGTCCGCGACCGGGTGGCACGCGATCCATATGCGCGTTGAGCATCAATGGCTTGCCTTCTCCAGGCAGTACGGCGATCAGGTTGCCAGCAGTGTCCACCTGCGCAGAAAGTCCGAGGCTGGCGAGTCGCCCTGCCAGGTAAGCGCGCACGTGTTCCTCGTGGCCCGATGTACTGTGAATGCCGACAAGCTCTATAAGCGAGTGTGTGATTTGATCGAGCGGCATGGGATATCCTCTCTTCTTGCTCATTATCGTTCTCTCCAATTATATCGCAGGTTTTTATGATTGCCACTTGCTGTCGCTTCCTGTATAATTCATGATAACGAATATAGACGCTCCAGCCCGGTGCGCGCCTGCGATGGCTTGCGCGCGCGATGCCTCGCAATACATGCGGATCACACTGCGGACAGGGGGAAATACGTGCATGGCTCGTAATTCCATTGAGTTGATGGGAACGCCCGACGGATTATATTACTGGATACCCGGCGAAATGGTAGTAGTGGCGCGACTACACCGGCATCCGGCGGCGGATGCGCAAGAAATGCTGATTGAACAGATACGCGGCCAACTGAACGCGTTGCTGGCAGGTTACGGTATAACATTAGAACCCTATGGAAGTGCCGGTCGCTGGCAAGACGTGTTACTGGTAACGCCTATGCGCCGCTCGTTCATCTTTGGCAGGCACCGTCAACAGCCACTGATTGCGATTTTTTTTCACGCGCTCCAGTTGAATGCTTCGGAGCAGGACGCTATGCCGATGGCGCTGTCCTATATCCAGAGTAACCTGGAACAACTGGCGCAGGCGGGGTTGCATATCGTCTCAGCCATGCCGAACTGGTTGGTATCCGCCGCGCCTGTACTCTATAGCAGCGGAGGTCCTTCTATGCCGCCGGTGCCTGCTCCCGAAGTTGATGTGCCTGCCGCCAGTAGTGGATTGACTGGTTGGCGCGTTAGCTTCACCGATCCGGGTTTGCCGCTGCACCCAAATGGCGCGGAGGATGTGGTAGTGGCCGTACTCGATACCGCCCTGCATCCCGAACGTATACGAGCCGCCGTTACGCGACCCGAATTGAAGCGCAACTGGTTGTTACAGCAGCTAGTTGCCGATCTACGCAATGAAAATGGATTATTTGAAATTGAATACGATCGCTATCCAATCATCGGTGATGCCTGTACGGGGCAGGATTTCTATGGAGAGCCGCGCTATTATTTTATGCCCGATCACGGCGTATTCGTGGCTGGTTTGATTCGTGATATTGCGTCACGCGCGCGCATACGCCTGATACGTATCCTCAACGACTTTGGCGGTGGCGATATTTATAACCTTTTCGCCGCACTGACCGACCTGGAACAAGAAGTCATCTCTGGCTCAATCAGGCGTCTCGTTGTGAATCTCAGCCTGTGTGTGATGCCCGATATTCGCCGCCTGCCCTACATCTGGTTTGATAATCGACAGTGGCCCAGCACGCAGTTATCGAGCGCGGTACGCGTGCTGGCGCACATTGAAGAGGGACTGCGCCTGCTCTTTGAAAGCCTGCATGCCCAGGGTGTGTTGATAGTGGCGGCGGCTGGCAATGACTCGTTACCTGCCAGGAAACAGAAGCAGAAACCGCGCGCCCCGCGCGCGCCCGCCCGTTACGAGACAACCTTGAGTGTTACCTCGGTCAACAGTCGTAACGCCGCTTCACAGTTTGCCAATGCTGCCTGCATGCCGCCCTTGAACGCGGGCATAGCTACTTTCGGCGGCGATGCCTATGGCGCGACGGATGCCGGAGGTTTGCCGGACGCGGTGCGCGGCCTGTTCATCTCACCTTCATTTCCCAATGGGGAGCAAAACAATTCTGGCTGGGCTGACTGGCGTGGGACCTCCTTTTCGACGGCCATCGCCAGCGCGCTCGGCGCTCACCTCATGGCTCAGAACTGGTCAGCTCCACAGGCCATCACGCGCATAGCTGCTGGTAGAGAGCGGCGTACCGATAAATTATATGGAGCCAGCCCCGACCTGCCCGATCTGCTCGCCAACGTAATACGGGTGAAGCAACTTTACAGAGTCTGATCTTTTACGCTTCATCATCTGGCGCATTTAGCCTCCCTATAGTATTGAGAAAACGCCAGGCAGAACTCAGTTGTTTACCGAGTTCTGCCTGGCGTTTTCTAGTCCAAAGAAGCGGTGCGACGAGCGATAGTCACGTTTCGCTGGATACACGAGCAGTGAATTAGCCGCCGATGTAGCCGATGATATCGGTGCCACCCTGCGTACCCGAGGCGTTCCAGTACATGGGACGCTCGACCACGAAGGGGCCACCACTGACATTGGTCGTCTGCACCGTCATGGAGACCTCGTAGCCCTTGAAGCCATCTCCATTGTGGTACAGATGGGCGACCACCACCCCGTTCACGTTGACCGTGGCGCGCGACTGCGCTGGCACCGTCGTGGGGAAGCTGTAGCTGTGCCCCAGCGCGTTGTAGAGCGTCGTCCAGATGATCTCCGCGTTAGCGGTCGGGTT
>DATLSI010000190.1:0-15869 GCA_035534255.1 Ktedonobacteraceae bacterium | reverse complement strand
AGCGCGCGGCTGATAGCCACTTCACACGCAGCTGTGCATCGAGTTCGGCGGTTGACAGCATCGGAGCGCGTTCGACAGGCGCTGCGAGATCAATAAAGATGCGCAGGCGCTGTGTAGACATGAAATCGTAGATCAGGAAGATCGGCACGACACTTGTTTCCGGCGGCGCGGTTCGCATGATGCGGTGGAAGCCGCCGCTGACCTGGCTGAGCAGGCCAAGCGGAGAAAGTTGGCCCTCCGCCGAGGCATAGAGCGAACCACGGCGCCAGAGCCAGGCATCAACTTCTGCCAGGTGCTTTTTGATACGTGCAACCACGCGCTGCTGGACGGGTCGGCGAACCGCTCCTACCAGGATTTCAGGCCCGTAGACGTGTTGCACAACACCTTGATACTTCCAGGCGAGCAAACGCGAAACTGGTTGAGATATCATGTGCTCGTAGCTTTCACGCGAGGCCGGGCATGCTGCTACCAGCTCTTCAATGAGAGACGGAATGAAAACGTCGCCCACCTGCCTGTCACCCACGACGCGTATCGCCTCGCGTACCCACTCCTCGATTGGCAGCAGCAAACTATCAGCAGGAAATATACCCAGCCAGCGCAGAGCAGGACCAACAGATAGGAAGCGCAACAGATAGGAGAGCCAGCGCGGGCGCATCACCATACGGGCCAGGTAACCGGGTGAAAAAGCGTCACCGCGCAGGGCAAAGTGGACATCGCCGGCGAGCGCGTGCCAACCCCGATGAAAAACGATGGTCGGAACCGCTACAATGGGGTCAAGGTCGCGTTTATGTGACATAGCCAGGTACGTTCGAGCGGCTCCCCTATCATGCTGTAACCCGGACACTTTGACATCCTTGCTTATCCTGGTGGCCACCCAGAATGCGCTGGCGATGATAGCCCTGCACGCCGCGATAAGGATTGTATTGAGTCGCTTCATATACTACCCTCACGGCAGAAAAGGTATCACATAACGCTGAAAGCAGCGCCAGAAGCTACTCCACCGGGTCCTCCGGGCTGGAGACGAGCAAGCGGAAGAAACGTCTCAGCGCGTAGAAGAGCAGCCAGTAGATGAGCATGGCGATCAGCGTTGAAAACTCGAACGACTGGTTTGTGTGGATCGAGGGCGATTTCACAATACCCAGGAAGGGCAATAGCGGGATATCGGTCAAAGCAAAAAGGAATCCCGCGAAGAGATTGTTCGGATCTGCACCGATCAACTTCAAGAGGAAACGCACCGCCAGAGCCACCTCAAGCACTGTGAGGAACCAGAGCAGGTAATCATTGAATTTGCCAATCGCAAATCTGACTGTCATGGCTTTTTTCTGGCGCGTCTCTACACTCTCGATCGGCTCAAGCATTTGTGGAACGTCAGTCACAGGCTGAGGCGATGGCGCGATATAGCCCTGGGGTGGATACTGTGGTTGAGGCGGCCTGGGCTGCAGTTCTTCCATAGGAGGGTAGGCCTGGGTTGGTTGCATGCCAATCGATTCATCGGGATAGTAGGGATAGTTGCTGGACATTCGCTCTCCTCCATGAAGTCTGGGCGCAATGAATTGGGCCCCTACTGTACCGTCTTCCCTGGCGGGCGGGAAAAAGTCCCGCCTCTACGATATCGGGATAATTCATGTCTTCATCGATTATAACATGATCTACCTGTTATGTGCTACGGCGAATGAGCAGAACAACTCCTTCTGCCCGCGCAAGTACGCGAAATTGCCGGGACAGGCCATTCAACTCTGTGGTCGCCTCAGACTGGTTGGCAAGCGTGAGGCTATTAAGATCAACAATCACGTAGTCCACCGTTTGATTGCAGCGTGAATCCAGGCATACCGAGGGAAAGACCGTTATCAGGCGGCGCTCGCTCAGATGCGGGTTGAGGTCATCACTGGCAGAGACGGATGCATCAGGCGGGATCATCGCCAGCAACTGTTGAATGTGCTGTTCGCGGCTGCCCGGTTCGTGAGTTGCCCAGAACGAACTCAACTGCCCTGCCATAAGCACCAGGTTGAGTCCAATCATGAACGTAATCCAGGCGCATAACAACCATTGCAGGCGGGATGGAGTGGTTGAACGCGCTAACGGCTGTATGCGCTTGCTGAAACGCTGCCATAACGCTACTCTCCTGCCAGGAAGCGTCAAACGCCAGAGACGCGCTTTGAGTGGAGGGCCGATACGTTGGCTAAAGTCGACGAGACGCGCGGGGACAAGCCCGATAGTGGGAAAGTATGCCAGTAGGGACGCCCCTTGTGGGCGTCCTCCCGCGAACGAGGATGAACGCGGATGTACGGGAGAGCGGAGAAAACCCAGGCGGGATGTACCGACCGGTGGGCGGGCGGGGGCAAGCCCCGCCCCTACATTTGTGGACGCAGTAGTTTCTTGTTGCCATCCTTGCCAGATAAGCAGGAAGCGGCGCGTGCCAAAGATGGCGGCGACCATGACGAAAGGGATGATGGTGGCGTTGTAATGATACACCCCGCTGAACAGCAAAGGATCAGTTCCCAGCAAGTTGACCGCCAGGCTGGGCAGAGTTGGCAATAGCCATTCGGGAGCGAGCAGGGGTAAGAAGCCGACGCTGCGCACGAGGCTTAACAGGTAGTAAAGCCGACCGAGGGTAAAAAAGAGACCTAAGAAAATCCAGGGGCGCACAAACAAATTGAGAATGGCCGCGCCCGGAGAACTGCCCAGTTCCTCGTAGCGGTACCAGAAATTGTTGGACTGCACGCCAGGATAGAAATGGGGAATGATGATCCTGAAGGCAAGAAAGCTCCACAACGCGCCGCCGATCAGCAAAGTCAGGCCAAGTCGCGGCAATTTGTATTTGAAGATGATCAAAATACCAAACATGGCGATAGCCAGCGGGACATCCTCTTTACAGCAGGCCGCCAGCACGCAAGCGATCAGAAACCAGACATAGCGTTTATACTCCAGCGCCAGCACTGCGTAGAGCAGCAGTGGCGTTGCCAGAGCCACCGGGTGAAAATCAAAGATATTTAATCCTACTAAGGCCGGAGAAAGTAGATATGCCGTCGCCATCAAAGGAGCCAGCAAGGGCCATTGTGGGATGATTTTACGCGTCAGCAAGAAGACGGGCAGCGTACCCGTCGCCAGAACCAGCGTCTGAAAGACCAGTAAAATGCGCGGGTCCGCGCCGAAGGAGTAGAGAAGTGAAAGCGGCAAGATAATAGGTTCAAAATGAATCGCGAGGCGCGTAGGCGGCCCGTACCAATCAATAGCGTGATTGGTGAATTGAAAGAGCCGACCATGCAGCGTATTCCAGATCACCTGGTCCATGTTGCCGAGGTCAAAGGCGGTGGCCTTGAACGTCTCATAGCGCAGAACAGCCTGGTGACTCATCTCCAGGCAATAGGCAACCGTTACGACTACCAGTAATATCCAGGCCAGTCGCTGTTGTATACGCAGGTCAAAGCGTTTCATCTCAAATCCTGATGAAGGACATATAGATACCAATTCCCACAAGTAGCATAAATAAGTAAACGATTACGTACTCCGGCCAGTCACCTGTGCGGAAACGCCAGTGCGGGTTAGGGGGAAATCCATAGCGTTGATGCCTGGGCCACAGCAGCGGCACGCCGCCTTCGGTTAAGCCATCGGCGGTGATATGCATGACACACCCGAATAAGACGGCGAAAAAGACGAGGTGCGACTCGCCCACAAACTGCGCGGGAAACGCAAATCCACGCTGGGCGAGCAGATATTCTACCAGTCGTTCCAGGCCAATCGCTAAGAGCGACCCCAGAAACAACCCCAGGATGCTATGGAAAATGGTGCGATGCCCCGCGACGTGCTGGATGCTTTTACTGACCCAGCCAAGCTTATGTCCCATTGTACTGCGCGCGTTATCGATATCGGGCAGCAACGCGCCAAAACCCACCATGAAATAAAATATGGCTTTATTGACGACCAGAGATAATGGCACTGCCGTTGCCATTGTTAGTGGGGGACCTGAGAGATGCACAAAGCTATCCAGCACAACACCAGCAGTTAAGCCAACCAGTAAATGCGATTTCCCGACCATGCGGACCTGTCTCCTCATCAAAATGCTTTATTCGTGCGCCAATTGTAAGAGGTTTTAGAACAAAGGTCAAGTATTTGGCAGATAACCTTTGCAAACTGGCGATAAGGAAGGTAAGATGAAAGCAACCAGAACGACATATTTTATGAAAGCGAATAAAATCTATGGTTGATGAAGTCTCTCCTACACAGAAGCAGGTTGCCTTACTTAAAGCTAAGGTGTACGCCCTTGTTCGGACATGCCCTGCCGGTCGTGTCACCACCTATGGCTGGATAGGTAAGGCGCTTGGCTATCCGCGTGGGGCGCGTATGATTGGCTGGATCATGAACGAAGCAGCGGAGGGAGTGCCAGCGCAGCGCGTTATTAGTAGCAAGGGCGAGTTAACGGGAAGTTGGGCTTTTGGTCAACACGGTGGAATGCGCCAGTTGTTGGAGGTAGAGGGTATTGTGTTCTCCAACGAGGGACGGGTGGACCTCAAACGCTACGGTTGGGACCCGTCACGCGATCTCGACGAGGAGCAGCTAAAGCGTATCCTGGACGCTGCTGACAATAGCAATGTAGCGGTTAGTGAGCGCCTGTTATTTCTCCTGCGCAATGATGTGGCCTCGCCATTAAGAGAGACGCCAACAAATTGATGCGAGTAGCTCCAAGGGTGGGGACAAGCCTCACGCCCTGGAAGCCAGTTTATTCATCAGGCAAGCTGACAAATACGGCATTATCTTCCACCTTGACCGGGTAGGTCTGGATATCCTGGCGGGCGGGGCCGCGCAGCACTTTGCCGGTGGTGACGTTGAATTGCGCGCCGTGCCAGGGGCAGGTCAGGACTTCCCCGTCGAGTTCGCCTTCGTTGAGGGGACCGCTGATATGCGTGCAATTATCGGTGAAGGCGTAGATACAGCCGTTCACCTTCGCGAGGCAGACTGGCTCGCCATCCACTTCGACAGCCATCATCTCGCCATCGTCTACTTCATCAACCTGCGCGACTTTGATAAAATCTGTCATATGTTTTAAATACCTCTACCCTGCACTGGCAGTAACGCGCCCGTCACGCCATCGCTGGCGGATGAGACAAGGAAAATAGCGGCTTCGATGATCTGTTCTTTGCTGACCCACTTCTTTTGCAGATCTTCTTCTGTAGGTTTCATCGAGTCAAGATTCGATTGCGTGATGATGAGGCCGGGACCAAGTGAGTTGACACGAATACCGGCGCTTTTCCCTTCTTTTGCGAGGGTGCGCGTAAGCGCGTCTACGCCAGCTTTGGCGCAATTATACGCCAGCATATTGGCGCTGGCTCCCATTACGCCACCGGCGGTGCTAAAATTGAGGATTCTACCGCCGCCCTGCTGTTGCATGACAGGCCAGACTGCGCGGGAGCAGAGGAAGGTGGAACGCAGGTTGTTGTTCAGTTCGGCTTCCCAGTCAGCCAGTGTTAATTCATGCGATGGGCCGTATTTAGTGAGTCCGCCCGCCAGGTTGACCAGGATATCGATGCGCCCGAAATGGTTTACGGTTTGCTGGATAAGCTTACTGGTTCCTTCTTCGGATGTCAGATCAGCCGGGATGCCGATTACATCCCCGCCTTGTGCTCGCAGTTCCCCGGCGCGCGCGTTGACTCGTTCGGCGCTGCGCGAGCTGATGGCGAGCTTTGCTCCTGCGCGGGCGAAGCCTGAGGCCAGGGCGAAACCAACCTGTCCGGCATGGCTGACGCCGGTGATGATGGCAACTTGATCTTGCAAACGCATACTATTCTTCTTCCTCTTCATCATCGTTGGGAGGGGTTTCCAGTCCAGCTAGCGCGAGGCTGCGGTGCAACACGCGCAGCGACAAGAAGGCACATTTTGTGCGCGCGGGACTGATGGGGATGCCCAGCGCGTCGAGTACATCGTCCTTGCCCAACTGTACGACTTCCTCGACGGTTTTACCCTCGATCATCTCCGACAGCATGGAAGCCGCCGCCTGGCTGATGGCGCAGCCGCGCCCCTGGAAGCGTACCTCTGATACCTGGTCGCCCTCGATTTGCAAGTCTATAGCAAGCTGATCGCCGCAGAGCGGATTGGAGTCCTCGGCGTGCGCGTCGGGATGCTCCAGTTTGCCGTAGTTGCGCGGATTGCGATAATGATCGAGTATGTATTCACGATAATCCATTGACATAAGCAACTCCCAAAATGACCAGGGCGGGGGCAAGCCCCGCCCCTACCCTCCTATACGGGGCGCGCAAGCCATTTCGTAGCTGGGTAGGGGCAGGGCTTGCCCCCGCCCTGGCTCTCTCCTGGCTTGCCCCCGCCCTGGCTTCGCCGTGTCTACAAATTAAAGATTTCCAAAGCTTTATGCAAGCCTTTTACAAGCGTATTGATATCATCCTCTATAGTATACACGTAAAAGCTGGCACGGGCGGTGGCGGCCAGGCTGAAACGTTCCATGAGTGGTTGGGCGCAGTGATGGCCGGCGCGAATGGCTACTCCCACCTCTTGATCGAGGATGGAGGCCAGGTCGTGCGGGTGGATGTCGCCCAGCGTGAATGAGATGACGCCGCCGCGCTGTGAGGCTTCTGGCCCGTAAATGGTCAGGCCGGGAACCTGTCGCAACTGCTCCATAGCGTAGGAGGTGATGCCCTCTTCGTGTTCGCGCACATGCTCCATGCCCAGCGCGCTGAGATAATCGACGGCAGCGCCCTGGCCGATGGCTTCGGCGATGGCGGGTGTACCGGCCTCGAACTTCCAGGGCAGGTCGTTCCAGGTGGACTCACGCAGGCCGACCGCGCGAATCATGTCGCCGCCGCCCATGAAGGGGGGCATGGCTTCCAGCAGGTCACGCTTGCCATAGAGTACGCCGGTGCCTGTAGGACCCAGCATTTTATGCGAGCTGAAACAGAGGAAATCCACATCAAGCGCCTGTACATCAACTGGCAGGTGGGGTACGCTCTGCGCGGCATCGAGCAGCGCCAGTGCGCCAGCCACATGCGCCGACGCGATCATCTCACGAGCCGGGTTGATAGTACCCAGCACGTTGGACATGTGGGTGAAAGCTACCAGTCGAGGCTGCTGTTGCAACAACTGCTCGTACACGTCCATACGCAACAAACCATCATCGGAGATTGGCACAAATTCGAGGCGCGCGCCTGTGCGCTGTGCCAGCAGTTGCCAGGGAACCAGGTTGCTGTGATGCTCCATCTCGGTCAGGATGATTAAATCGCCTGCTTTGATATTGACATTGCCCCAACTATAGGCCACAAGGTTGATGCTTTCGGTGGTATTGCGCGTGAAAATGATCTGCCTGCTCTGGCGGGCATTGATGAAGCGGGCCGTCTTGACACGCGCCCTTTCCATTTTCGCCGTGGCCTCTTCGCTGATCTCGTAGACGCCGCGATGCACATTGGCATGCGTCGTCTCGTAGTAGGCGCTCATAGCCTCGATTACTGCACGCGGCTTCTGCGAGCTGGCCGCGCTGTCCAGGTATACCAACGGCTTACCATGCACCTGGCGCGACAGGATGGGGAAATCTTTGCGAATATCCTCTGCGCTGCGTATCTTCGGTTGTTGTACCGTCGTCATATGTTGCCTCAATATTCTGCCAGTTGGATTTCTTCTTCTCTGGCCGCGCTATCCAGCGAGACGGCGTATTCATCTACGCCTTCGACTTCCCAGCGTTCCTGGGCGTCGATCCAGGTATCGGTATCGCTTTCGTAACCGCCGCTCATGCGGCGCACGATGCTGCGGCGCAGGCGCGCGCGCAGATTCTCCAACGGGATACGCTGCAATACCGGCTCGAAGAAGCCCTGCACGATGATGCGCTCGGCCTCTTCACGGGCGATACCGCGCACCATCAGGTAGAAGAGTTGCTCTTCATCGATTTTGCCGGTGGTCGCGCCGTGACTGGCGCTGACCTCGTTGGCCCCAATTTCCAGGCCAGGAATCGACTCCGCGCGGCAATGATCGCTCAGCAGCAGCGTGTGATCCGAGAGGAACGAGGCTGTCTGCTGCGCTTTGGGCTGCACGCGAATCATGCCGTCGAACTCGACGCGCGATTCGCCGGTCAGCACGCCCTTGACCAGCGTTTCCGCGTTGGTCGCGGTGCCGATATGGTTTGACAGGGTGTTGATCGAATAGCGTTGGTCATGGTCGGTGAAGAAGACACCCACCAGTTCGCCGACGCTGCCGTTGCCCTGCAACCCGACGCCGATAGTGGAGAGCATGGCGTGGCTGCCGAGGTCGGCCAGCACCCAGGTCGTGCTGCCATCTTTTTCGTGAACAGCGTTCTTATTGGTGATCGTCCACACGTTCTGGCCGAGGTCCTGCATGTTGCTGAACTCGACGTGCGCGGCATTTTTTACATGCACTTCGACCACGCTGCTCAGCAAGGAGGGCTGCTCACCTTCAAAGGCCGAGTTGTGTTCCTCGACGTAGCGCACGCTGCTCAGTTCCTCCGCGATAATCAGTGTATGCGCGAAGATGGCAGAGGCGGGCGTGTCAAGCCAGATTTGCGTCAGGATGGGGTCTTCGATATCCACACCCTTAGGAATGTAAAGGAATACGCCGCCGCTCCAGAAGGCCGCGTGCAGAGCGGTATACTTCGAGCTATCGACAGGAATGCAGGTGGTCATGAAGTACTGCTGCACCAGTTCAGGATATTCGCGCAAGGCGCTATCCAGGTCGGTCAGGATCACACCGCGCTGTTTCAAAGCTGCGGAGAGTTCTGTTCTGACGACTGAAGAATTGTCCTGCACGATCAGGCCGGAGCGTTGATCCACCAGCGCCTCTTGCAGGGATTGCGCGATAGGCGCGGATAGTCCGTCAGTGCCATCGATGCTGCTGGCAGGTACGTAGGGCGTGAGTAGTTGGAACTTGAAGTTTGAGAACATACGCAGCGTACCCAGATCTCCACGCCGGCCCAGTGGAACGGGGGTCTGCTCGTAGGTATCCCAGGCTTGCAGGCGTTTCTGGAGCATCCACGCAGGTTCACCCTTGATGCGCGAAAGTTCCTCTACCGCGCCGCGCGAGAAACCTGCTGGAAAGTTATTAGCCATTGACGACCACCCCGTTCTCTTCAGCGGAGGGTTTGAGCCATTCGTAGCCCTTCTCTTCAAGCTCGAAGGCCAGTTCGGGGCCGCCGGATTTGACGATACGCCCATCAAACATGACATGCACATAATCAGGCGTGATGTAGTTGAGCATGCGCTGGTAGTGGGTAATCAGCAGGACGCCCAGGTTTGGCCCGCGCAGCGCGTTGACGCTCTCAGACACAATTTTGAGGGCGTCGATATCCAGGCCGGAGTCGGTCTCGTCCATCAAAGCGATTTCCGGCTCAAGCAGAGCCATTTGCAGTATCTCAGCGCGTTTCTTCTCACCGCCTGAGAAGCCGTCGTTGATCGAACGGTTAATAAAGCTGTTATCGACCTTGAGCAGGCGCATTTTCTCCTGCATCAGTTTACGGAACTCGCCGGGTGGTATACTCTTGCGCTTGTTGATTTTTCCGGTGGGATTCTCGCCCTCTTCAAGAGGCTTGTTGCCCTCGCGCACGGCTTCAAGCGAGCGGCGCAGGAAGTTTGCCACGCTCACACCGGGAATGGACATGGGGTACTGGAATGCCAGGAACAGGCGCATGCGGGCGCGGCGATCAGGTGAATATTCAAGGATGTTCTCGCCCTTGAACCAGATTTCGCCTTCGGTCACTTCGTATTTGGGATTGCCCATAACGACGTTGGCCAGCGTGCTCTTGCCGGAGCCATTAGGTCCCATCAGCGCATGCACTTCGCCCTTTTTCACCACGAGATCGACGCCGCGAAGAATTGGTTTGCCTTCAATATTGGCATGAAGGTTTTTAATGATCAGTTCAGATTCCATTACTAAAACATTTCCTCCTGTTTTATACCTCTCCACCCTTCCGGGTGGTGTTGAGTTAATGTGGGGACACCCCACACCCCGGTCAAGGGCTGCGCCCTTAACAATCCTGCTTTTAGTTGGGGGCGGCGTGCGCCACGCGAATATTAGATATGGCAATAAATTGAGCGGTGGATGGTTGCTCTTGATCTGGCTCGCCCATCAGCTCGGAAAGGGTCATGGCATCAATGGTGTGCGCTACCGCGTCGCGCACTTTGGACCATAGCTGCTGAATTTTGCATGTGCCAAGCTTGCCGCAAATCTCGGTCATCTCGCCCTCGGTCGCGCAGATCATGGGCGCGATTGGCCCTTCCAGAACGCGCAAAACCTCACCCATGGTAATTTCTTCGGGGCTGCGGCTCAAACGATAGCCGCCGTGCGCGCCGCGCGTACTGACCAGCAGAGGCGGCTCCGCTTCGCGCAAGAGTTTCGCCAGTTGCTCCAGATAAGCCAGTGGCAACCTCTCAGCCTGGGCGATATCCGTGAGCGAGCGAGGACGTTCGCCAAAATGACGAGCGAGATCGACCATAATCCGCACGCCATACTCACCTTTAGTCGACACTTGTAGCCACATGGTCGTCTCCTTTTCGTTTAGAGTCCAGGATAGTCCTGCAATATCCTCGCGCAACCAGATTATTCCGACTTATTCACTAGGATATATTCTAGCACACAACCAGGGTGGGGGCAAGTCCCGTCAACAGCAAGATAGATGATAGAGTTATGCTCGTTTGCGTCCAACAACGATCTGGCGCGTGCCTTTGCCGAAAGGCTTCCAATCGTAGCCGCCATAGATAGCCTCAATGCTGAAGCCGGTCGCCAGGAAGAGCATTTGCAGCTCGCGGGGGAAGAAGATGTGCATGTCGAGTTTGGAGAGGTAGCGTTCGTGTTCACCGCTTTCAAAGAACTTTTCATGCGTCCAGAGGATATGTTGTAATTGCTCGATGGGATCGTATTTGCGACTGGTATAGAGCAGCATGGTAAACTCATCAGGGACTTCGATCTCATCTTCCACGTATACGTGCGCCGGATGATTGAGCGCGTCGCTGAGGTAGTCGATATCGGGCAAGAAGACATCCACCACGAAACGGCCACCCGCTGCGAGGTGTTCTAAGGTGGTTCTGAACGCGTCAAACTGCTGCTCGATTTCATACAGGTGGACGATCGAATTAAACGGCAGAAAGATCAGGTCGAATGTACCTTTGTTCACTAACTGGTAATCGCACATATCTGCTTCGTGCAGGGTGACACGCTGCTGTACTTCTGCTGGTTCGCGCTCCAACTTGCGCCGGTAGACCGCCAGCATATCGGACGAAATATCCAGCCCCTCAAGCTGGAAACTGCCGGGGCTATGCAGCAGTTCAATGCCAATGCGCCCGCTGCCGCAGGCCAGTTCCAGCACACGCTGCGGCGTGTAGCGCATCACCAGTTCGCGCCAGAACGGCACATCCTGCTCCGATTGACCCTGGTATACAAGGTCATAATCGTTGGCAGGGTTGTAGTATTCCCCCATGTTATAAGGCATAGCTAATCACCTCATCATTAAATGTGAAAACAAAGACAGGTCACAACACGAGTATGATCGAACGCAGAACACGATTACACATTACATATCCCGCATACGGCGTTTCTGCCTACGGCGCGAAAAGAAGGTGGCACCCACAATGAGGGCAACAACGACGAACGGGATAAGAGCCAGCAAAATAATAGTGGCGTAGGGAATCGACGCGGCAGTTGCGGATGTTAAAACGATGATTTCAATCAAACCCATAGCTGATAATACCTCTCCATCCAGAGCAGATTGCCTGGATAACCATCATGTTCAACTTCAAGTGGCAAGGAGTCTCCTGCATTCATGCAAGGGGAAGAACTGCCACAACTCTTCACATATTCTCATACGCTTGATAATTCTGTGAATAAATGGTACACTCGTTCCATGAAACAGATGCTGACGGCCAAACTGAAACTGTCTCCCACGCCTGCACAATTCCGGGCCTTGCGTACCACGCAACTGGCGTATCGTGATGCTCTGAATGCTGTGAGTGCCTACGCCTTCGCGCATGGCAAGATGAGCAATCAGCAAGCGTTGCAACGCGCGATGTACGCAGAGATACGCACGGTGTACCATCTTCCCGCGCAAATGGCCTGTAACATTCCTCGTCAGGTTGGCGCGACCTATAAAGCCCTGTGGACAAAGGTCAGGCAGAATGCGCAAGCGCGTCGCGATGGGCGCACGAAGAAACGCTACAAAGGGCTTGATACCGCTCCCCGCTATGTTTCCCCCACCCTTACCTACAACTATCAGCGCGATTATAGTTTGAAGACGGAGAACAGGGTAAGTATTCTGACGCTTGAGGGGCGCGTGGTTGTGTCCTATCGCGGCTACCGCAACCATGTTGCCTTGATCCAGCACGGCGCGTCTCTGGGTGCGGCGAAACTGTGGTACGACAAGCCGCGTAAGCAGTTCTACTTGCTGGTTGCCCTTGAGGTAGAAGCTCCTGATGCCACGCCTGAAACGCATACGTGCGTTATCGGGGTAGATGTCGGACAACGCTATCTGGCTGTCAGCGCAACGATGACAGGAAAGGTCGCATTCTATTCTGGCAAGGCAGTCGTTGCCAGAGCTACCCATTATGCGAGACTCAAGCAACGCTTGCAGCGCAAAGGCACTCGTTCCGCCACACGTCGCCTTGTGGCAATCAGTGGACGAGAGAGACGGTTGAAGCTGCAAACCAACCATACGCTTGCCAAACGCATTGTCGAGAGCTGCCCTCACAGTCTCATCGGACTGGAGAACCTGACAGACATCAGAGACCGCACGAAACGACGCAAGGGCAAACGTGCGAGCAAGAAGCAGCGTCGCGCCAATGAGCGAGAGGCGAAGTGGGCCTTTGCTGAAGTGCAGAGCATGATCGCCTACAAGGCAGCGTTGGCTGGCAGTATGGCTATCAAAGTCGATGCCAACTACACCAGTCAGGCCTGCCCGATGTGCGGCTTTACCAGCAAGGACAACCGCCCTCGGAAGGGCTTGCTGTTTGTCTGTCAGCTCTGTCATTATACGCTCCATGCCGATCTGGTGGGCGCGCGTAACATTGCGCTGCGAACGTTGCTTGTCCGGCAAGACTGGACAAGTACGGGCTCTTTGTCAGTGAGCCCTGATGTGTCGGACGCTGAAGCCAAAGCGGCACGCTTGCAAAAGTATGCCGGGTTGCGGTGGAGTCCAGACACAAGCCCCCAGCTTTAGCTGTGGGGTTACTGACTGGATGAATTATATCCCATAGCTTAACCATTCATTGCAAGACTTGGCAAGCTGAGGGCATTCTGGCACGCTTGTGATATACTCACAAGAAACAGAGCACGCTGAGGATATAACCATGCCCTACCTATCTATCACCGAAGCAGCTGCAGACCTGCGCAATGGCATGACGACACCGACCGAACTGCTCGCCGAAGCCCTGGAGCGTATCGAGCAGCTTGATAGCGACATCAAAGCCTTTGTCACCGTCATGCGCGACGAAGCGCTGGCCGACGCGGAGAAGGCGCAGCAGGAGCAGCGCACCGGGCTGTTTCGCAGTCCGCTGCATGGCATCCCCATCGGGGTGAAAGACCTGGTGGCAGTTAAGGGCGTGCGGCTGACAGCAGGGTCTGAAGTGCTGGCCAGCAATATCGCGACGGAAGACGCAACGGTGGTCGAGCAATTGAGACGCGCAGGAGCCATCATCATTGGAAAAACCAACACGCACGAGTTCGCCTATGGCACCTATACTCCGCCCACGCGCAATCCCTGGAACCTGGGACACATCCCCGGTGGCTCCAGCGGCGGCTCGGCGGCAGCAGTTGTAGCGAGTATGTGCCTGGGAGCCATTGGCAGCGACACGGGCGGCTCGATTCGTATTCCATCGGCCTGCTGTGGCATTACTGGACTCAAGCCGACCTATGGGCGCGTCAGTTGCTACGGTGTCATCCCGTTAAGCTGGTCGCTCGACCACGTGGGACCACTGGCGCGCAGCGCCGAAGATTGCGCCATCATGTTCGATGCCATCGCTCGCTATGACCCGCGCGATCCCAACAGCGTCTCAGGTCCGCCGGCGCAGGCCAGCGCATCGCTGATCGGGGGTGTTGAAGGACTCGGACCGCTTTCACTGCAAGGCATCAAGCTTGGAGTACCGCCGGAGTCGTTCGTCGCGCCGCTCGACCCTGAAGTGCGAGCCGCCTGGCAGGCCGCGCTGCGGGTGCTGCAAGAAGAGGGCGCTGAAATGATAGATGTTGACCTGCCGCGCCCAACATTAACGACCTACCGAACTATCCAGCGGCCCGAAGCCACGCTGGCGCACATGCAAAACGGCTGGTTTCCGGCGCGCAGCGGCGATTACACTGCACCGACGCGCGAGAGCTTGCTCAAAGGACAGGAAATCACCGCGATTGAATATCTTCAAGCCCAGCAAGAACGGCGTCAATTCTCAAGCACGATACGCGCAGTCATGCAGCGCGTCAACGCGCTGGTGCTGCCCACCATTCCTGCTCCCGCGTTTCCTTTCACACCGGCTTACCAGGATGTTCTTATCGACGGTGTTGTCGAAAACTCTGGCGCAGCCCTCCTGCGCCTGAATATGCCCTTCAACCTGGCCGGGCTGCCATCCATCTCGTTTCCCTGCGGGTTCTCAACAAATGGTCTGCCCATTGGCTTGCAGGTGGCTGGTAAACCCTTCGAGGAAGCCATGATCTTGCGCATCGCGCACGCCTACCAGCAATTGACCGACTGGCACCGCCGGGAGCCACGTCCTTAGCCATTGTAATGAATAAATCCAATACGCCAAAGATCATCTCTTTCTCGGTCGCACTCTATCGCTGGTTGCTCAGTATGGGGCCTGCCGAGTTCCGACAAAATAACCGGATTGATCGCGGAATACCTGTTTCCATACGGCAGAGGAGGAAGAGGTCACATGCAGCATACTGTGCGCCGCTCCATGATAACCACCTTTGGCGCGTTTGTTTTATTCGGCATGGGATACGTAGCAATAGGAAGAGTTGCCGACCCGGTCGAGCCATTTAATGCTGTCGGGCGGCTCCATCCAGTGGTTCGCATTGCTTTCGATATCTTCACTTATGGCGGCGTACTCGCGTTTCTGGTCATGGTGCTGGGAGGATTGCCTGTTCTTTTTGTTGCCGTAAAGCGCGCTATGCCCGATGGACTGCGCGGCGTATTGAGTCTGTTTGTCATCAGACCAAAACGCGCGCTCAAACTTCTGGGGGCCGCGCTTATAATTTCCATCTGTTTCCTGGGCTTTTTGCTGGCAACGGAATACCTCTTCAGTCCACCACAACCATGCACACCTGGCGTATGCATAGCTTCACAACCCCTGATAGTTATCATACTCGGATTTGCCGCTATTATGGGCGTCGTGACACTGATTGTATTTATTGTACTTGCGATCACAACTTCGCTCTCACAGGCTGTTTCGCGCAGCGAATTTAGCGAAGCTATGCTGCGTTTCGCGCTGATCCCTGTTGCTCTTATTACGCTAATCATGGCGTGCGCTACGGTTGCCACGGCTTTCTGGATTGCCAGCCTGTGGATAGTTGCGCCGCAATTCGCCGCCAGTGGTGCTGGACTTGGCAACGGTCAAACAGCCTGGGTGATCTCCATTGTACTGGCTATGGCTTTTGCAACTATGCTATCAGCAGCTGGGCTGCGGAATAGCATGCGCGCTTTCGCCCTAACTTAATAAGCATGACGAACCACGCCACCTGTAGCCATTGAAATACTCCTTACCATCGGGACGGCACAGACAAATCTTTCTATCGACGCTCATCTATTTTTTTGAATGCCTTATTTGCTCTGTTTTTTGACGCGAAAAATGGTATCGTATACAAAAGAAACATTCTGGAAGATGGTTTCGCTTTTGTGCTTAACGAGGAGATTGATACCTGGTGAACACAACTCGTACTTTGCGCGTGGAAAC
>DATLSI010000189.1:0-2326 GCA_035534255.1 Ktedonobacteraceae bacterium | reverse complement strand
ACGCCGAGCGGCGCGAGGCGCTGGCGAGCTACCAACACGTTGGGCGCATAGCCCTCGGTGACACACGTTCTGGGCGGCAAGGGCTGCATCGCGGCCAGACGCTCGCCGCCGCCTGTACCCATGTCGAGCATGGATTCAGCGATGCGCATGGCCGCGAGAACTGCCGCGGTATAGTCCCACCGTTGATCGGCATGGATATCAACGCTTCGATCCTTCAGATAAGCAAAGTCCCAGCCAGAAAACGGCTGGTCGTATTCGGATACGAGGTAGTTGTAAAACTCGTTGTCAGTCATTTCATCTGGCATGATTGCCCCTTCTTTCATGAAGACACAAAAAGGCCGCGGACAATTCCGATCTGAATGCCCGCAGCCTTTGCTTAACGCCTGTAACTAATCGGATTCCTTACCTCAAGAAAGTCTCTCCCCCTCCAAAAAGGGCATAGTACGGCTCTGGGCAAGCAGCAAATTAAGCTGTTTGTTCACAAACTTTTCATGCCTGACAGCCATACTCAACAATAGCACCCTTTCCCGTTCAAACGTATGCTATAGTATTCTTAACTACAACATACCATGAGATTGGATTGTAGTCAAGATTTTGAAACTGACGAACGGGAACAACAAAAGGGGGAACCAATGAAACAGAGTTCGCAAAGAATCCTTACAACCCACACCGGAAGTTTACCGCGGCCACCTGACTTACAACAGATGCTTGAAGCACAGGACCGTGGTGAAGCGGTGGATAACGCTATCTTTGAGAGGCGAGTACAGGAGGCTGTAAACGCTATCGTCCAGCAGGAGGCATCGTGTGGGATCGATGTCGTCAATGATGGGGAAATGAGCAAGATCAGCTACAGTACCTATGTCAAGAACCGTCTGACAGGGTTTGGAGGCACAAGTCAGCGCCCGGCTACCGCGCCGCCAGATGTTGCAGACTTCCCTGGATACGCCCAGCGTATGGCTATCCGACTGTCTGACTACAAAATGCCTGCCTGCAATGGCCCAATCAGCTATGTGGGCATAGAAGCTGTGCAAAGGGATTGCGCCAATCTCAAAACAGCATTGCAAAAAGTAGATGTCACTGAAGCATTTATAACGGCGGCATCGCCAGGAGTGATCGCGCGTTTTCTGGATAACCTGTATTATCCGAGTCATGAAGCCTATCTTTTCGCGCTGGCAGACGCCATGAAGAGACTTTATTCCGATTTAATTATGGGGAGCCAGGGATCAAGGCGAAGACGAAAATGATGCAAAGCGCAACAGATTTCCATCACTTGATCCCGTACTCCTGAACGCAAGAGTCGGCAGACATCTTTGAGGATGCGGCAGCGTTTGATACTACTATTGACATGTTCGACGGCTACCCGACGCTGTGCCAGCGCACGATTGGTCTCCTTTTCGAGAGGAGTTAACTCGCCCCCTCTGGGTTTCTTGGTGGGCATTTCGATGATGACTCCTTCCAGCGTGAACGCCAGAAACCCGAGATCTTGCAGCAGGTGACTGCCAGGTGGCAACGGATACGGGGTCGCGTCTGCGATGCGCTTATCATGCACGGTACCCGCATGCGTCGGGCTGAGAAACGCAATGCTGAGTTGCTGATCGACCAACACGACGTTCTTCACGGTATGGGCTCTTTTCTTGCCGCTATAATGGCTTTTCTGTTGAGCTGCGTCCTTGGGACGCTGGATACGCCGCTCGGTGCCGTCATGGCAAAAAGGGGGGCGATCTCGTGGCTCTGGGCCTCTTGCTCCACCGGTTCTGTGGGCGCTATGCTCCGTTCCAATCGCTGGGCCAAGTGTTCCATCGAGCGGGCTGGCGCATCCCCACGCCTTCTCAGCGTCGTTTGCAACACGGGCAATAAGCTGTGAATCCATTGATTGGCTTTATTTTGTGGCATGCCGAACATCTGTCCCTGCACCACTTGCAGCACATTGGTTTTCAGGTAGACCAAGATGAAGAGCAGACGATCTTCAGGGGTCGGCAGCGGACAGTTGGCGTAGGTCGTGTACCCACGTCCGCTTCGTCGCTTGCCATCCACACGCCACTCGTTCATGCGTTCTTGAAAGGCTTCCTCAAAGCCAGGCACCAACTGGTCAAATTCCTCCACGGTCAGACTTGTCAGATCCAAAAACTTCAGTTCTCTCTGGCTCACCTCGGCGTATCTCAATCCACTCATTGGCTCTCTCCTCGGTTTGGTATTTCCTCAGTATACCATCAACCGGAATAAAGTCTATTGAAACAAGTGTTGTGCGCCATGTGACGCTGGATATTGGCGGCGGCCAGTGCCACGATTGCGCGGTTGATCTTGAGCCGCGGTCTGATGGCCGAGT
>DATLSI010000188.1:0-6871 GCA_035534255.1 Ktedonobacteraceae bacterium | reverse complement strand
TGAAACGGCGACGTCCTATTTTCCCGTGGGGCTACCCCCAAAGTATCATCGGAGCTGAAGAGCTTAACTTCCGTGTTCGGGATGGGAACGGGTGTACCCTCTTCGCTATTGTCACCGGTTCACCTGCGCAGACAGGCGGTTTCTCTTGACAGGGTGTATAATACTACAAATATGGATACCTGTCAATAGCAAAATCAGGGAATTTAGACAATAGCAGAGAAAAGAGGTTGACGCTTGCCGGAATACCAAACGCGACCTTCATTTCCATCGCGTCCAGAGGGAAGTACACCCTATATCACGTCGGCAGTCGGCATTGAAGAGACACAGGGAAGAGCGCGTGCCAGGCGTAGTTCGTTGTTCACGCGCACCGTCATCTGGGTCACGGGCCTGGTTTGCCTGGCTTTCTTGCTGGGATCACTTGTGCAAGCCTGGACGAACAGCCAGTTGATGCAGAAGCTTTATACAACACAGCAGCAGACGCAGCAAGTTCAGGCGCATCACGATCAACTCGCGCAGCAAGCGAACTATTATCAGAACCTCGCGGTAATCGAAAAAGAAGCGCGCGAGCAACAGGGCTACGTGCGCCCAGGCGAACATTCCGTCGTCGTCGTTGGCGCGAAGGAGACACAGGCGCAAACAGCCCCAACAGCAAAGAAGACCACGCCTCCGCGAAGTTTCTGGCAAGAATGGTGGAATATCTTCTTCGGAAGCTGAAAACACCGGTGCTTGACAACAGGGGTATCATAAAAGTGTAACATTTCAATCACAAAGCGTTAACATAAGGAAAGACAGAGTGAACACATACGCGCAACCCAGCATACAAGCTCTCGTGATTACCCGGCTCCAGTACTGGCTGGAGCTTACAGAGCTAAGTCGCGGATTGATGCGTTTCGTATTCTAATAGGCGCTTATTTTTCAAGTGGAACGCATCAAGAGCGTTCCACTTTTTTATTTTGGATTTGGTTTCAAATGGCTGAACATCCAGAAAAGAATTAGATCATTGAAATTCATTTTTGTAGAAGGAGAACTCTGTATGCGTCCACTAATTGGCATACCCTGCCATGCAGACTTTCTTGATGGGTCTCGACGCCCCGTTTATTGCAATAATCGAGCTTATGTACACGCCATAGAGAACGCCGGTGGTGTGCCAATCCTCATTCCTATACTTAATGACCTGAGCATGCTTGATACGCTCCTTTCCCGCCTGGACGGCCTGCTGCTTTCCGGCGGAGCCGATATCGAACCCTCTCAGTATGGTGAAGGAGCGCACCCACTATCAGATGTACCTGACCGGGAGCTGGATGAAATTGAATTGTTGCTGGCATCCTGGGCTTTGCAAGAAGACATTCCCACGCTGGGAGTGTGTCGCGGCATGCAACTCTTGAACGTCGCCCTGGGCGGCACGCTCTATCAGGATGTCAGCAACCTGCGTCCCGGTAGCCTGAAACACTCGCAGCGTGATAAGCCGCGTGACTTCCTGGCTCATCGCGTGAACATCCTGCCGGGCAGCCATATGGAGCGATTACTCGGTGGAGGCTCTTTCATGGTGAACAGCCTCCACCACCAGGCCGTGAAGGAACCTGGGCGCGGAGTGGTTATCAGCGGTCAGGCAGAAGACGGCGTCGCCGAGATGCTCGAAGTCCCCGATCGCCGCTTCATGGTGGCCGCGCAGTTTCACCCGGAAGAAATCTACAAGAAAGAACTGATCTGCGCCCGTCTCTTCGCCGCATTTGTACGCGCGTGTAGCGATGATGCTGTGGACGAGGAGGAAATCACTGAGCGCGAGATGGTTACGCAGAAGGCAAGTTAAGGAGATTCTACTGGACGGAAGGACACCCCTGCTATACAATACAGGTATGGAGACGCAACCTGAAACATCTACAATGGGCGAAACGGCGATCTCATCCGATCAACCCGATACTGCTACCCTGTCGCGCTTGAACCGGGACGTGGCGATCCTCTCGATCATCGCAGGCCATCTGAACCGCAAAATTGATGTGCATGAAGCGTTGCAGGAGGTGCTTGTCCACGTTACCCGCCTGTTAGAATTGCAGACGGGCTGGGTCTGGCTGCTTGATGAGCATGACGCACCCTACCTCGCGGCTGCGCAGTCGCTGCCGCCCTATCTCGCGAATTTCCCAGAACGCATGACGGGCAGTTGCCTGTGCCTGGATACATTTCTGGAAGGCGACCTGGCGGGGGCTGCCAACATCAATGTGCTGCGCTGCAGTCGGCTGAAGAATGCTGAACGCGACAAGGACCCTTCGTCGCTCGGCCTGCGCTTTCATGCCAGCGTCCCCATCTATGCCGGAGATACTCCTATCGGCGTGCTGAACGTGGCCAGCGAAGATTGGCGCGAACTCGCCGAAGAAGAGTTGCAATTGCTGCGTATCATCGCCGATCAGATCGGCCTGGCAATTCAACGCGCCCGGCTGTCCGCCGAACACACGCGGGCAGCGGCACGCCTGGCCACCATCGAAGAACGAAATCGCCTGGCGCGCGAGATTCACGACACGCTGGCACAGGGATTGGCAGCCATTACCCTGCAACTGGAAACGGCAGATGCGCTTGTGATGACTCGCCCTGAACGCGCTCAAGACGCAGTGCGCCGCGCTCTCAGCCTGGCTCGCGCCAATCTTGAAGAGACACGCCGTTCGATGGTGGACCTGCGCGCCGCCTACCTGCAAAATCGCACGCTGCCCGAAGCGCTGGCAACACTCGCGCGCGAAATGGCCCAGGAAACGATTGAGATCGAGTTTCAATTCACGCCACTCACAAATTTCCCTGCTCTACACCAGCGACTGGAATCAGCCATCTACCGTATTGCGCAAGAAGCCCTCACCAATGCCTGCAAACACGCCCATGCCCGCCACATCTCGCTGACCCTGGAGGTCGAAGACGACGACCTCTGCCTCACGGTGCAGGACGACGGCAGCGGTTTTCAGCCCGATAACGTGACACGCGACGCGCGCGCATTCGGATCGGGCCATTTTGGTTTGATAGGCATCAGCGAGCGAGCCAAACTGCTGGGCGGCGAACTATGCATCCAGAGCGAAACGGGCGCGGGTACCTGCCTCTCCGTTTGTGTTCCTCTGGAAGAAAGGGGATCAAGCGCGTGATTCGCATCTTGCTGGCCGACGATCACCCTATTGTACGCGAAGGGCTGCGCGCCGTGCTCGAAACGCAGCCAGATTTCGAGGTAGTCGGCACGCCGCAGCAGGCCGCCAACGGCGACGAGGCGCTGTGCCTGGCTGTGCAATTGCGCCCGGATATCCTCCTGCTCGATCTTGAAATGCCGGTCATGGACGGCGTCGAAACGATTCGCCACCTGCGCCAGCAACTCCAGCAACTCCAGCAACTCCAGCCGGACGTGAATGGAGATAAACAATCCTCCCCTCGTATTATTGTATTTACGGCTTTCGACAATGACGAACGCATCATCGCCGCCCTGGAAGCCGGGGCAAATGGCTATTTGCTCAAGGGCGCGCCGCGCGAAGAGATTTTTAATGCCATCCGCATTACCATGCAGGGCGGCTCGCTGCTGCAGCCGGTGATCGCTTCCAAACTTTTGCGCCACGTGGGTTCGCAATATGGCACGAGCGGGAGAGCGGGTGGGCAAGCGGGCGGGCGACCACAAGGGTCGCCCCTCCTGGAGGCGCTTACCGAACGCGAAATCGAGGTGCTGGCGTTACTCGCGCAGGGCATGCCCAACAAAGAAATTGCCACCCGCTTAATCATCAGCGAGCGCACCGCCAAATTCCATGTCAGTTCCATCATGGGCAAACTGGGCGCGACCAACCGCACCGAAGCGGTTTCACTGGCTGCCCAGAAGGGCTTGATTACCCTCCACTCTTAAACCTTTACCTCAAGCTAAGACATTCTGGCTAATTTCAACAAAAACAAGCAAGAAGTGCATAAGAACGAGATACAATATCGAGGTATCACGATGTGTCTATGTGTTCCAGTAATATAGGGAGTAAGGTGGAAGACACAAATACCAGTTTAATAGCGTCACTTTTACCGCGCATTGCCGCTGCTGTTGTCGTTGTTTTGCTCATTGGCAGCATCGGAATGGCGTGCATTGGCGTGGTTGCGCTGCTCGGCCCGGCTATGGCGCATGGAAACAATGTCGAGCACGCGGACGGTCAGATCGTCGCCATAGGACCAGGAGAAAACTTTATCTTGAAGACGGCAAGCGGGAAGCAGTTCTCGTTCGAGTGCTCGACCCAGTGTCGCGCTTCGCTTGGACATATGCAGCGTCATTTACGCGAGCGCGCCCATACCGATGTGTATTACATTGTAGGGCCGGGCAATACGTTGATGGTGTTGGATGTTGATTGAACGTTTGGAGAGGCGCGCTTGAGCGCGCCTCATAGAAATAGAGTGCTATGACAGAGTTAGTGGCAAAGAGCGTTGATAGCGCTGATATTGTGATAATCGGCAACGGCATTGCCGGATTGACCGCTGCGGTAGAAGCGCGGCGACTCGCACCTGACAGGCGGGTTGTCATCATTACTGAACAGAGCCATCCCACTATCAATACGCCTGCGCTGAAACAGTTTGCCATTGGGAAACTCAACCGCGAGCAGTTGCTGGCCTACCCTGCTGGTACAGAACAGGCCCAATGTATTCACGTGATCAACGCGCGAGTCGAGGAAATCCACGCGCAACAACAGTACATCAGCCTTAGAGGAGGGCGCGGCTTCGGCTATGGCGACTTGCTGATAGCGACCGGCAGCGCGCCGACCGGACTTCCTGCCAGCGTACCCGGACAAGATTTCGACGGCGTACTTTCCTTGCACCGTCTGTATGACTATCTGAGTCTGCGGCGGCGGCTCGGTGAAGTAGAGGAGGCGGTGGTGATTGGCAGCGGAGCGCACTCCATTGAAACGGTGATGAGCCTGCTTTACTGGAATATTCGCGTCCACTGGCTGATTCGCGGCGATACGTTTCTATCACGCATGCTTGATCGCCCGGCTTCAAATATGGTGCTGGAGTCGATTCAGCGCGCCGGAGCGCGGGTCTATACCGAAACTGAGGTACTGGGCATCGTCGGCAGAGTAGGGATGGTAGCTGGAGTGGTCACAAATCATCAGCAGTTGCTCCCCTGCCAGCTTGTTCTGGTCTGCACCGGTTCGACTCCGGTCACTTCCCTGGCCAGGCATTGTGATCTGCCTATGAAGCATAAGTCGGGCATTCTGGTTGACAATCAAATGCGCACGAGTGTCCCACATATCTACGCCGCCGGAGATGTAGCGGCCATCAAAGACCCTCAAACAGGCGTGTATGCCCCCAGAGCACAGTGGTACGCGGCGGTTTTGCAGGGGCGTATGGCAGCAACCTTGATGACAGGCTCGTCGCCCGCTGCAGAACATGGCGTTCCCTGGCATGCCACGCGCCTGGGTAGTCTTTCTATGCTAGCGGTCGGCAACGTCTTACAATGGCACGATGCCATCACTACCCTGACCGATAGCAGCAGGGGCAGCTACCGGCGCATAGCCGTGATGGATGACCGGCTGGTCGGCTACCTGTCGCTCGGCCCCACACAGCCCGATAGCCTGGCTATTAAACGCATTATTGACGAGGGCCTCTCTATTCACGATATCAAGAAAGCCTTGCTCAAAGGTACATTTGATGCCCGTACTTATCTCTCGCGTCGGCATACTTACTCAGCTCAGCGCATGGTGACAACAGGAAAACTACCTGCCGCCGGTCAGCTTGAACAGCGTCTAAAGCGCGTTCTACCAGCGACAGGCCCTCTGGCTATCTCAGGCGCTGACGGGCGCGATACAGACCAGGACCTGCAACTCTTTGCCGCCCCCTTTGTGACCGTACCGGTCGCAATGGAGCCCCTGCGCGCACAGCCTGAAGGCGCAGAAAGCGCGTTCGTCTCCGAAAGCAAACGCCAGTTGAAAAACTCACACGTCATAGAGTCTACGCTGGCCAAACCGCCTTTAATGACGCACACGCACCGCAGCCCGTCGGGTAACCTGTGGTCCTATAGCAGTCCGCTGCCCGCGGTAAAGGTCAGTACCCCGGAAACCCAAAGCGTGAATGCGTCAAGCGGTGCCAGCACCCGGCACACGCGAACAGGTCAATTTAAGACTCCAGTGCAAGCAAAGCGCGAGCAGAAAGAAGAACAGTCCGACGCCTATCCATCGAGCAGCCTGTGGTCATACAGCGAGAAAATGCGGGCGATGAAAGGTCACTAAGAGTTGAGATCAAGACACGCCAACAGCGCGGTGCTTTTACATAAAACAGGCCCACAGGTGATGCAGGAATTACAAGCCTGTATCGGTTGTAACGAGTGCCTGCTGTCATGTCCGGCGCTGGGCGAAGCTATCACCATCGATGTACTTAATCGTGAAACGCTGTCCGGGCCGATCTCGGCTCCCGTAGCGCGTTTCGCACGTTCGTGCTACCAGTGCGGCGCGTGTGTTGCGCCCTGCCCGGTGGGATTGAGCCGCGAAGCTATGATGATGTGGCTCAAAGTACGTTTGTTGCGCTCTGGATGGGAGAAAGAGTGAGAACTCAGCACCAATACGAAGAAAAGAAGGGAGAAACAGGCTACTCCTGGCTGCGTTTCTCCTGGGGAAAGGGCCAGGCGCTGCGCCTGTTCGCCACGCTCGTTCTGATAGGCGCGGGTATCGCATTCTATGCCTGGTATACGCGCAACAGCAATGATAATTCGCCTGATAGCGTCGCGGGCTACGGGTTCGCCATCGCCGGCACGCTTTTTCTCGTGCTGGCCGGCATAGTCTATAGCTTTCGCCGCCGCGCGCGCAAGAAACGCGTCATTGGTCAGTTGCATGCCTCGCTGCAATGGCATATGTGTTTCGCGACGATAGGGCTGGTGTTTCTCTTCCTGCAC
>DATLSI010000187.1:0-3532 GCA_035534255.1 Ktedonobacteraceae bacterium | reverse complement strand
TGGCTAGCCAGTACCAGCCAGGGCTACATGGTGGGCGATTACATCTCGACCTCCATTGCCGGCAATGGCAATGCTTTCCCGGCGTTTGAAGTCGCCAAAGCGCCCAAGGGCAGCAAGCTCAACGAGGGGACCTTCACCGTCGCGGGCGGCCTGCCAGTCTCCGGCGGCGCGCTTTCGTCAAACGCTGTTGTGGTTGACCACGGTCACGCGCCCGCGCCCGTGTGGTCTACGGCTTTCTAAGCGCACCGCTCGCTCTCACATCAACGCGTGAGACGAGAAGCGAGGCTGCCGCTTTTTGCTGAAAAGCGGCAGCCTCGTCTTCCCAAAAAGGGTGCGCCTGGGAGGGGTTGCGTAGGGGCCAGATTTATCGCGCCCAGGGGTGGTGGAAACCGCGTCACATCGGCACGCATGGCCCATCCCCGGCCCCGTAGGGCGCGATAAATCTGGCCCCTACGCACCCGCCATCGCTCTGCCTGGCGCTTACTCAGGCGGGTTTTGTGCGTGTTCCTCAAGAAAGTTGAACAATACCTCCCCTGCCAGTTCTTCCACCAGCTTCACCGTCTCCATGCTCACCGTTACCACCTTGCCGACCAATCGCGCGATGTACTGCTCGTCGTCGAGGCGGTTGGGATCGCTCGTGATGCCGCTGCGTTTGTCCGTGCTGACCTGGTACTGATCGATGATCCATTCCAGAGCCGAGCGGTTGCCCAGGCGATAGCGATAGCATTCCGCCGGGATGTCGGCCAGCGTCAGCCAATCGTTGACGGCCAGCGAGGTCTTAGCGGGCGAGAGGCGCATCTTCTCCACGCGCCAGTTGACCGGCGCGTTGGGGTTCTCAATCCATCGCAGGGGATATTCCGCCGCCTGCTCGTAGCCCAGGTGCAGCGCCATCAAGCGTTTGCCGATATCCACGCACGCCGCGCAGGCCGCGCCGTCGTCCAGCAGCGGCAAGCGCGGCAGCTCGCGTTTGAGGTTTTCGGCATAGCGTTCGCGATACTGTGGATGGTGCAGCAGCGCGTAGACGTAGTAGAAGATGTCGCGTTTCGTCACCTGCTCGCCGTAGCGCGCCTGGAACTGCGCCAGCGCCCAATCCGTGATGTTCTCGCGCCGGTTGCTGCCGTCTTCGGCATAGGTGTAGTAGGGGAAACATTGTGCTTTTTCAAAAGCTAAGTCCAGGCTTGGAATAGTATTTGTAGCCAGACAACCAAACCCCTTTCTATCACCAACGCCTGCAATGCAGATCGCTATGTTTTCTGTTTCGGGGATAGGAAAAATGAGAGGTTGCTGATAACGCTCTTCGTTCCAAAAGTCGTCGAAATATAAATTCTTTTTCGTGAATGGTCTATAAAGGCATGTACGCATGAAAGCCTGATCATACTGACTATATTGCAACTTAGACAGAGAAAATTTCACTTGACGAGTCCATTTAATGCGAACATCATTTGTATCTATCAAAGCAGTAGGATCGAGCGTTCTACCCTGTCTTCTTAGTTTATCAACAACTCCATCATAAATGTCTATAAACGTTTTAACCCGATCACGTAGTTCTGTCGGATTAAATGAGTAAACATAACTGTCACGGTTCGTGACTACACCCAATGAATACAGCTTGAAAATCGTCTCAGAGGTTTCTCCTTTAGCGGTTTTTGCATTTTTACTTCCTAGAGGTAAAAAAGATGGAAAATCAATTTCCATACCTTCAGTAAGCCAGTTGTATTTTTCATCAGGATATAATTCTTTCCATTCAATCTGAGCAATGCTGGCGGTTTTTGATAAAAAAAGTAATTTTGCTGTACCATTTTGCGGTTCAGGCGCTTTCCAATAGAAAATGTTTGCTGGCTTATGGTTTACTTCTTTACGTATGTTGTGGCGAACCAAAATGGTAATACCAACACCTACCATTATCCCGAATACATTGCCGCCCCCATGTTTGCGAGCATTCCCTCCTAGATCAATATGATAGATGTGGGTAAACTCTGTCGCTAACCACTTACGGAAACCGTCAAAGGCAATACCGTCAAGGAAACCGTTGTTACTCACGAAACAAATAATGCCGTCATTTTCTTGGAGACGATCTGTTGCCCAGCGATAAAACTTAACGTAGGCGTCGTAGAGCTTATTAGTGAGAGTTGCTTTTGAGTCTTTAACGTATGTTTCATGAATACGATGGTCGATCACTGGATAAGGGCGATTCTTGTTATTGTCGTTCTCGTTCTTCTGTCCCACGTTGTATGGCGGGTTGCCGATGACGACCATGATCTGGGCCTCTTTTTCGCGTTTGACGCGCTCGGTGTTCTCTTCGACGAAGAGCGACATTTGCTGGCGTTCGGCCAGTTCCAGCGTGTCGGCGAAGCAGATGCCTTCAAAGGGCTGGTACGTGCCGGTGCGCTCGTAGTAAGCGTGTTCGATGTTGAGCGAGGCGATGTAATAGGGCAGCAGCATGATCTCGTTGCAGAAGAGGTCGCTGGCGTACTTCTGTGCCAGCGCCGCGCCGGAGATGCGCCGCAGGATGTTGACAATAAAGTTGCCCGTTCCCACGCAGGGATCGAGTACCTGCACGCCCGGCGTGGAGAGCGAGACGCCGAAGTCGCGCCGCAGGACTTCCTCGACGCTGGCGACCATGAAATCGACGATCTCCTGCGGCGTGTAGACGATGCCGTGCGTGTCGGCCTGCTTGATGGAGAAGCCCTGAAAGAAGCGTTCGTAGACGGTATCGAGAAAATGCTGCTTCTCCGTCCAGTTGTCCAGCGTGCGCGCCGCCCCTTCGATAGCGATGTAGAAGCGATCGAGCGACCGCTCGAACTCGTGTCGATTGAAGGCGCGGCTGGTGAGGGCGGCGATGACGTTCTCGATCTCGGCGGCGATGGCGTTGCGCCGCGTGAAGTCGGGGTTGTTGAAGACGGTACGAAACAGGCGTTCGGTCAAGAGGTGCTGCACCAGCATTTCATCGACGGCCGCGCGGTTGAGCTGCGGGTCGAGCGAGGCGCGGCACAGTTCGAGGAACACGCCGAAGGCTTTGACGAAGCGCGCGTTTTTGCTGTGTTCTTCATCAATACGCGCCAGCAAGCCCTGCGCCAGGTCGGGGATGCGCTGCCTGAACTCGTCCACTGCCGCCTCGAAGGTGGCGATGTCGGGTTCGGTATAGCTGAAGAACTGGCGCAGCAGGTCGAGCAGGTCGTCGCGCCGCCCCAGGTCGGCTTCAAGGGCGACCCTGTTGTTCTGATAGAGCAGGGCGCGGCGCGTGTCCTCGAAAATGATGTTGCTGGTGGGATAGCCGGCGGCGATCTTCTTGCGAATCTCGGTTGCCAGGTCATCCCTGGTATCTTTGGCCTCCCAGTAGCCACGCGGCAGCCTGAACGTGTCGCGCAGCGTGCCATCGGGGCGTTTGCCGTTGGCGAGCGTCTCTTCCGGCACGAGCAGCCAGTTGACGGACGGCGCGAAGGCGGCGAGCAGGTTCTGGAAGGCCGAGCGCACGGCGGTTTCGTGCAGCACGTCCTGTTCGTGGTACGCGGCCAGTTCCTTATAATACTGC
>DATLSI010000186.1:0-6471 GCA_035534255.1 Ktedonobacteraceae bacterium | reverse complement strand
CTTCGCGGCCAAATATTACATCTTCTATGCCGCCCTGCAGAGCGGTCATCCCGAACTACTCATCACCGGCGTGCTTGCCAGTGTGCTCGGCATGTACTACTATCTGCGTGTGATCGCCGCCATGTTCATGGAGCAGCAGCCAGCCGCGCAGTCGCTCGATGTCCTGGCAACTGCTGCACCCGCTCCCGCACCAGGCCGGCGTATCTCATCCGGTAAGCTAAGCAGTGGTGCCGCTACAGCCGTTGCCGTCAAAGCGCCTACCACGCCTTTGAGCAAAGAAAAGACGCTTGTTGTCGCCGAAAAAGCTGTCGAGCAACCAGCAATAAAGGGGTGGACAACGTGGCTCGCCCTGGGTGTGACGGTTGCGGGAACATTGTTGATGGGTACGGTGCTGGCGTACTGGTTAGTAAATTTGGCGCAGTACGCGGCGACCGTGATGATGCGCATACTTTAAGTATGCTACAATTGCTCCTGCCTGAATAGCAATAAAATGATAGACGAGGAACAGAGTTACATGGACTATGCCATACTTGGTGGGGGCGCGCTGGGGCTGCATGCCGCGTATCGACTGGCAACAGCCGGTCATTCGGTGATGGTGTTTGAGCAGGAGGCGACGGCAGGCGGCCTGGCAGCAGGTTTTCGGGTTGGCGATAACTGGCTGGAGAAATTCTACCATCACTTATTCAAGACCGATACGACCGCCATCAAGCTGATAGAGGAGCTTGGCCTGGGTGATCGGTTGGAGTGGTCGCACCCGCGCACCGTCTGCCTCATCGATGGCAAGTTCCAGCAGCTTGACTCACCGCTCACGCTGTTGAAATTCGCGCCGCTGCGCATCGACGAACGCCTGCGCGTGGCAGCCGTGGGCGCGCTGCTCAAGCTGAGCGGTTCAGGGCCATACGAGGGGAAAACGGCTGAACCCTGGCTGCGCCGCTGGATGGGCAAACGCGCCTATGGCATGGTCTTCGAGCCGCTTTTCGAGGCCAAGTTTGGCGCTCTGCGCGACCAGATCGCGCTGCCCTGGTTCTGGGCGCGTTTCCATGACCGCACCACCTATCTGGGCTACCTGCGCGGTGGCTTCCAGCTGCTCTACGAGCGATTAGTCGAGCGCATCAGCCAGGCGGGCGGCAAAGTCCTGCTGGGTACACGTGTAGAAGGCGCGCAGCCGCTCGACGATGGACGCTGGGAGGTGCGCACCAGCCAGGGAACATGGACATTCGACCGCGTCATCAGCACATTGCCGACTCGCCTCACCTGTCGTCTCATACCCGCGCTGCCTGACGATTACCGCGCGCGTTACGACTGGGGGCAGGCCTACGGAGCGCAGTGCCTCATCCTCGCGCTTGATCGCCAGGTGACCGACAGCTACTGGATCAATCCCTGCGATCCCGGCTATCCCTTTACCAGCCTGGTCGAACATACCAACTATCGCCCGCCTTCCGAATACGGCGGCAGACATCTCTTTTACCTGGGCAACTACCGGCCTATGGATGACCCGCTCTTCAAAAAGAGCAAAGAAGAAGTTATTTCGGAGTTCTTGCCGCACCTCAAGCGCATCGAGCCATCTTTTTCAACGGAGTGGATCACCGAAAGCTGGCTCTTCCAGGCTCCTTTCGCTCAACCAATCGTCACCACCGACTATCGCCAGCACATCCCACCGCTGCGTTCGCCGCTTAACGGATTGTGGATCGCCAATATGTTCCAGGTGTACCCGCATGATCGTGGACAGAACTACTCGTTTGAGCTTGCTGAACGGTTGGTAAAGGAGCTATCATAGTACCATAGTACGATATGTGTCAGTATCGAGGAGAAGGATTAGCTCAGTGAAAATCTGGAAGTTTCGTATTTTGTGGATTAGCCTGGCAATCAATGCGGTGTTCTTCGTATTTATCTCATCTTTCTCCATTACACCAATCGCTGGTGGACAGGGTGAGCAACGGGCACAACAGGCGCAAACAACCTCGCCAGACAACTACGTTACGAGAGTTTTCACCGACGCCCAGGGTAGAAAAATGACCTATTATCTCTACATACCGGCAAACTATAATGCTCATGTAGAGTATCCACTGGTTCTCCTGCTGCAAGGCGGAGGCGAGCGAGCGCGCGTTAACAATACGGCGGAGCAGAACAGGAATCTTTTGCTGGACCAGGCGTATGTCAGGGTCTGGGGTCCCGGCTACCCCGGCCAGTATACTCCCAATGTCCAGGCGCAGTGGCCCGCTTTCATCGTTGTCCCACAGGTCATCTATCCCCAGCAGTGGGTAAATGTACCGGCAAACACGGGTCCCTATACGCTTGCCGCCCAACCGACAAATAACTTGCTCATGGCTAAAGAGATTGTGGATGCCTTGGAAAAACAGTACACCAACATTGACCCACACCGCCTCTACATTACTGGACTTTCGATGGGCGGCTATGGCGTATGGGACGCCATCGAGCGCTGGCCCAACTACTTCGCAGCCGCGGCACCGCTTGCAGGAGCAGGCGATCCCTCTAAAGCCAATCGACTGGTAAACCTGCCAATCTGGGCATTTCACGGTTCCGCCGATGGCACTGTTCCCGTAGCTGGTTCGCGAGATATGATCCAGGCAATCAAAGCTGCCGGCGGCCACCCGCTCTATACGGAATACGCGGGCGCTGGTCACGTCATCTGGGATAAAGTCTACTCTACCATGAACGCGCCTTCCCCCACGCCTACCTTTTTTTCCTGGCTTTTCTCTCAGCGAATTTCCTGATCATTGCCAAATGTCTCACATCGCCTCTACAAAATCACGCAGTAAAACTCGTGTGTTTGACTATATATCTTATACCATACACAATTTTATATATTTTGCGTGCCTTATTGTCTCGTTTTTAGGAAGAAATATTTTACAGATGTTTTACAATTTCCTGAATTTTTCTTGAGTTCCCTGACTTACCATTAACTGCATGTAGTGCAGATAACTGATTAGATATGCGATGTCCCGGTCACACCATCGGTCGCTTACCAGCTTGCTACAATCTTAATGTCCATTGCGAAGGACTGCGCCAAATCATGCTTGCGCGCGTCTTCGCCCTGACTAAAGAAAGTAGAATTCATGAAAATCACTTTCAGGCAAGCTATGCCAGCGTGTTTAGACCGGCTACCCCTGGCATCCACCCGTCAAACGCATAGACAAATCTCCGCAAATCCATAGGGACGCGCTCAACCGCGTCATCCATAAAGGAACAAACCCATGCTGCAACACGTAGACGCGCAACATCGCGTCCCTGAAGAACAAGCTATACAGACACCAATCGCCCTTTCGTCGGGGCTATCCTTTGACGAAGCAGAGTTGAGACAATTCGGCTATCAGATCATGGATCAAGTTGCCGCGTACTTGAGCGGCATCAGCGAACGCCCGGTATGGCAACCCATGCCTGAACACGTTCATTCAGCTATCCGCGAGCAGGAACTTCCGACAGAGGGTCAAGCATTCGAGGAGTCACTGGCCTTCATCGAGCAAATGATCTTGCCTTATCCCCAGGGAAACGGGCATCCGCGCTTCGCGGGCTGGATTAACTCGGCCCCGGCTCACGCCGCCGTTTTAATCAAGCCGCTGGCCGCCGCGATGCAGCAGCGTGGGCGTGCTTTTCTCACAAGCACACCTTTCCAGGGCAAAGAGACCCTGCGCGCCTGTATTGTCAACTACATGACGGCTGAAGCTGACATACAGGCTATCGTCGATGAAACCGTCCTCGTCGGCGATACATTAACACTCCCTGCGGGGTAGCCTGTTGCCCATTTCTAAGAAAATGGAAAGGAAATAAACTATGCGTTACGCCAATATTCTGGAAACGATAGGGAACACTCCCACTGTCGAACTCAAAAGTTTTAACCCGCGCCAGGGCGTGCAAATATTCGCCAAGTTGGAGGGCGTCAATCCCTCTGGAAGCATCAAAGACCGTATTGCTAAAAAAATGATCGAGCAAGCCGAGTCCCAACATTTGCTGAAAGCCGGCTCCTTCCTGTTGGAGCCGACTAGCGGCAATACCGGCGTGGCGCTCGCGCTGGTAGCAAGTATGAAAGGCTATCCGTTTACCGCCGTCGTGCCTGCCAATATCACGCCGGATAAGCGCAGATTGCTCGAACTCTATAATGCCAACATCGTCTCCGCCTCCGGGGCGGCAGGCAGCAATGGAGCCGTCAGGCTGGCTCAAGAGATGGCGCAAAAGGACCCGCGTTACGTCATGCTCTACCAGTACGGAAATGAAACCAACCCTGCCGCGCACTATGAGACCACCTCGGTAGAAATCATTAAAGACGTTCCAGACTTGAGTGTCTTTGTAGCCGGCCTGGGTACCGGCGGTACCCTCACGGGCATAGCGCGACGCCTGAAGCAGCACAATCCACATATCCGCGTCGTTGCCGCTGAGCCGGTCCAGGGCGATAGTATCCAGGGGTTGCGCAACCTCGCCGATGGTTTCGTCCCACCCGTACTCGATCAGTCCCTGCTTGATGACAGGTTGCTGGTCTCAAGTCATGACTCGTGGTTGCGCATGCTCCAGTTGAAAGCGCGTGAAGGCATTCTGGCCGGACCATCCAGCGGCGCGGTATTAGAAATCGCCCTGCGCGTCGCGGCTGAAATGGAGCATGGCAAGATTGTGATTATCCTGGCGGACGGCGGCTGGAAATATATGAACGAGGACCGTTGGGTAACAGAGCTTTTACCGCAGCCTGCCACTACCAGCACCCTCGCGGCTACGACAGCGAGATAAGGAGGGAAGGGGCGCCCGCGCGCGGTCGCCCCGGAAAACAGGCAACATATGTACTCATTACAAAGATCACTGGAACAGTGGGCTGCTATAGACCCGCAAAAAATATGCGTTATAGAGGCAGAAACAGAAAAGAGCATTACCTATATACACTTTCTCTCCTCCGTCTATGCTATACGTGAATTGATAGGAGATAGCCCCAGATGTATCGCGCTGGCTTTGCCCGGCGGCATAACAAGCGCGGTGGTGTGGATCAGCGCGTTGACTGGTGGACATACGCTCATCCCCCTGTCTCCCGACGCCGCCAACCTTGAGAAAGCGCGTATGGCGCGAGAATACCACCCTGACATCTTCATCGTGGAACAGGAGCAAGATGCACAGGGTTTTGCATGTGCATCAGCCATCGTCATCACGCGCCAGCAGTGCGAAACGCTGATCGAGCAAGATGCACAGGAGTTTCACGAGAGCATGCCCGCGCGCGCAGGGCAGGTCTGCCTGCATACCTCCGGCAGTACAGGAAAAGCTAAAGGAGTCATGTTGCAGGAGCAGCAAATCGCCTGGACTGCGCACCATGTCAGCGCCAGCCATCATCTCTCTGCGCGCGATACAGGGCTGACGGTATTGCCATTCTTTCATGTCAACGCCCCTGTCGTCAGTCTCTGCGCAACCGTGATGTCCGGCAGCACGGTAGTCATCGCGCGCCGCTTCAGCCGCCGCAACTTCTGGGCATATATGGAACGCTTTCATGTCACCTGGGCCAGTATTGTGCCGGCGATACTCGCTCTTTTGCTTGATACCGAAAAGCCAGCTTTTCTCCCCGGCGACATACGCTTTATCCGAACCGCGTCCGCGCCTCTACCGGCCAGCCACTTGCGGGCATTTGAGGAAAAATTTGGCCTGCCCGTCGTAGAAACATATGGCCTCTCCGAAGCCGCCAGCCAGGTCGCCGCTAATCCGGTACCGCCCGGTATCCATAAAGCAGCTTCGGTCGGTTTGCCGGTCGGCGTCTCAATGCGCATCTGTCATCCTTTGACCGGGCAAACGGCTGATGAGCAAGCGTGGACAGACGTTGAACCGGGCGCGACAGGCGAAATTTGCATTCGCGGCCCCAACGTTATCCAGGCATACGTGGGAGATGTTGATCAGAAGTCATTCCAGCATGGCTGGTTTCGCACCGGCGACCTGGGATACCAGGACCACGAGGGGTACGTCTTCATCACGGGTCGCCTGCGCGAGGTCATCAATAGAGGAGGGGAAAATATCGCTCCTCGTGAGATCGAAGAGGTTCTCCTGGACCATCCTCTCGTGCATGAGGCCGCCGTCGTCGCGCGGCCTCATGCCATCTATGGTGAAGTTGTGGTAGCCTACATCGTCACCAGGCGCAAAACCCATGCCAGTATCCAGCAACAACTTCACCAGTACGCCGCGCAGCATCTCAGCCCTGTCAAAGTGCCTGTAGACTTCATCATTGTAGACACGCTGCCACGCACCTCCTCCGGCAAAATCGCTCGTCAGGTGTTACGGGAACGGGAGGTGCGCAATGGATAAGACTACTACGAGCCAGAAGCAGGACAATCGCGAGGGGCAGAACAACCAGGGCGGGGGCAAGCCCGACACGCGGGCGGCAGGCGACCAGGGCGGGGGCAAGCCCGACACGCGGGCGACAGGCGACCAGGGCGGGGGCAAGCCCGACACGCGGGCGACAGGCGACCAGGGCGGGGGCAAGCCCCCCCCGGG
>DATLSI010000185.1:0-10089 GCA_035534255.1 Ktedonobacteraceae bacterium | reverse complement strand
TAATGTGACGTATATGGATGGGGTAGGTTATGTTGAGCGTGAACCGAAAACAAAAGCTGGTCGCCGTAAGATTGGGCTTACTGGCGTGGTATTGCTGTTGAAACAGGCAGGTTAACTGATGTGCGGTTTCATGATTTGCGTCATAGTGTAGCAACAATTTTGCTTGCGGCGAAGATAGACTTAAAGGTGGTCTCAGAGTTGTTGGGGCATAGCTCGGTTGCTACTACGGCTGATCTTTATGCTCATGTGTTGCCAGAGCAGCAACGGGAGATTGTGAATAAGATGGATGATCTGTTTAAGCGTTTGTGAGAATAAGGTATTTACTACAAAAAAATCAGGCAGCTAACATTGTTACTGTTCATTAGAGTGGGTACTAATTGATCTTCATACGTCATAACATCCACTCTATTGGTTATCAGTGGTCAGCAAGACAGTCTGACTTAGAAAGAAAAACATTATGAAAATCGATTTTGAATGGTTGACGCTCATATTCTATGCGACAACCATTGTTTTGCAGGTGATTGCAATTAAGAAAGGATATAAGTAAGGAAAAGGGAGAGCTGGCCCATAATAAATATGGCCAGCTCGTATTCTTATCACTCGTCATTCTTGGGCTTATGTCGGCTTCATATGAATCTTTTAATTTGGAGTAGTCTGGAATTGCTGTCAACTTTGCTGTAAAGGGGGCTTTTACTTTTTGTGGTGGATGTCTGGTGGCGCTTCTAGAGGGCGTTGAGGAGGATTGCTTCTTTGTTTAGCTGCTCAATTTCCATACCACTATGCTGTTAGGTAAATATACTTGAACGAGTACCTTTATCGTTGATGAACGCACCTCTTTCAGCACAATCTAAGAGCTTCTCTCGAGTGAGTCCGAACATAAAATGCATATATGTCTTTCTCAGGTTGGCATCGATCAGGTCGGCATCGATCAGGTCGGCTCTGCTTAGTAGGTTGGCACCGCTCAGGATGACTCCGCTTAAGTCCAAGGGTGCATCACGGGTATGCACATGTGCTATTGAACGTGGTAGTTGGCTAGACCGATAAACAGATAGTCGCACATTTGGGATCTACCAGGCAACTGGCCACTAGTTACTTTCAGAAGAAACGAGCTCCAACTCTCGGTATTCAAAGTCTGTCAACTTGTCCTCTCCGGGTAGTTCAACATAGTAGATGTAGTACGGTTCTGTACGTCGTCTCTCCTTATCCACTGATCTGACAATGCCTATGGCTCTATTGCTATCCGCTGGCCCACTACGGAACAAGTTCCCTACTACTCGTACCCTATCACCGACTTCAAATGCCCGTGTACTCATACCAATGCTCCTTTGCTAACTATCTGAGAATGTAATCCTGCTTGTCACACAGATTATGGACGAACTTTAAGTAATGATACCACGTCAGAAGTTGTCAACGAGTCTGGCATCTGGCAGGATTGAATCACTGATCTCATATCATTACAACTTCATATGAGGCAATAGAAAGCGGGTCGTGTGAAAGTCTAAAGTATTAACTGATAGGATCAATAAGAATTTTGCTAATGATATTCAAATAACGAGCAGTAATTGTGACTGGTTTTGTTTGTGAGCTATGGGATAGGAATTGCTGTCAACTTTGCTGTAAGAGGGATTGTTACTTTTTGTGCTGGGTGTCTGGTGGCTCTTCTAGAGCTTGTCGAGAGAGAATGTTTCTTAGTTCAACCGTTCAATTTCCATTGTGCTAAAGGTCTTTTTCTTCGGCATATTTCTGTCCCTTCTGATAATAATCCCTAACGTACCCACAACTGCATACCACCGCCATAGTCGTGTAGCAAGTGAAAGTGTTGAGCAACCCAGGCATGGTAGACCGCGACAGATGGAAGGCCAAAGCGCCCGGTGAAGAAAAGCACAGCATGCACCTGCGGCTGCGCGGCGATAGCCTCAAGCTGCGCCAGTGTGACTGAGCCGGTCTCGATACGCACCATCGAGGTATCCACCAGCGCGGGAGGCGTGTCGCGGTTGGCGAGACCGGCGATAAACTGGGCATCGGTGACGACCTGCTGGCCTGGCATAATGGCCCGGTCAAGGTCTGCGGCAACCCGTGCCTCTAATTGCGCCAATCCATCGACGCCCCTGGCTGTGGCAGTCCGGTAATAGAGCAGGTCCGTTCTGGCATCCAGCATTGACGTGAAGAGAATGAGAATAATCGCCACGCCTGTGAGCAAAACCGTTGCGTTCGACACAGTAGTCTTATGCCCTGCTCGTTGATTGTCGATAGACGGAGCGATACCCACTATCGCCAGCGCGATGAGAGGCGGCGTGAGCGAGACAAAATGGTGCGGGAATAGCGGCACCTGCCGCCACAGCAAAAAGCCCGTCGCAAGCAGCCACCCCAGCAAAGGCAGCACGCGCCAATCCCGGCGCAGCAGCGCGACCGCGCATCCATACAGCGCGGTCAATGTGAGAAACGATGCCAACGCAGTCCCTACTTTGGCCGTATTGCCAGACCCACCAAGTTGTGGGTTATTGCGCAACAGTGTACCCGCCTCAATATGAAACGTTACCACTCCCGACCACATCGCCTGAAACGATCCAAAAAACGGCAGAGCAAGCAACGCGATTGTCAGCAAAAACGCGACGATGCCCACCGCAACGGACAGGTAGGGGCGGCGGACCCGATCGCCTCGATCGGCGGAAATGGGGGAATGCCGGACGCGCGTGCGGCGGCCGACGACCAGGGCGGGGGCAAGCCCCGCCCCTACCCTTTCCGGCACGCCCAACCACAAGCGCGCAAGCATGAGCATCACGACAGGCACGAGTAGTGAGACGCCCAGCAGTTTACACATGATGCTTAACGCGACTGTTACGCCCGTCAGAATCGCCAGCAGCAGGCCGCGCATGCCAGATGGGTACTTCCACCAGTAGAACGCCAATCCTATCGCCAGGAAGGAGAAGGCCACTGAAGATGCCTCGGCCTGAATGGTCTGCGACTGCGCCAGAAAGAGCGGATCAACCACCGCCAGCAACAGTGCCGCGCCCGCGCCCAGGCGTCCGCTTAACGCCTTGCCGAGCAAGAGCGCGCCCACCAGCCCGAAGAGCGAGACAACGGCGATGCCAAGCCGCGCCGACCACAGCGAAGCGCCGAAGAGTGCATAAATAGGATAGGTAGACAGCAAAAATAAGGGCGGCTGCGAATAAAAAATATCACCATAGAGTCCATGTCCCGCGCCCATAGCGCGCAGCGATTGCCAGTACACCCCCTCGTCATAGCTATCACGATCAAAAGGCAGTCCCAGTTTAAAGAGACGCATAGCTATAGCGATGGCGAACAGAGCAATTACAACCGTCCAGAACAGGATGGTTTGCCAGTCCGGGCGGTGAGCCTGCTCCTTCTTTGTAGCTATGCTATCGTTTGTTGTCGTGCTGATTGACATAGATGGTTCACTATCTTAAACAAACCTACCCGCCCATGAAGAATAGCGGCCCATCGTCTTGGGAAAGTGGGTCAACGCTGCTCGTGGAAATGTTGCCCATTGGACCATTGAGAGGCGATATGCTCGATTCGACAATCCTGGTTGTGTCGTCCAACGAGCTCCCGCCGTTGCTGGCGCTGCCGACCAGGGAGTGTCCGTTGCCATTCTTGCCATTTTTATGGCCGTTACCATTACCCAGCATTTCCTCGAACTCGGACATGACCAGGCGCGTAACACGCCGCGCATCGGCCTCGTCGATGACCTGCTTGAGGTCCTCAGCAACCAGTTCGTCGCGTTCGATCAACGCCTCGGCCACAGCGATCAAAGCTTCACTGTGATCCTGCAACAGGCGTTTGACTGCTTTGAGTTGCGACTGGAGTATGGCTTCGGCGCGTTGAGGTACATCACGGACAACAGCAGGATTGGGAGTACCACCGGCCCAGGCATAACCCATGTAGGAAGAGATGGTGCCATCCATACCGTAGACGCCGACATAACGCAGTGCCTGGCTGGTGGCAGTAGCAAAGTCGCCAGCGACACCGTTCAAATTTGTGTCAAGAAACAGTTCTTCGGAAGCGCGTGAGGCGAGGTTGATTTGTATAGAGGCCAGAATCTCCTCTTTCGCGCGCGTCTTGATGGTTTCTTTTGGTCGATAGGCCGCGAAGGCTTCCGCGCCTTCCAGATCACCACGACGATGGATCGTCACATAAGCCGGGAACTCGCGTTCCAGCAGGTAGTATGTGGCCACTGCATGACCCGCCTCGTGATAGGCGAGACGACGGCGCTCCAGGGGAGACAAATCGCTTTCCTGGCGCAGACCAAACTCGTGTACGTCCTGCGCCTCGATCAGGTCTTGATAGGTGACAACCTCGCGCCCATCGAAGTGCGCGATAATGACTGCTTCGTTGATGACGTGTTTGATAGCTACAGGCGTGTATTCAACCAGGCGCGCAACCAGTGTAGATATGGAGATGTTGGGATCGTGTTTGACCTTTTTCAGGTAGTACTCAACCACTTCTCCACGATACCTGTCGGTCGGAGGAGCGACGTGAATGCGGCGGTCGAAGCGACCGGGACGCAGCAGCGCGGAGTCGAGCGACTCTGGAATGTTTGTTGCGCCTACCGTCAGTACTGGTTGGGACTGGACGCGACTATGATAGAGGCCAATGGTGCGCAAGATTTTCTTAAACCAGCCGGTTTCGATGTTGGGGGGATCCATCTCCATCAATAATTGGTTCAGGCCACCGCCAGCGCCACCGAACATACCACCGCCCATACCCATCATGCCCATCCCGCCGCGCGCCGAGCCGCGCGAAGCACCGATGGCGTCGATTTCGTCCAGGAAGATGACGCAACCACCATACTCGCGAGCCAGGCGGCGCGCTTTTGTATACAGGCGGCGAATCATCAGAATATCCATGCCGATGAACATGGCGCGGAAACTGGCAGCGCTGGCATAGGCAAACGGCACGCCCGCCTCAGTACTCATACACTGCGCCAGGTAACTTTTACCGGTTCCCGGAGGGCCGGAGAGCAACAGGCCGCGCACAGCCTGACCGCCCATTTCCTGGAACTCTTTGATGCCTTGCAACAGCAGCACAACACGCCGGGCAGACTCAAGCACCTCTGGGTTGCCTTTGTAGTCATTGAAAGTGACGCCCGTTTCACCCGGCATGACCCAGTAGAGTCTCGGACGCCCCAGGAACCAGAAGATGGCAACGAACTGCATGATGCCGAAAAGGACCGCGAATCCAATCTGGAATACATATAATAAGACAGTCCCCGGTGATGGCGCGGACAACTGCGGGACAATGAAGGCAATAAAGTACCAGATAATGATGCTCACCAGCAAGAGCCAGAACCAGCGGAGTTTCGCGAAACGTCCAAATTGATCAAGTCCTCGATCAATTGAGGTATCAAGATCACTGTGTTTGCGATTGGTGTTTTCTGACACAGCAGTCTATCCCTTCTGCGTGTGGAATACGCGGAGGTATCCTACAGTTATTATTATGCTTGAGATGCTCGCTCAGGTAGTATATCGATGCCGATGATTGCGCCTCCCTGCTGCGCGACAGTGACAAAATGGAACAAGAAATAGCCACTGATGCTGCCACCCGGTCCATTCGTCGAAACATCTACTTCTACAAAACTGTCAATCGTTGTATCCGACTCCTGTTGCACCCCCACCACGTTGATGGCTCTCCAGGTCAGGTGCGACTGCGCCTGGCCCACCTGGCTCACAAGTTGCTGTGGATCGGGTGGCGATGACATATAGCGGTCAAGGAATGCGAGGGTCACGGTATTGCCATCACGCAGCGCGTAGAGCCAGTTCTTTACCTGGTCGCCACCGCCCTTTGTGCCATGAACATGAAAATTGAACTGATCATATCCGACGCCGAGAGGCCACTCCCCCGTTTTATAAAAATTTACAGCCGTCGCGCTGCCCAGCAGCAGTATAATCACCAGCAACGTGATCAGCTTATGGCCGCGTACAGCGTGCAGCACATAATAGATGCCCTTGAAAATAGGACGAAATATAGCTTTGATGAACAGGGCCAGGGGAGTTTCACCTGCTCTTCTTTTCGCGAGCGTATTACGCACAATCTTCTTCTCTAATTCATCCGATTCAGACGCTCGTTGAGTGGGTGGAGGACTCTCTATCATTCGATCTGACTCGACTTTCTCAGACTGTTTATAGCGATTCGCTTTCTCTAGTAACACGAATAGAAACGACATCTCTTACGATATGGATAAATCCAGTGGTAGAGCAACGCGACATGACGTTTGCACGATTTTTATGCTACTCTGCTCATGTGTACCATACACTACAATGATAATTTTGACAAGACTCTTCCCTTTGAACCTGCGTACTTTACGCTTATTTTACAATTTGAACTTTTGTAATAATACCCTATGCTGCCCACGTTTGATATAATAGACGTACAGATGTTACACGGGTGTCAGCAGGAAGGCAGGTGGAATACTTTATGGATATGCAGAGAACTGGACCGGGGAGCGCGTACGATGCTTCCTATATCTGGCTGCGCTACAGCACGCAATTCACCACGAGTGGGCGCACGCATACCATCGAGATGAATGTCCCTGTGCCGGTGGGAGCGAGCGCGGAACAACGCGAACAATTGATTCGCGAAGCGGAAGCCGGCATCGAGCAGCTTTACCGGCAGATCGAGAGACGCGCAACCCAGCGCAATCAGCGCTCACCCGAAATCGGCGCAACCCAGGAAAGCGCCGCTCAGCGCAGTGGCGCTGGCTACTCACAGGCCCAACAACCCGCTCAAGCTGCTATGCGCGCCAATGCGCCCTCTACTCCAACCGGACAGCCTGCCCGACCCGCGTCACCTCAGCAGGTCGCGGCTCAAACGCCACGCGAGGCTCCGCAGGCCATCCCTTTACAGGAGAGACGTGAAGCGACTGCCGCGCCCGCGCAAACGCACGCCACTATCGGTTCCGAGATGCCTGTAACCCACAATCTGAGCAATTCCGCTCCCGGTAACATCAGGCTCGCGCAATTCATTCAGATCATCAAGACCAACTGGGGACTTACGCCGAAGGAAGCCATGGATTTGTTGCAGGTGAAAACCCTTAATAATATGAACTACCGCGACCTGCTCAGGCAGTTGGAGCCGCTGGTACAGCAGCGCGCGGAGGCCGCGTCCAAAAACGCTGCCAGCCTGCCGCGACCCGCAGCTTCTCCCGCGCCAGTTTCGACCGGCCAGCGCGTCCCAACCCCGGCCTCGTCCACAACTATGCGTGAGACAGGCGCGAGATCAGGCGCATCAGCTTCGCAGCAGCCAGTACCCACGCCGCCGGCTTCGACGAATCGCGCTCCCGCATCTCCGCTAACATCAACCACGTCGCCAAAGCCGCCCGTGCCATCTCCATCGCTAGACGGGCCGACCAACATCCCCGTCTTCCCTCTCAGAGAAAGCACCTTGCGGGAAGTTCCACGTCCCTACAAATTCGATGAAGAGGAAGAAGAGCTTGAGGAACCGGATGGCGGTAGAGAAGGCGAGGACGACGAGGATCAGGGCGGAATGTCTGATGCCCTGGCGCGTATCAAGATCGATGAATTAAAAGAGATTCGCGGTACCGCGACAGTTAGCCCGTTGCGCTTGACCGTCCTTCACAATCTGCTCGACTCGCAAATCAGCGACACGCAACTCCAGCAGCTTATCGAGGGCCTCTGGAACATCAATTCCGATAAAAAACTCAAACAAGACCATGTAGAAGCCCTGATATCCTGGGCCAAAGAAGACTACTTCGAGGACGAAGTCAACGCGGTACTTTCCGTATTGTACGAACAATGATGAACAACAGGAAACGAGCGAGGAGCAAAGAGCATGCGCGTAGTGACAGGTGAGGCCAAAGGGCGTAAATTGAAAGCGCCCAAAACAACGGGGACGCGCCCCATTATCGACCGTGTAAAAACGGCGCTCTTCGACATCCTCTCGACGCGTGTGGAAGATGCGCGCTTCCTTGATCTCTTCGCCGGAACCGGCAGCGTCGGCATAGAAGCCCTGAGCAGGGGCGCGGCGCAGGCTACGTTCACCGAGATGAATTACAGCGTACTCAAGCTGGTACGCGAAAACCTGAAGATCACGGGACTTGGAGACCGCGCCGAAACGCTGCATGCCGATGCCTTCAAATTTTTACAGGCCAGCCCCTCGTCAGCAGGCAGCCAACCACGCGAGTATGATATCATCTACGTGGCACCGCCGCAGTACCACGAGATGGCGGCGCGCGCCCTCGCCATGCTGGACACGTCGCCCTTGCTGGCAAAAGATGGACTGGTCATCGTGCAAATTCACCCCAAAGAGCGGCCCGGAGTTGCGTCCGTTCCACTCACGCGCCTGATTCTGCGCGATGAGCGCAAGTACGGCAGCACGTTATTGATGTTTTACGAAACTGTGTAGGGACGCGATTGATCGCGTCCACCGCTGTGGGTCTCGTTGGCACCGGGAGGACGCGATCAATCGCGTCCCTACATCAACGAATAAAGAGGAGTAAATTAACAATGTCGATACAATTTAAGCAGCTTGATTATGCGATCGTTTATGTGAGCGACATGCAGCGTTCAGTTGCCTTTTACCGCGATACATTGGGGCTAACTCTGAAATTCACCTCGCCCGGTTGGACAGAATTTGTGACGGGCACAACCACCATCGCGCTGCATGTCGTCGGGGGTGGAGGCGAGAAGCTGGCGGAGCAACAGAGCCTCCCACCTGCCGGTCAAGCGCAACTCGGCTTCATGGTGGACGATCTGGAGGCAGCGTATGAAGCTCTGCTAGCGAAAGATGTCGTCTTTTCGCTGCCGCCGAAGACACAGAATTCCGGCGCGAGGCTGGCCGTACTGCACGATCCCGATGGACTCGGCATTACTATTCAACAACGCTAATTCAAGAGGAAGATCATGCTAAACAAACCAGGGCGCTTCGCCTTTGTGGACGCGGGCGAAACGGCGCGCATGCTTGACATCGACCGCGTAACGCTCGAACAGTGGATACGCGACGGGCGCATCAAGCCGCACCGGGGCGTCGGACGCGATTCTTTCTTTCGTGCCGCCGATGTTGAGGCACTATATAACGAGCTGCACCCGGCGATCGAACTGGCCGACGCCATCGCCGCCGACGAACAGGAGAGCGCCGCTGATACAGGCGAGGCGTCAAAAACGCCGGCACGCAAGAAACAGGACCCGCAGATGCGCGTCTACCTGCGCCTGCAAGCCGACGCCAAGTGGTACGACACCTCCGAAGAGGATATCCGCACGTGGTTCAAGCAACTCGCACCCGATGGCTACGAACGCAACAAACGCAACGCCGAACACACGATTAAAAAGCTGCAATACCTTGTGAGTTTGATCGAGGAAGCGCAGGGGAGAGAGTAAAAAAGCTGGATGGCTGCTTAAAGCCATCCAGCTTTTTTGTGCAAATCTTTACTCTCGATCAAGCAAGCCTAAACGCATGAGCCTTTTCGCCAGCTCATACACATCTTTCTTATCTCCATCTTTACGTATTCCCAATGTCACAACCACGACCGTTACCTGCGCCTCTTCAACTTTATAAATAATGCGATAGCGCTGACCAACCGCCCGGATACTACGAAAGCCTGAAAGCTCATCTCTCATAGGCTTCCCTTGCTTTTCAGGCTCATCTTCAAGTCGATTTATACGCTTTTGTATACTTTCCTGTATCCTGCGGTCGGAGATAGCTAATAACTGTACATATGCCTCTCGCGTCAAAGAAACTACCCACCGTTTCATTCCCAACCCATCTCCTTTTTTACTTCTTCCCAGGGAATGACTCTACCTTCAGCCGCATCCTGAACACCCCGACGAAAAGAAGCCATCAGCTCCTCATCCTGCATCACTTCCAATGTCTCCAGAAGCGAGTCAATTGTTTCCACAAGCGTTTCATAGGCGCTGGCAGGTAAAATGGTCATAACAGGTTTTCCGTGGCGCGTAACGGTAACAACATCCATATCCTCCTGCTCAAACTGCTCTGGCAGGCGAGTAATCGCTTCGCGGATTTCTGAAATTGAATAGATGTTCTTGCGCATGGTGGTGTCCTCGCGTGTGATCGTATCTTCTTGCATACTAACGTTCTCCTTGTACATTTTATTGT
>DATLSI010000184.1:0-8934 GCA_035534255.1 Ktedonobacteraceae bacterium | reverse complement strand
GCTGCCCATCACCAGCGCTGATGGCGATATTAAGGTTCCAGACAGGCTCAAAGCGACGGCGAACGCGCTTTTCGCGGGCAACAATGTGCAGGTGGAGATGATCGCCATTGGCAGCCAGCAATACATCAACCTCTTTGGGGGATGGCAAACCACCACCGGACTGCTCGATCCACGCGCGCTGTCCGATCCACAAACGGGAGTCGCGGCCATCCTGGGCCACATTCAGAATCCCTCGACCCCGGTTGACTCAAACGTTGGAGGTCGCGCGTGTTGGGCTATTACGGGAAAGCTCGATCCTACCTATCTATCCGGTATTACCGGCGGTGGCGCGCCAGCAGGTCAGCTTGACGATGTGAAGGTGTGCATCGGCAAGTCCGATAACCTGCCGTACCAGATCGTGATTACCGGTGTCGCTACGCAGGGAGATACTGCTAAGACCACGCGCACCTTCACGCTTTCCAACTTTGGGGAACAGCTTACCATCGAAGCGCCCGTTACTTCTTCGTCAACGCCGACACCGTAAGGGAATATGATTGATGCAGCATGTTGAGCCATTACAACGACCAGACAAAATGGCCCGGCTGGCTATGCTGGCGGCTTGCAGCGTGGTGTTCCTCACCGCGCTCGATCAGACTGTCGTCGTCACAGCGTTACCCAGCATTATTACTGATCTCTCCATTCCCATCCAGCAGCTTGACCGCGCCGCCTGGATCGTGAGCGGCTACCTACTCGGCTTCATTATCGCCATGCCGTTGATGGGGCGCATCTCCGATATGTATGGCAGGCGCGCGGTCTTCCTGGCCTGTCTGGGCATCTTTGCCTTTGGCTCAGCGTTTTGCGGGTTGGCTCCTATCCTGGGCAACGCGGTTGATATCAGTTTCCTGCAACATATCGGCATCAACGTGGCTGCGCCCGGCGACTTGAGCGATCCCACGGCGCTTTCGCCCGGCCTCGTCTGGCTGGTTGCCGCGCGCTTCGTACAGGCCATCGGCGGAGGCGCGATGATACCGGTCGCTATGGCGGTCGCGGGTGATTTCTACGGCGAAAAGCAGCGCGGGCTGGCGCTGGGGCTGATTGGCATGGTGACGGAAACCGGCGGCGTGCTGGGGCCGCTGTGGGGTGCTGTGATTACGCAGACACTCGGCTGGCAGGCTATCTTCTACCTCAATGTGCCTCTTGTCGCGCTGCTCGCGCTGCTCATCTGGCGGCTGGTACCTTCTCAAAAAGCGCAGTCTACCGCCGGGAAGCTGCTCCCGCCATCCGCGAAGAGGAGGCGTATCGATATCGCGGGTACGCTATTGTTGGGCGCGTCGCTGCTCTGTCTGAGCCTGGGCCTCTCGCAGGAGGCCATTACCGCGTCGTCAGGCACAACCGCCAGCGCTTCTCAATCGCCGGTGCAGAACAATCCCTGGTTGATTGGCGCGTCATTGCTGCTGCTGGCGGCCTTTATCGCGCTGGAACTGCTCGTAGAACGTAGGGGCCAGCTTCAGCGCACCTATATTTTGCCGGTTATCGAGCTATCGGTATTCAGGCGCGCCGCGTTTTCAGCCACCTCGCTGGTAAGCCTGCTGGTGGGCGGCGCGCTAATTATCGCGATGGTCGATATCCCGCTCTTTATCGACACGGTGCTAAATGGGACGGCCCTTGATAGCGGCCTGGCGCTGCTGCGCTTGACGGCTTTTATTCCAGTCGGGGCCATACTCGGCGGTTTGCTCTGCCCGCGCATCACCTGCCGCCTGACTGCCGTACTTGGCCTGCTGCTTACAGCGCTCGGATTCCTGCTGATGCATCTGTGGCCGCTCGATGTCGGCTGGATACAGCTTACTGCCAGCACTGTAATTGGCGGTCTGGGCTTTGGACTTGTTATCGCGCCTATCGGCACAACCGCTATCAATGCGGTCAGCAGCCAGCAGTTGGGCATGGCGTCCTCAGTTATCACGGTCCTGCGCATGGTTGGCATGATTGTTGGACTTGCCGCGCTGACATCCTGGGGACTTGAACGCTTCCACGAAATTATCATCGTCTTCAAGCCGCCTGCCGGTGTGGTTCCATTCAGCGCGCCGTACCAGGCCGCCTTGAGCAAATATGCCACTTTCGCGGGTCATGAAGTATACACATCGATCTTCCTGGCGGCTGGCATCATCTGCCTTGTGGCGATTGTACCCGCACTCCTGCTGGAAGGAAAAAAATCGTCTCCTTACAGTATCCCTGGCAGCATGTAGATAAATGTCGTACCATACACTGGTACGGTCTCTGACAAAACCGTGATGATCGTACTCATGGTAACGACGTGACAAATCAGTAAAGGCGCACATGAGTCGAGAGAAGGATACTTCACAAGACGATCAGAACTGGGAAGAGCCGCAGGATAGGCGCTACTACGCGCGTCCTCGACCACAACCGCCGCGTCCTCGTGTGCCGCGCAATGACCCGCGCAGGCAGACGCGCAACTTTCGCGAAGAAGAGGAGAGGCTCTACCGCCAGGCACCGCAGCGACCTCCCAACGATTACGCGGAGTACGAAGATTACGGAGATTACGAAAGGCCCGTAAGACGTTCAGGCGCGCGCGTTTCACCTCAATCCGCGCGCCGAACACAACCAGCGCGCCGCAGTCCCTGGTCAACGCTGCTGATTGGCTGTATCGGGGGCATTGTCACTGTTGCGCTGGTGGTTGGTATCGGCGGCTATATCCTGCTGCACGCGCTTCAGGTGAACATACCAGGATTGGGCATCGGCACATCTGCGTTCACCGATAAACAGCAGACGACGCCGTTGAATATCACGTCCAATATCACGCAGTTACAGGTGCAAAACAATGCAGGCAATATCAGCATCAGCGATGGGAGCAATCAATCGTCTGCTGGTACGGTCAGCTATGTGAAGAAGACGCGGGCCAACAGCAGTAGCAGCGCCGCAGCCGAGTTCGCGCGCATGCAGGTCAAGGTTCTGCCGGGCAACAGCACCACCTGTCCCCAGGTGAACTGCTTGATCGTCAGCGCGACGACGCCGGCCAGCAGCAGCGACTCCATTGATTTGACTATTGTGCTGCCCGCTCAAAATCCTACGCCTCAGTTTAACTTGAACAGCAAGACACAGACGGGCAATATCTCGGTTGAAAACTATAACGGCTTGCTCAACCTGACAGTTGATACTGGTAACATTAATGTTAGCGGTGGATTGCTGGACGCGGGGTCCTGCTTGCAGGCACGTATTGGCAATATCACCTTTGCCGGTACGCTTGAGACAGCCAATGCGCCGACCACCAATCCCTGTTTTGGGAATACAATCGCGCCACCAGCACCGGGAGCCTCGCAACCCTGGTTCAAGTTCATTACTGGTACCGGCAACCTTGACGTGACGCTCAATACCCTCTCAACGAAAGTGATTCTTGATGCTATCATCAACAATCCTGTCAAAAACTCTGGTCAAATCAACAGCGCGTATCCCATTACTATCACTAGGAATACCGATGGCTCTGTAGGCTATTTCGGTCCCTTGCTGGCAGGGACGCAGCCAGTAGCGCAACTGACCCTTTCAGTCGATACAGGCAATATCACTGTGCGCAAAGGGTAGAGAGCCTCCATACTTACATACTGCTTCCATCCTTACCGCTTCGCTCCTCTTATTAAAAATGGGTAATCATGCGCATTCGATTATTTTCCTCTGCTTATACACTTTATAATATAGGAGCGCAGAAATTAGATGCGCGTCATTTTAAGCAGGAGAGTATTTTTTTATGAAACAGGACAGATTTACGTTTCTCGCGAACCAACCTGAACCTTTTAAAGTAGGCGTCTTATTGCTTTTATTCATCTTCATCTTAGCAGGCTGCAATTCGTCCAAACCTGCTGTTACGATCACGCCAACTCCGTCACCAACAGCGCGTATGCAGTTCTCCAGCATCGATCTTGGCATTCCGGCTGATGCGATGAACTCGCCGGTCGTCGGGTCGTTGACGGATGATACACTCATGCACGTGCGTTTGCTGTTTAAGGTAAGCCAGAGTCAGCAAAATCAGCTCAACAAAATATCGAACCAGGGGCAAGATTTAGGGAAGCTGGCCAACCAGATCGGTATTAGCGATACCACTTTTAATCAGATCAAGGCCAGCCTCGGCATTCAGGGCATCTCGCTGACTCTCAGCAAACTACATACCTCTGTGCAGGTGGATGGGAAGGCGAAGGCCATGGCGACCCTCTTTCAGACGCATTTTGAGATTCACAAATACAAGGGACGCACGTTCTACGCGCCTGCTACACCACCCCAGATGCCTACATTTATCGCCAATGACCTGGTCTCAGTGACCGGGCTGGATAGTTATAGCCAGCCACTGCAAACAGGCTTCCAGGCTCAGAATACTGGCCAGACCAGCGCGCGCGCAAATTGCAATGCACCTGCTGGCGAGGATTTTCCGGCAGGAGTAGCGAGTGCTTATGGCTACGCTCAGTTCGCGCGTGCCGGATTTTTGGGCGACGGTATGACGATCAACCTGGTTGAGATCGATGGCTACCCGGCAAGCGATGTAGCTAACTACACGCAGTGTGTTGGCTATCGAGGGCACATCACTATCAAAAATGTCGATGGCGCGCCAAAACAGGCCGGAGAGGAGTCGGCGCTGGATATTGAGCAGATTGCAGGATTGGCTCGCGATGTCAATATCGTCGATTACCAGACCGGCAATCCCAACCTGTCTACGGGCATTCTTGACGAATTGCAACAAATCGTCGATGACAATACCAAAAATACCGGTTCCGGCAGTATCGTCAGCATCAGCCTGGAGGGTGCTGAAAACTTCCAGTCCTTGAATTACCTCAAAGGCATCGATCAACTGTTGTCATTGCTCACGCAAAAGGAGCATATGACGGTCTTAGTGGCAAGCGGAGACTGCGGCGCTTTTATGGATCACGTGTTCGGCAGTTTCTCGGTCAGCTTCCCGGCCAGCGATCCCAACGTGGTGGGAGTGGGAGGCACAGTCTTGCAGATTAATCAACAGGGGAAGCGCGCCGGCGAAATCGTCTGGTCAAATAGCTCCGATACGACGCAGTGTACCAATTCCTGGGGCAGCGGCGGCGGCAATAGTAACTTCTTCCAGCAGCCGGGCTTTCAGACAGGGAAAGGGGTCAATAATGACGCGGCGCGCGGCTTCCGGGAAGTGCCAGATGTTTCAGCAGTGGCCCTCAATCTGCCTCTCTACTTTGGCGGTCAGTGGCAAACTTTCTCGGATGGCACGGGCGCAGGGAGTGGCACAAGCGCGGCGACACCCATCTGGGCTACAGGCATGGCACTGGTTAACCAGGCGCTTTTGCACAAATATCATGTGTTCTTCGCAGGACCGCTCGTCTACTACTACGTTGCCAATCACGCGGGTCGATTGTCGCCCTTCTTTGACGTGACGCAGGGCAACAATCTTGGCTTCAACGCTACTCCTGGCTGGGACTTCGCTACTGGTTTGGGTACACCAAACCTGGTAGATTTCTACAACGTTCTGGCCGGAGTTGCCAGCGGGCATTAAATGCGGCGTTGCTAGACGTATGATGTAGGGACGCGATCAATCGCGTCCCCGTGCTGATGTGGACGCGATCAATCGCGTCCCTACAAGGTGCGGGCTTATTTTGTTGGCCGCGATTGATCGCGGCCAATGATGTCTTGCCTGGAGCGATGGAGAACCTCTCTTTTTCCTTCTTGCTATCAATGGCACACTACAGTATAATTGCACAATATTGATGGCCAGGCAGCGAGGAGATCACCTATGGATGTGGTAAACAAGTCTCAGGGACTAAGCTCGATCATGTTTCTCACGGGTCCGATGGCGGGGCGTACCATTCAGATCAACAAGCCAGTCATGACTATTGGGCGAGAGCCAACTAACGATATCGTCATTTCGGACCCGTCAGTTTCACGCCAACATGCCCGGCTCATGAATAACAATGGACAGTGGATCATCGAAAAACTCACACAGCAGAATACGATGACCGTCAATCAGCGCGAGGTGCAGAATAGCCCTGTGGCTGATCGCGATACCATCAGCCTGGGAACAGGAACAACCTTCCTCTTTCAGATAGCAGGCTCGTCCAGTATCCCAGGGACAGTGGCGGTTCCACCCCCACCCAGGCAGGCGCAGCCAACGCCTTCACCGCAGCAGTCGTTTAGCCAATCGCCGTTGCCGCCACAGCAGTCGTTTAGCCAATCGCCGTTGCCGCCGCAGCAGTCGTTTAGCCAGGCATCATTGCTGCCACAAGAGCAGCAGCCGTTTCCACGCCCGGCTACTCCACCTCCGCCATATATATCACCGCCAGCTTATCAGACGATGAGCGCTCAGATGCCGGCGGCAGGCGCTCAACCATCCTTAAACATGCCTCCCTATACAGAGCCGATACCGCCGGGGGCAGCCTCTGGCCCGGCTTCGATCGAGGCCAGTTCAAATATTCACCACCAGAAGCAATCGCTTCTCCTGTCGAAGCAAGTCATCAGTATTGGCCGCGACCCATCCAACGATATGGTCATTACCGAGCCGGTAGTTTCTGCCTTTCACGCGCAGATTGTACGCGAGGGCAACCAGTATGTGTTTATCCATCCTCATCCACAGGCACGGCAAGGACGCACTTTGAATGGGTTGATCTATCAAGGAAACCATATACCAGGCGATCAGCAATTTCGCAAGCCGTTGGAACGCGGCGACTTCTTCCGTATCGGCGACGAACATGGTACGCTGGTCACTATCTCTTACAATGACGGCAGCGGTGCATCACAGGATTTCGTGCCTGAGATTCGTCCTTATCCGCTGGGCGCGCCGGTCATCACCATTGGCCGCCTGCCTGACAACATGGTAGTGCTCAGTCATCCACAGGTGTCGGGTCGCCATGCCCGTCTCGACCAGGTGCAGGGCGGCTACCGTATTCTTGACACGGGCAGCACCAACCATGTTTATGTCAATGGCCAGCGCGTCTCCCACCAGTTGCTTAATGCTGGTGATGAGATTCGTATTGGCCCGTTCAATCTGACCTATACCGGCACGCAGCTCACCCAGCGCGATGAGAGCGGGGGCATCCGCATCGATGCGCTGAGGCTGCACAAAGAGGGCAACAAGAAAACCATTCTTATCAACGATATCTCTATTGCTATTCCACCGCGCAAGTTCGTGGCCCTGGTTGGTGGTTCCGGCGCGGGTAAATCAACCCTCATGGATGCCCTCAATGGTCTGCGACCGGCCCAGCAAGGCAAGGTTTTCTACAACGGCAAGGATTACTATCATCACCTGGCCGCTTTTAGCTCCCAGCTTGGCTACGTACCGCAGGACGACATCATTCACCGCGATCTCACGGTTGAACGCGCCCTGTACTATACCGCCAAATTGCGTCTGCCCGATGACTTCACTGAAGAGCAGATTAAGCAGCGCATCGATGAAGCCCTGGAAGATGTGGAGATGAAGCACCGGCGCAAACTGCTGGTCAGCAAGCTATCAGGCGGGCAGCGCAAGCGCGTCTCCATCGCGCTTGAACTGCTGGCCAACCCCAGCATCTTCTTCCTGGACGAACCCACGTCGGGCCTCGATCCCGGCCTGGATCGCAAGATGATGTTCTTGCTGCGCAAACTGGCGGACAAGGGACATACCATCATCCTGGTGACGCATGCTACCAATAACATCAATACCTGTGACTACATCTGCTTCCTGGCGCAGGGAGGGCGGCTGGTGTTCTTTGGCCCGCCTAACGAGGCAAAAACCTATTTCGGCAAGACCGACTTTGCCGAAATTTACAGCGCGCTGGAGCCGACCGACGAGAATCCCGATATTCCAGCCGCGGCGGAGGCGCGTTTCAAAGCGTCTCCACTGTACCAGCAATTCGTTGATGCCCCGCTGCAAAGGAGTCCAGCAACCCAGGCCAATCTCCAGTTGCAGACCAACGAGGTGATACCACCCAAGCGCGGCAATCCCTGGAAGCAGTTCTCGCTGCTCTCCAGACGCTATCTTGAGTTGCTCAGGAACGATGTGGGTAACTTGTTGATTCTCCTGCTGCAAGCGCCGATTATCGCCCTGATCCTCTTCTTAATGCTCTCGAATAAGGGCCAGGGGACCTTCGCGCCCTACAGCATCGCGGGCTGTCTCTTGAATCCGCCTGGAACAAATATCCACGTTCAAGCGGTCGTACAACCTCCCTCAAGCTGCCAGAACGTAGTAGATTTCCTGACCATCGACCCGCGCGGGAGTGCTTTCGCTCAGCAAAACGGTGGAGTGAACCAGGCTTTGCAAAGTTTCATCAAGCCTTTATCAGGCGGAGACGCGCAGAAATACCTGTTTATCATGGCCTTTGCCGCCTTCATGTTCGGGTGTATCAATGGCGCGCGCGAAATCGTTAAAGAAGCTCCCATCTACCGGCGCGAGCGCACGGTGAACCTGGGCATCATCCCCTACATGTTCTCGAAGATCGTTGTGCTGGGAGTGCTGTGCTTGATCCAGAGCGCCATTCTGGTGCTGGTGGTAAATGCTATCGCGCCCATTCAGCAGGGCGTTATTCTCCCGGCTCCGCTCGAAGTGTATATCACGATGTCGCTTACTTCGCTGGCCGGCTTGATGATCGGCCTGACCGTTTCGGCCCTCGCACCCAATAATGACCGGGCTGTCAGTTTCATTCCCATCTTGCTGATCCCGCAGGTGATCTTTTCCGGCATTCTCTTCAAGATCGATGGTGTGTTTCTGCAAATATTCAGCGCGCTCTTCGCGGTACGTTGGGGCGTGGCGGCGTCTGGAACTTCGGTCGGCATCCATGGTGAGGTGCTGAATGGAGATTCGTGGAGCTACCAGGGAACCCTTTTCTCAACCCACTCGCGGGCAGAAGCAAGTTTTCACCTGCTATTGTGCTGGTTCGCCCTGGTGGCCATGATTGTGATCCTGGCTGGTCTCACCGCTTACTTCCTTAAACGCAAAGACGTGCGCGC
>DATLSI010000183.1:0-20252 GCA_035534255.1 Ktedonobacteraceae bacterium | reverse complement strand
TCATTGACGCCTGCCAGCAATACGTACTCGAATGTGACCTGCCGCCGCGTAGCCGTAATATAATCCTGGCAGGCAGCGAGCAAATCCTCTATCGGATATTTGCGATTGACGGGCATGGTTTTGCTGCGCAACTCGTCAGTTGGCGCGTGCAGCGAGATGGCCAGGTTGACCTGTAGCTGCTCCTGGCTCAGTTTGCGAATGGCAGGCACGAGTCCCACCGTCGAGACCGTCATATGGCGCGCGCCCAGGTTGAAGCCATCAGGACTATTAAGGATGCGCAGCGCTCGCAGCGTATTGTCGTAGTTGTGTAGTGGTTCCCCCATGCCCATCAAAACGATATTAGTGATGTGATCGATGGGCGCGCTGCCCGGCAAACCCTGCGCCGCCCACGGAGCGGCGCGCAGTTCGCGCGCGAAGTAGAGCGCCTGAGCTACAATTTCACCCGCGCTTAAATGGCGATCAAAGCCCATCTGGCCTGTCGCGCAGAAGGTGCAGCCATAGGCGCAGCCCGCCTGCGTCGAGACACACACCGTAGCGCGCGCGCTATTCTCGCCCAGCGGCGGATAAAGCATCAGCACCGACTCGATCAGCTTGCCGTCTTCCAGTTGCAGCAGGATTTTGCGCGTGCGGTCATCCTTCGAATGCTGCTCGCTGCGCACAATCATAAGGCCGATACTGGCTTCCTCAGCCAGCTTTTCGCGCAGCGAGTGGGAGAGATTAGTCATGGCTGAAAAATCGGTCACAAGCCTCTGAAAGAGCCATTGATAGATTTGTCTGGCGCGAAACGGCGCTTCGCCACGCTCCACCAGCCATTGTTGCAACTCTGGCAGCGTCAAGCCGAGCAGGTCGGTTTTCTTTTTGCTGGTTGTTTCTGTTGTTGGGATAAATGTTGAAGACATGCTTAAACCATACTCATCAATAATTGTTTGGATTTTCAATACTAAGCTTCTCGGCAATGGCCATGTTGATAAGGTCATTGCCAGCACAAAAAATAGGGATCATAACAAGACTGCATTAGTATACCACACCTGATACATTTTTTGCGGTTGTTTTGTCCTTTCAGAAGTCTGGCATTTCATCCGGAATAACTCGACTAAACCAGTAAAACATGATATTATGCGGTCTATCAAATAGCATCGTGGCGGTGAATTAGAAGTGAGTAAATCAGATACCACCCGAGGCTGTGAAAAGGACAGTATTCGACATAGAGCCTGGGAAGATGGATATAAAGAGAGGGATTGCTGGAGAAGCTTTCTTAGATGGAAAAGGGCTGCCTCAAGTGGTGCATGTGAAGCATGAAAAAGGCGAGTGGAAGACTGATAGAGAGGGTAGTTACGTATTTTTCGATAAAATTCGGCCTTCAGTGCCCTACCAATCGTGTGCATGTGTGCTCATTTCTGTAGGAACAAGCCCTACTGATCGTCTGGGAGTAGTTTGTTTCGATAGTCAAAGCTCAACAATTTTTGACTCAGCTAATAAGGAGGACTCTGAACTTCAAAATAGGTTAATAACGTTGTCTGCGAGGTTTGCTGCTGCGTTGCAAATATATAAAGAGCTTCAAATATTTCGTCAGAGCCAGCAACAGTATAGTATGGAGGGCAAGGACAGCCTTTGACGGTGCCAACTTGATTTCTCATCAATACGATGTTATGATACGGTTAAGATATATGTACTTCGAACAGTAGTATGTATATAAAAGTGAGGATTTCACAATGTCACAAAATATAGAACAAGCATTACGCAAGAAGATACCCACAGCGCACCGCGAAAGGCTCCTATGGGAAGCATCCAGGGAATACATGCGCGGTAAGATCAGCGCGAGCGAGCTAAAAGAGATTGAGTATTCCACAGCTCCACATTCCAGGTCCGCCTCGCCTCTCCCAGAGGAGAAACAAATGGGAGAAAACCAAACAAAGAGTTAAGTAGTGTAATCTGACTAACGCGAAGGGGGATGTGCTGACGGCGCACAGCCCGCAGACACCTCTTTGTTACATTAGAGGGCGTCTTTATGTTTCTGTTGTTTCTGCTCCTCATGTGAATGTCGTTGATGCCCGCCCTGTGAATGCTCATTTAGCTTCTGGTTTGCGTTAAGAACGTTGCCAAGTCCACTTGAGCGGTAAAAATCGTCAAGCGACGACGCGGGAGGATTGTTGGGCGTCTTCTGGCTATTTCCAAAGTACATCGCGGCAATCAACAAGAGAGCCAGTATGCCAATCAGTATTAGCGCGCCAAGCCACTGCATTTCTTTCCTCTTTCTGGCTTTCCATCCAACGAAATAACCAAAACCTACTCTAGTATAGAATATACGTCACAGGAGAACAAAAATCAAAAGGGAATCTCCGTGTTTTTCGCTTCCGCGGCCTGAAATCCCTCCCAGTACAGTTTGAGTTGAAGCGCTAGAGTCAAATTTAAGTTGACCTTAATAATCAGCATGTATAGTTTCTGCGAGAGTCACTTTTTGACCCTGACAAGTGTGTAGTGTATTAAAGTGTATAATCTTATATTTTAGAAAAAGGATAACAAAAATATGGCTAACCAGGCTCAGTTGAATATCATAGTGCAGCACGGCATAGCTGCATGGGACGAATATAGACGATCTAATCCGACAACACCAATCGACCTCGCGGGAGCAGACCTGCATGGAGTTCACCTGGAAGATGTAAACCTGCGCGGTGCCACCTTGACGAAAGCTCACCTGAGAGGAGCCCATTTGAGAGGGGCTGACCTCTATGGCGCTTACCTGGAGGAAGCCGATTTGTATGGCGCTGACCTCTATGGCGCTCATCTTGAAGATGCTCATCTTCACAAGGCCGACCTGCGCGGCGCTGAACTATATAAGGCCAATCTGGAAGGGGCTGACCTGCGCGGCGCCAATCTGCAATCGGCCAATTTGCAGGGAGTCACCATTACACAGGAACAGTTAAAGACTGTCAAATCTCTCAAACGCGCATTTATGCCCGATGGCTCAACCCATCCCTAGTTCAAGATTTGCATAACCTCAGTCGATAGTGAAAGAAAGATCATCGCGACACAGGCGATGAAAGTTCCCATGTGATCGACAGAGGTATTGTAATGGTAGAACAGCTCATAAATCATCTTTCGTTTACAGAGCGCGATGCTACTCAAGATCTCGCAATCTCTAAAAGCGCGCCAGATAGAATGCGCGAGAAAGTGGCGGCGCGTGAAACGGCCCCTTCTCAGGTTACTTCAAAAGCACACTGGCAACTCATTTTCGATACAATCGCGAGCGGTGTCCTGGTGTTTAATGCCGAATGCCAACTCATCGAAGCCAACGGGGCGGCGCAACGGATAATGGGCGGGAGCTTTTCCTCTATACGACAATACCTGCTCCAAAAACAGAATATCGTCAGCCGTCCTGATGGCACACCGATCAAGAAGGAGAACTGGCTGGTATCGGAAGTATTCCGCACGGGCCAGGCCCGGCGGAATGTGCTTGAGGGTTTCACGTGCCTCGACGGCCAGCAGCGCTGGTTACAGATAGACGCTATTCCTATATATGCTCCTGATGGCACAATCACGCACGCGGTCACCACCTTTGTAGATGTAACGGAGCGAGTCGAGGCAGAGCGAGCCATACAGACAAGCGAAACACGCTTTCGCGCGCTGACCGAGCAGTCTAATGACTTCACGGCGATTGTCGATGCTGAAGGTCGATTTCAGTATGTGAGTTCATCCTACCGGCGCATCCTGGGATACGAGCCTGAAGCACTGATCGGCAGCAGTATATTTAACCTGGTTCATTCCGATGACCTGCTGCGCACGCTGGCAATATTCATGGAGAGTTTACAGGCCAATCTCCCGCTGGCAAAGACAGAGTGTCGTATCCGCCACGCCAGCGGTTCATGGCTAACAGTGGAGGCTGTTGGCTACAACAGCCTCTCCGACCCCGCGATCAATGGGGTGGTGCTCACCTCTCATGATATTACCGAACGGGTCAAAATGGAGGAAACGCTGCGTTACCAGACGCAGTACGATGGCCTGACCAGCCTGCCGAACGGTACGCGATTCAACGAAGTACTGGAAGACGAAGTTGTAGCCGCTCAACCTGAGCAAAGAACTATGGGCGTTCTGGTACTGGATATCAATCGATTCAAGGATGTCAACGATACCTTTGGACATCATCATGGCGATCTCCTCTTAAAAGATGTGGCTGACCGCCTGCAACGCATTGTGCCAGCCCCCGACATAGTCGCGCGGCTGAGTGGCGACGAGTTCGCCATCTTGCTTCTGTCGGCGGACGAGACGAAAGTCCAGGCGGTAGCATCGCTCATCCAGAGCGCGCTGGAGGAACCCTGTATCGTCGATGGATACCCCGTACACATTGATGTCAGCATGGGTGGCTCGCTTTACCCTGCTCAAGCGGGCGATGCCGTAACTTTGCTGCGCCGCGCGGATATGGCCCTGTACAAAGTAAAACAGGCGCACGAAAGTTACGTTCTTTTCGAGAGCGCCTTCGAGCAGTATAGCCCTCACCGCCTGACGTTAATTGCAGAACTGCATCATGCCATAGCCTCTGGAGAATTGCGCCTGTTCTATCAGCCCAAGCTGGATTTACAGACCAGGGCAGTCTGCGGCGTTGAGGCGCTCGTGCGCTGGCAGCATCCCTCGCATGGCCTCATGCCCCCCGATCAGTTTATTCCCCTGGCCGAGCAAACAGGGCTGATCAAACCTCTCACCAAATGGGTACTCGAAGAAGCTATCAGACAATGCAGAGAGTGGCAATGCGCCGGGCGCAAGCTCAGCGTAGCCGTAAACCTTTCCGCGTGTAATCTGCGTGATATCACCTTGCCTGAGACCATCGCGGCGTTGCTCGAACACTATCATGTTCCCGCGCGCCTGTTGTGTATCGAGCTGACCGAAAGCGTAATGATAACTAACATGCAGCGCTCCCTGGATATACTGGCCAGAATATTCGCCCAGGGAGTGTACATCTCTATCGATGATTTTGGTACGGGCTATTCGTCGCTTGCCTATTTGAAGCACCTGCCGATCGACGAGTTGAAGATCGACCGGTCTTTCGTGCAACAAATGAACACCAGCCAGGCCGATGCGACCATCGTGCGCTCGACAGTGAACCTGGCCCATAGCCTGGGTCTGCGCGTTGTGGCCGAAGGTGTGGAGGATCTCGCAACGTTGGAACTGCTCACCGCCATCCACTGTAATCTCGCGCAGGGCTATTACCTATCCCGCCCGATACCGGCCAGAGAATTCGTGCAATGGCTGGATGCAAGAGAAGAGGCTACTGTCCGAGAATAATTCATAAGCCCTGTTCGATTGTATCAACTGTTGCAAATGTGCATACCAGTGTGCTATAATCCGCATGGTATAATGACGAGAGAAGGCAGACGGGATTAATCGGATGAATAAAAAACCACCGCCCTCTGTTTGGGGATCGCTGGCATTAGTAGGTCAACTTGGCTTTACCATTGCAATTCCCTTAGCTCTTGGGACCTGGGGAGGCAATTACCTCGATGGTCTCACACACCACAAACCTTTATTTTTAATGCTCGGGCTGCTGCTTGGCCTGATTGTTGGCATATATGGGGCGTACCGTTTATTTGCCCGGTTTTTTTAGACTAGATTAGGGGTAGACGGACCTGTACTTAACTACAAACAGACCTGGCAGAGCGCGGTAAATAGGGAGGGCACCGCGTGTTCTGGAAACTTCAGAGTTTTAACATCCAGCCAGATGTGATTTTCACTCCGTTTGGTTTTCCCATCACCAATACCTTATTTTGCACCTGGATAACCATTATCTTACTGGTTATCATTCTGTATTTTGGTACTCGTAAACGCGATATCATTCCCTCCGGTTTTCAGAATTTCGTAGAATGGGGCGTAGAGACCTTCCAGAACCTGGTTGTGGGAGTTGTTGGGAAAGAAAAAGCGAAAAAGTTCTTCCCGCTGGTTGGTACGTTCTTCTTTTTCATTCTCTTCGCCAATCTTCTCGACGTTTTGCCGGGCATCGATACTATCGGTTGGGTGAATAATAGCGCGGTACAGGCTGCACACTTATCACCACCATCGAGTTTCTTGCTGTTCGGCAGCTACACCAGCATGATCGTTCCCTGGTTCCGGCCCCCTACCAGTGACCTGAACCTGACCTTTTCGATGGCGCTGATTTCGGTGGTGGTAACGCAGGTCTTTGGCTTTATAACCCTGGGCGCGGGCGAACACCTGGGCAAGTACTTCAAGTTCAAAGAGTTGTTCACGCATGGCTTCCAGGGGCCAATCGAGTTCTTCGTTGGGATTGTCGAACTCGTGACCGAGCTTTCCCGCCTGCTCTCATTCGCTTTCCGTCTTTTCGGCAACCTCTTCGCAGGCAGCGCGGTGCTGGCGGTATTCGCTTACCTGCTGCCCGCCATAGGAGATGTGGTATTCATCCCGTTTGAGCTTTTCGTGTCCGTAGTGCAGGCCCTGGTCTTCTCGCTGCTGACGCTGGTCTTCCTGGAAATGGCGACCACCTCTCATGAACATTCTGAGAGCGTACACGAGGCAGAACAAGAGTATGCCCGCAAAGAAGAAGTTGAGCGTGACAAGGCAGTGGCAGCCAGCCACTAACACACACTAACAGCCACTAACACACACTAACCATAGTTTTTACTGTACTTGCTACTCGCAGTAATTTTCGCTGCGATTGCATAAATTAACATGTAATTAGGGTTTGTCCTTAATAAGGAGGTTCATCATCATGACAGGTTCAATCAATACACTCGCAGTGGCGCTCGCCATCGGTCTGGGAGCCATTGGCCCTGGTATTGGTATCGGTATCGCCGCCGGTCAGGCTTTCAGCGCCATCGGTCGCAATCCAGAAGCAGAGCCGTTGATCCGTATCAATATGTTTATCGGTCTGGCATTTGCCGAAGCTATCGCTATTTACGCCCTGGTTATCGCCTTCGTACTGAGCGGCAAATAATATTGCCTGCGTTGTAAGGTGAGGATGCACAGCCGGAGCGTGAGAAAAGCATGGCTGGCCCTCGCCTTGCAGCGAGAAAAGGAGGCGCATACATGATTTTCGCCGATATACTCGGTAATTTTGGTATCAATACACTCGCGTTCATCTCGCAGCTCGTCAGTTTTGCTATCGTTTTCCTGATTTTGTGGCGCTTCGGCTTTCCCGCTATTCAACGAACGCTCGACAAGCGGCAGAACATCATTCGCGAAGGCGTGGAGAACGCAGAACGCGCGAAACATGATCTGGAGGAAGCCAATCAGCGCTCCGAGCAGATTTTGCTCGAGGCGCGCCGACAGGCACAGGAGACCATAGCCCAGGCGGTCAGGGCTGCTGAACGCGAATCTGCTCGCATCCAGCAGGAGGCGCAGGTGCGCGTCCACCAGATCGAGCAACAGCAGATTGCGCGTATTAAGCAGGAAGCAGCTCAGGCACGCGAGGAACTTAGCCGCCTGGTAGTCAACCTCTCGATTAGCGCTGCCAGCAAAGTCATTAGTAAATCGGTTGACACGAACGATAACCGCCGCCTGGTAGAAGAGTTCGTGAGTTCCAGCCAGGCAGGTGAGCAATAATGTTAAAGGGAGCGATAGGACGTCGCTACGCGGGAGCTATCTTCGATATTGCGCTCAAGCAAAATACCATCGACCGCACGCTCGAGGACGTTCAGGAGATCGCCAAACTGTTTTCCAAACGCACGCTGGCATACCTCTTGAAAGAGCCGAAACTTCCCGCTCAGCGCAAAGAGAGCGCCATACGTCAGGCGCTAGCGTCCAGGGTGCTGCCTACGTCGCTCAATCTCGCCCTGCTTGTCGTGCAGCGAGAACTGGTTGAGGCTATGCCAAATATTGCCAGGGAACTTGCGCAACTGGTGTTGGACTATAAGAATCAGGCAGTCGCGGAAGTTACGACGGCAGCACCCATGGAAGAGCCGTTGCTCGACCGTGTCAGGCAGGCGCTGGAACATAATACTGGGAAACATATTCTTATGCACACAAAGGTTCAGCCGGAAATTCTCGGTGGAGTTGTCGCCCGGGTTGGCGATAAGGTAATCGACGGAAGTATACGCCATCGCCTTGCAATCCTGAAACAGCAGTTGCTGACAGGTGTTGCGGTCGGAGCAAACGACTTCTCCGGAATAGGCGACCTGGGAACAGAGCAGCCCCAGAGTGAGCCGAGTAGTATTCAATGAGGAGGAACGACGATGGCAACATGGGCTGACGAAATCAGCGCCATCATTGAGAAGAACATCGCAGGGTTCGGCGGAAGCGAAGCTGAGACCGCCAGCGTAGGTACGGTTATAGCGTTGCAAGATGGTATCGCGCGTGTCTACGGCCTACAAGATGTGAAATATCTCGAACTGGTAGAATTCCCTCGTACCGGGATCATGGGTATGGCTTTTAACCTCGAAGAGGAAACGGTCAGTTGCCCCATCCTGGGCGATTACACGCATATTCGTGAAGACGACGAAGTGCGCACGACAGGCCGCGTTATCTCGGTTCCTGTAGGTGACGCGCTAATTGGTCGCGTGGTAAACCCTCTGGGCGAGCCGATCGACGACAAAGGCCCTATTCTTACGGACAAGACGCGCCCGATCGAGCGCGTAGCTCCTGGCGTGATCACACGCCAGTCGGTGAATACGCCCGTGCAGACAGGTATCAAAGCTATTGACAGCATGATTCCCATCGGGCGTGGACAGCGCGAACTGCTGATTGGCGACCGCCAGACGGGTAAAACGGCGGTAGCCATCGATACCGTCATCAACCAGAAGGGCAAGAACCTCATCTGCATCTACGTGGCGATTGGTCAGAAGAACTCGTCAGTAGCGCGCACGCATGCCATTCTGGAAGAGCAAGGCGCGATGGACCATACCATCATCGTCGTGGCGGGAGCCGCAGACCCGGCCCCATTGAAGTATCTCGCGCCCTACTCAGGCTGTGCGATGGGCGAAGAGTTCATGGAGTCTGGGCGTGACGCACTCATCATCTATGACGACCTGACCAAGCACGCCGAAGCCTATCGTAACATTTCGCTGATTATTCGCCGCCCGCCCGGACGCGAGGCATACCCAGGCGACGTGTTCTACCTGCATTCTCGCCTGCTGGAACGCGCTGCCCGCCTCAACGAAGACTACGGCGGTGGCTCACTGACAGCGTTACCCATCATCGAAACCAAAGCCAACGACATTTCAGCCTACATCCCGACGAACGTCATTTCGATCACCGACGGGCAGATCTTCCTTGAGACAGACCTGTTCAACGCCGGCCAGCGACCTGCCGTGAACGTCGGTCTTTCGGTATCCCGCGTGGGTGGCAGCGCACAGACACGCGCCATGCGCCAGGTGGCAGGCTCCCTGCGTCTCGACCTCGCCCAGTTCCGCGAATTAGCTGCATTTTCGCAGTTCGCATCCGACCTGGACAAGGCCACCAGGAGTCGCATAGATCGTGGCCAACGCCTGACCGAAATTTTGAAGCAGCCGCAATACGCGCCTCTCCAGATAGAAAAGCAGGTCATGATTATCTATGCCGCTACCAATGGCTACCTGGATGATGTGAGCATCGATAAAGTGTCCGCGTGGGAAACCGCGTTCTACCGCTTCATGGACGCCAGCCACCCGGAGATAGGTCAGGAGATCATCGAGAAATCCGTCAACGGGCGCGATAAGATGACGGATGACCTGCTGAAGCGCCTCGGCGACGCCATTACCGAGTTCAAGCAGACCGCCGCGCCGAATTAGGAGAACGGATATGCCATCAACCAGAGCAATCCGGGGGCGCATCCGGTCGGTAAAAAACATTGCTCAGATCACCAAAGCTTTACAAATGGTGGCGAGCAGCAAGATGCGTAGGGCGCAGGAGCGCGTGGAGCAGTCACGTCCATACGCCGAGCAACTACGCGCGCTAGTCTCGCGACTCGCGCGCGTTACAGGCGAAGATGTCGGGAATCTTGCCCTGCTCAAGCAGCGCCCGGTGCGTAACATCGGCTACGTGCTGATTACACCGGATCGCGGCATGAGCGGCGCTTTATCCAGCAACATCAATCGCCGGGCAGCCACGAGCGCGCTTGAACAACAGAAAACTTTTGGAGAGCAGGGAACCCGTCCAGGTATCGAGTATGTGGCAGTTGGACGCAAAGGGCGCGATTTCGTGATGCGCAACCAGTTCCACCTGGTAGCGGAATTCACGAACTACGGCGACAGGCCGTCTCTGCTCGATGCCTCGGCCATCGCCGAAGTCGCCACAGAAGCCTTCCTGAAAGGGGAAGTGGACGTGGTATACCTGGTCTATCCTAAATTCGTCAATACAGTAACGCAGCAGCCGACAGTTGTGCAACTGCTGCCGGTTCAGCCGCCCACTGATGAAGGCGAAGCGAGCAATGAAACCATAGAGTACATTTACGAACCGGACGCGGCAAGCATCTTCGAAGCCTTGCTGCCTCGCTACATCAACATACAGGTTTACCAGGCTCTGCTCGAAACGCTGGCAAGCTTTTATTCAGCGCAAATGGTAGCCATGAAAAATGCGAGCGACAATGCGAAAGATCTTATTCAAGACTTAACCCTTACCTATAATAAAGCGCGCCAGGCCAGTATCACGACCCAGATTCTAGAGATTGTGTCCGGCGCGAACGCGTTATAGGCGTACCGGGGTTGCCAGAAGGTGACCCCAGGGATGGAGAAAATATATGACGACACAAACAGGCACAAAGGGAAAAATTGTGCAAGTGCTTGGCGCTGTTGTAGACGTTGAGTTTCCGTCAGACAAATTGCCGGATATCTACAACGAGCTACGCACCCGCCCCGCCGGCGCTGATAAAGACCTCTCCCTCGAGGTCGAGCAGCTTCTGGGCAATAACTGGGTACGCTGCGTGGCTATGGGGCCAACCGATGGCTTGCAGCGCGGTATCGATGTGTTCGATACGGGAGCGTCGATTACCGTTCCCGTCGGCCCAAAGACGCTGGGACGCATCTTCAACGTACTCGGACAGGCCGTAGACAACAAGCCCGAGGTGGATGATGCTCCACGCATGCCCATCCACCGGCAAGCGCCGACCCTGGAAGACCAGGCGGCCAACATCGAGGTTTTTGAGACAGGCATCAAAGTTGTTGACCTGATCTGCCCTTTCATGAAAGGTGGTAAGATCGGAACATTCGGCGGCGCGGGCGTCGGCAAAACCGTTATCATTCAGGAACTCATCAACAACATCGCCAAAGGACATGGCGGCTATAGCGTCTTTGCAGGCGTGGGTGAGCGCACCCGCGAGGGAAACGATCTCTACCATGAAATGCAGGAAGCAAAGGTCATCGACCGCCTGGCAATGGTCTTCGGCCAGATGAACGAGCCTCCGGGCGCGCGCCTGCGTGTGGCCCTGAGCGGTCTGACCATCGCGGAATACTTCCGTGACGAAGAGGGCAAAGACGTACTGCTCTTCATCGACAATATCTTCCGTTTCACCCAGGCCGGCGCGGAAGTATCGGCGCTGCTCGGTCGTATGCCATCAGCCGTGGGCTATCAGCCCAACCTGGCGGAAGAGATGGGCGAACTGCAAGAGCGCATCACCTCGACCAAGCGCGGCTCGGTCACATCCATGCAGGCCGTATACGTGCCTGCTGACGACTACACCGACCCGGCACCCGCTACTACATTCGCGCACCTGGACTCGACCATCATCCTTGAACGCTCCATTTTTGAGCAGGGCATCTATCCTGCCATCGACCCGCTGCAATCCACCAGCCGCCTCCTCGATCCGAACGTTGTCGGGCAGGAACACTACGATATCGCGCGTGCTGTACAACGCGTGTTGCAGCGTTACAAGGACTTGCAGGACATCATTGCCATCCTGGGTATTGACGAACTATCAGACGAAGACAAGCTGACGGTAGCACGCGCCCGCAAGTTGCAACGTTTCTTCTCACAGCCTTTCACAGTGGCAACGGTCTTCACAGGTATGGAGGGCCGCTATGTTCCCGTGAAGGAAACCGTGCAGGGCTTCAAAGAAATTCTTGAAGGCAAGTACGACCACATCGGTGAGAGCCACTTCTACTTGAAGGGCAACATCGAAGAAGTTGTGCAAAGCTACGAGAAAGAAGAGCAGAAGGGTTAAAAGATGGCGACACACGCAACTATGCACGTCGAGGTAGTGACCGCCGAGCGCGAACTCTACAACGGCGAAGCGGATGAGCTGATCGCCCCGGGTACAGAGGGCATGCTGGGCATCCTGCCCAGGCATGCCGCGCTGCTTTCCACCTTGAAGGCAGGCGAACTGCGCATCAAGCTGAATGGCTCGGAACAGCCTCTGTTCATCTCAGGCGGCTTCCTCGAAGTCTCCAATAACCAGGCAACAGTGCTGGCCGACACCGCCGAACACGCCGAGGAAATCGACCAGGCCCGCGCCGAAGAAGCGCGGCGGCGCGCTCAGGAGCGATTGGCCCAGACCACATCGAATACGGAGCGAGCCGAAATGCAGGCAGCCCTGCAGCGCGCCATCGAACGCCTGAGAATCTCAGACATCACGCGCCGCAGGCGCACCCCCCGCATCGAAATGCCCCAACAAGAACAATAACTGAAAAAAGCGCAAAAGAGATGTGAGGCCGATGGCCTCACATCTCTTTTGCGCTTTTTTCAGTTAAAAATTCCCGCTGCTTCATTATATCGCAACACGGTCTTCTGGCGAATTCATCCAGATTGCTAAAGCGCATACCGCCCCAAGCACGGCCAGAACGCCGATTGAGAGCCAGATCATTATTGCTGTGATGTCCATAGCTTTTCTTCCTTTTTCTCCGTGATACAATAATCTCGGAACTTTGACTACTTATTTAGACGTTAAGATGGAGCAAAAATACAAAATGAGTACAACACCTGCTGGACGTCCGCGCCCATTTGTGCTGGTTATTATGGACGGGTGGGGCATCAACCCGCGCAAAGAGGGCAACGCTATCGCGCTGGCACGCACGCCCAATATCGATAAACTGGCTCGTGAGTGGCCGCACACGGCTGTCAAGACATCGGGCGAGGCCGTTGGTTTGCCCGATGGGCAGATGGGCAACTCCGAAGTAGGGCATCAGAATATCGGCGCGGGAAAGCGTGTGCTACAGGACTACACGCGCGTCAACGAGTCGATCAAAGACGGCACCTTCTTCCACAATGCGGCGCTGCTCAAAGCCATTGAGCATGTCAAGAAGAATGGGTCGTCGCTGCATATCTGCGGGCTGCTGGGCAATGGAGGCGTACACGCGCACGAGACGCACCTGGAAGCCCTGCTACAACTGGCACACATGCACGACATCGAGCGTGTCTATATCCATAGCTTCACCGATGGGCGCGACTCCTCGCCAACGGGCGGCGTCGAGTTCATGCGGCATTTGCAGGCACGCGCCGCTGAAATTGGGGGCGAACATGCCGCGCAGGTGGCGACGGTCAGTGGTCGTTACTACGCCATGGATCGCGATAATCGCTGGGATCGCACCGGCATGGCCTATTTTGCCATGACGAGGGGCGAGGGCTTGCAGGCAAACTCCGCCATAGCTGCTATCCAGCAATCCTACGACAAAAGTGTTACCGACGAGTTTATCTTGCCGACGGTAGTGATGGAAGATGGCAAACCCGTAGCGGTCGTCAAGGCCGGAGACGCCCTCATTCACTATAATTTCCGCCCCGACCGCGCTCGCCAGCTTACCAAAGCCTTCGTCATGCAGGGTTTACCACCCCAGGCCGAGGGCAAATTCAACCGCGGGCCGCGCCTGGCAGACCTGCAATACGTGATGATGACCGAGTACGAAGAGGGCCTGGACGCCGATGTAGCCTATCGCGCCGATGAAGTGGAGATGCCCCTGGCGCGCGTCATCTCCGATCAAGGGCTGCGCCAGTTCCATACCGCCGAGACGGAGAAATACGCCCATGTGACCTACTTCATCAACGGGCGGCGCGAGACGCCTTTTCCTGGCGAAGACCGCGTGCTGGTGCCATCGCCCAAAGTGCCGACCTACGACCTGCAGCCGGAGATGAGCGCGGCAGGCGTAACCGATACCGCCGTCGAGCGTATCCGCAGCGGGCAATACGACCTGGTCATCATGAACTATGCCAACGCCGACATGGTCGGTCATACAGGCGTGGTGGAAGCCGCCATCAAAGCGGTAGAGACGGTGGATACAGGCATTGGGCGCGTCGTCGAGGCAACGCTGGCGATGGGCGGCGGTTTGCTGATTACAGCGGATCATGGCAACGCCGAGCAGTTGATCGACTACGACACCGGTAAGCCCTTCACCGCGCACACCACCAACCCCGTGCCGCTCTACTTCGTCGTGCCACAACTGGCGCGGGCAAAGCTGCGCACCGATGGCATCCTGGCCGATGTCGCACCCACCATTCTCGACGTGTTACACATTGCGCAGCCCAAAGACATGACCGGGCGCACGTTGATTGTACGCTAACCTGCGAGGGACCATACCGCTCCTACAGAATAGCGAGTTATCCACATGTCTTATAGATATATGTGGATAACTTATAGTAAGTGTGGATAAAAGCGCCTGCTACCTATGGAATACGCTCAACATTCGTGAAGTACCCCATGTCTTAAGCCAGGGGTCTTACGTCGCAATTCATAATCGGCACAATCAAGCTGGTGCCATCCGCGAGACGCAGGCGCACCGCCTGTCCCTGTACACCAGAAAGAAAGGTTTGCTGGTGGACAAAGTAATGTTCGATGACACCTGTCACGCCTACGTGTGTTCCACAACAAACACGCACAGGGAAGCCAGGTCGCAAGTCATCATCGAGAGGTTGCGGATGCCAGTTAAGCCGCGCCTCCTCATCGGGTAGAGAGATGACCAGTTCAGGGCGCAGAGCATAGCGCAAGGATGTCACGCCGGAAATCAAAGCAATCGATCCTTGGTAGCGACTAAGCAGCTTGATAGTAGCATCAGGCATGGGCAGCGCACCACAACCTTCGGTAAAGAGCAGTGTCATGGAAGGAAGGCGAGACTGTGCCTTATCGACATCAATGCAGTTCAGCAGATCAAATATATCGAGGCCTAGAAAGCCCTCAAGGTCGCGCAGTTCGACACTGCTGGCAACGATGCCCACCACGCCTGAAGCGGCAGCCTGGCGCAACAGCGCGAAGCTGACCGGGCCAGGAATCACCAGGATCGCGCCGGGAGGAAGAGGCAAAGGTCGTGTATGCACGGGCTGCCACATCGACAGTACGCCGGCGGTCTGGAGTCCCGCTCCCAGGCTTCCTGTCAAGAGCGCGGCGCGTGTCTTGATGACTACGCCGCCGCGCGATGTCGTCTCAATCACCTCCCCACGCAAACCAGAAGGGACCACGACAGGCGCGACAGGCGCGGCAGCCTCGGCAGCTTCGACCGCTTCAACTGCCTGATCCGCGCCCGCATTAGTCGCCAGCCGAATTACAGGCTGATCCGCCTGCACGTGCTGACCAACATAAACGAGAGGAATTGAGCGAGCCTGGGAGCCAGCAAAACGGCGCTCCCGTTGCACTTCTATTTGTGTTACTACCGACCCTCCGGGCGGATAGGCCATACTACATCTCCTCCACTAGTAGAGGAACCCCATCCTCACATACCACCTTTAAGAGACTACGAAACCCTATGCTCCGATGACCTGCATCCACTGTAAGAGACGCGCCTGCCGCTCCGCTTCGTTGGATGGGAATGATAGAGGTCTACCGCGCGCGTCGATAATCAGGCCGACCAGCCCGCCATCGATCTCTTCGGCGGCACGCGCTCGTTCGCCCGGTCCCAGCCCAACATCGACGGTGGGCGCAGGGTAGAGCGTGAGCAGCGCCTGCTCATTAAGTTTCAAGGGGATGATTTCAATTGAACCTGCCATGACCTCCGCCGTGACCTGCCGCCCATTGCTATACTCGACACCCACGCGAATGGCCGTCTGCCCCTGGGGCAACTCGCCAAACGGGACAACGCAGGTACCCAGCCGGTGCATCACAGCATCATTCTCATTTACCTGCACCGCCGCGATCGGCGCAACTGTGGCAACCGCGCCAAGCTGTGAGATCAGCATTGTACGGTCAAGCACCAGAGACGTGACTCCGCGCGGCTGCAGCGCGTCAAGCAACATCAGAGCCGCCTGGCCGAATTTGGGCGCGTGCGAGAGAACGCCACCGGTCGCCAGAACTAGATCGGCTTCGAACTGGCCGAGACTTTCCTCGCTGATAGTCTCTCTGGCAAGGATAATTGCTTCGCGGGCAAATGCCTGGAGTATCTGCAATTCGCGAAGGTTGGTCGGAAGCGCCTGGGGGTGCAGCATATGAGTCACAGAAAACTGGCGCAGCTCGTCTTCGCTGATAGAGAAAGGCAGCCAACGCGCTATGCGTCCCATTCCAACCTGCTGTAAGATACCACCCAGACCAGTGCCAACACCAATGCCAGGTTTAACCAGGGGGATAAATTCCCCGCGTTCACCGGCCATCATCAATGTAGTAGTATTTGATCCCACATCTACGGCGGTGACGTTCATGGCGTAATGCTGCGCGAGAAAACGCACAAGGCTGCTCAACGAGCTGGCCGCGCCTACCGGAACAGCATTTGACCAGCTACGCAATTTCTCGAAGCCGGGGACACGCTGGATCACACCCCTTTCGTACAACGCGCTCGCGGCCATGCTAACCGGGGCAAACTGCTCCTGAGATAGCAGTGTTTCGACGCGCGTTACTTCAGCATAGCCATTCAGCATGCGCCGCACCGCCTCAACGAACTGAGGCGCGCCCGCGTAAAGCACGGGGAGCTGGTACTGCCCATCCTTCGCCTGCTGACCCAGTACCTTTACCGCCTGAATCACAAGCTGGCAGGCTTCCTGCAGCGTCGTGGCTCCAGCAGGGCTATCCGCTAACCCGACGATAAGCGCGGCATGCGGCTGTAATTCGCGCACCCGTTCGATCTGACGCTGCCACTCCGTATTGAATTGTTCGGGTGTCCAGGTGGCCGGTTGCGAGGGCGAAGACGGACCACGACCGGAGCCTACGACTGAAAGCGCATCCGGCATCATTGTCGCGCGATAGGAAGGAGCAGGAATAGCATAGGTTTCAGCGTGGAGACCGGAGACAGCCTGCGCAGCCAGGGTTTCAAGCTCTTTACTCACCGCGCCTAGCACTACCACACGCATGGGGCCGCCCACGCTGAGAGTAGAGACGATAAGATCGACGCCATCACCCGCGGGGTCCTCTGGCGAAACGATCTGCCCATCGGCAACAAAACGCCGCCCCGTAATAAACTCGATTTCGTTAATAGCCTGTATGATGCCCCTGGTCACGTCCTCGTTAGGAGCTGCGAATGTTGTGGGAGATACCCCGCGCGCTATCAGACGATACTGGCCCTCGACGAGTCCGAGCAATGATACTTTGGTGAAAGTAGACCCGCAATCTGCCACCAGAATGGAACTGGCGGATACGGGATTCTGGCTACTGGTCGAACCAGACCCTTCCCCCAGGTAAGGCTCTGTCTGCATCTCCACTATCCTTTTCCATAACTAGACCTGAACCTACAGGTGGAACCACTCGCGAATGGTATCCAGAAAACTACGTTTGCCAGCTTTCGCGTCATTCTGATTCGTTGGAGCGCTCTGTCCGGTATTGACAGGTCCTGGCTGATTAGCGGGATACTGCGCCTGCTGCTGGAGCGGCATCTGTTGCGCCGCCTGATTGCCACCAGGATAGGTCGCGTAGGGATTTTGAGCGTTTTGATAGTTCCCCGCGTATCCACCAGGCATGCTCTGGCCACTGCCAAAGCCGGACGGTGATGCCGCTGGGGGCATGGCTTGAGAAGCATACAGCGACCCGGATTGTTGCGCGGGCGCATTTTGAAAACTCTGCTGCCCGCCGGGCATCTGCGCGGGGTAATAAGGTGCGTTCGATGCCACGCCTAACATCGAAGAAAACACATTGGCGGCAACCTCGCTCTGCTCTGGCGGCATCATCTCGGCGCGCGGTCGGCTGGGTACACGCGCGCTCTCGATACGCCCCGGCCCGCCATACGCCGCCGGCGAAATATTTCCTCCCGGCGCTGCTTGCGATTGACCATCGGCAGCGCGCAGCCAGGAGGGCAGGGCGTTCATATCGATCAACGAGCCAGCAGCCAGGCCATTACCCTGCAATTGTCCCTGCTGTCCCGCCATATTAGCATTTCCTTGAGCCTGCTGTCCCTCGCGCAGCCAGGTGGGAAGAGAATTCATATCGAGCAGTGAAGAGGCCGCCAGGCTCGACTGCTGCCCGTTGTCCTCGCTTCTCGGAGGTACTTGAGGAACAGAGCCACCCTGCCAGGGTGCAGGAGCTTGATTCACCTGCCGGGCAGGCTGATTCATCTGCCCGGTCATCCAGGCCGGCAGAGACTGGCGATCAATTAATTCCTCCGCTTTCAGCAAATGCGAGGGAGTTTCCGGGTAGGCGCGCATCCCAGGCGCTGGCGCTGGCGTGACGCCCTGCGGGTATACCCTGACATCGTTTGCGCCCATCGAAACAGCAGGCGCTGGCGGGTTAGCAGGAGATCGGTTCGGCTGCATCCACGATGGCAGCGCCGTCGGGTCGATCAATTCGCTGGCCGAAAACCCTCCGGGTCGCATCATACCGGCATCGGTATTTGGCGCTGGCACCGAGGCTGGTCGAATGGCCGGGTGCTTGTTGGAATCGCTCATACCATTGGCCTGGTCCGCTCGCATCCAACCGGGCAGATCATCTTCATCTATCAGGTCGGCGGTTGAGAAACTTTGTTGTGTACCAGCAGGGGCGCTAGGCCGCTCGTTAGCACGCAATGATTCCAGCCACGCCGGTAACTCTGCTTGATCCTGAGTGTCCGTCTTTTCTTTTCCCACGCTGGAGACGGGCGTTCCACAATTCTGGCACCTCGCCAAACCAGCGGGGACCTGCTTGCCACATCGGTAACATGTAATCACGATTGCTCCTCACTTTCGCCAGGCCATGACACGTGTATCTTCATACAGTCATACAAGACGATGGCAGTGTACCATGCCTCTGTGCTTCTTGACAATGAACAGACCAGCATAATAAGACATATTGGTATGATACAATACACTGAACGCAATACGACAAGGTCTTTGCTTTATTCTCCAAAAGTACTAATCTTCTGATAGCATAGCCTCTGACCGCGCCGCAAGTTATTTGAGGTCATCTTACCCGGCTCACTTCTTCCACTCTCAAGCTTGCCTCCTGGCAAGCCTTTCATTAGAATAGAACTGGTAATATCTGTGTTCTGTAACACTTTACACTCTATTTTCCCATCTCAGAGGTAATATTTTATGCTTGATCGCACTTTTTTCATCCTCTCAGGTTCGCGTCGAAGAAGTCAGCGTCTGCTCCTGGGACTGCTTTTCAGCAGCGGCATCGCGCTGGTCGCGTACCGCCGTCAATCGTTGGACAAGAGCGGCGCGCTCGGCGCGCTCGCCAGCGGGACAGGCGTTTTCGGCCTGGGCGGCTGGTCGTGGGGGCTTTCGCTCATCTACTTTTTTGTCTCGTCCAGCCTGCTTTCACATTTCCGGGCGCGAGATAAAGCCAGCGCAGCCGCTGATAAATTCAGCAAGGGATCGCGGCGCGACATCTCCCAGGTAGCGGCCAATGGTGGACTTGCCACGCTGTTCGCGCTTCTGTATGGTCTAACGCGCTCGCCCGCAACGCGCCGCCTGGCGAAAGCGGCCTTCACGGGAGCGCTCGCCACCGCCAATGCGGACACCTGGGCCACCGAACTCGGCGTGCTCAGTACTGCACCGCCGCGCCTGATAACCACCGGCAAACCGGTTGCGACCGGCACGTCGGGCGGGATTACATTGCTGGGAACAGTCGCGTCGAGCATGGGAGCATGTACCCTGGGCATCTTCTTCCGGGCATGGCAGGGTGCTCACAAATCGCTCGCGCCCCTGCCGCTCATCGCGCTCATCAGCGGCATGGCGGGCAGTTTCTTCGACAGCCTGCTGGGTGCCACCATCCAGGCCATGTACTATTGCCCTGTCTGTAAGGTCGAGACTGAGCGGCGCGTCCATCGTTGCGGCACGCGCACGCAACCATTGCGCGGCATCAGCTGGATGAACAACGATGTAGTGAATTTCATGGCTACCGCCTGCGGCAGCGCGGTAGCCAGTGGCATGGCACCCTTTTTTCTTCCGCTAGAGGATTAGGATTGCATACCGGGATACCCTTTCCGGCTATCACCATACGCCGGTATAATAGAAAAAGAACTATCGCCAGGAGAAATAGCAGGACAAACCAATGAAAAATAGCATACGACGCATCATTTCACCATCAT